>JQID01000071.1 GCA_000770645.1 Desulfosporosinus sp. Tol-M
TAAATTGATTATACGAGGAATAGTAAAAGTCTTCAAAAAGATCGCTGATTGTGTTATCTGCTTTTTTTACGAATGAATTCAGTTCAACTTCAATAGCAGTTTTCACATCATCTTCAAAGCTTATCTTTTCTAGATAAGAAGTCCACAATTCTGATATGTCTCCTTTTTGGCCATAAACATTTTCTGCAAATACCAGTGCTTCATTGTTAGCCAAGTTATAAAATTTTTCTTGCAAAGCAGCTCTTACATTACTTATTGTCGCCTCCTGAGCTTGTCTCAATGCGTCAATCTTATTCGCCCTTTGTTCTGTAAGTTTATTAATTTGCTCCTCAACCGGTTTTTGCGCCAGTGAAATCTGTTCCTTTGACTTATCAAAGATATGTATTGCTTCATCAAGAATAGTCTGTGCCCTTTTTATTCTTCCGGCAGAAAATATCCATATTTTCAACTGGTCAATAAAAGAATCTATATTTGAGTTTTCCCACAATAGTTTTCTATTTTCTTTATACTTTTCCTCACCAGCCATTTGTGCAGCTAATAAGAAGACTGGAAAAACTTTTATTGGGTTCCAAATCCATGATCATCCGCATATTTCTGGATTCTGTTAATGTGGCCCTGAAGGTTAGATTCTCCTTTAATAGCGAGCCAATCTGACGGTTTCTCTACAAAACGCTTGAACTTAACATCACTCATAATATTTTCTTTATGATTCAGTAAAATTATAACCGGTTTATTTAAAGCTGCTACCTTTTCGATGAATTCAAGTATATCCTTCAGGATACTGTCATCTACCACCACAAAACAAATTACATCAGATTCTCCAAGTACACTCTCTGCAATTTCATCATCGGTTCTTCCTGCTGCTTCTGCTGATCCAATACCGGGAGTGTCAATCAAACGAAGAAGGTTCCATTGATAAACCCTGTTATATTTCGTCGTTCTCTGCTTTCCCATACCAATCTTGTCGTAACCCTGATTGGTTAGAATTGCATGCAATGTACTTTTGCCAGCTTTCGTTCTTCCAATAAGTGAAATCGTAAAGTCTGTAATCGTACGTTCTTTTTGCGCAAGCGACATTTCTGCCAGTTGCCTCTGTTTAAATACATTTTCATTCAGAGCTTCTATAAATAGTTTTACAATATTTGCAATTTCAGCTGACAGGCCAGTTTCAAGTGAAAGTGATCTTTTATATTTATTTAACTGATCTATACAAGACTTATCATTTTGCAGAACATCTGTACAAACTTTTTTACAAATGTACAAACTTTATTAATATTATCCAAGCTTTTTTACACAACTACAAAAGGTGTGGCTGTGTAAAAAAGTTTGTACAGACTTTGCCTATTCTATTATCATTGTTGGCGCAAATAGCATCATTTTGTATATAAATGTTTGAACAAAGGGAAGGAAGCTTTACCTCAAGTTTATTATTGTTTAAAATAGTTTGAACAAAATAATGAGATGATCTCATTTTAGGAGTAGATAAATATTGCTACAGTGATGCTTGGATAACTTCCCTGTACTCACTTTCCAACCGGTAACCGATATCCGCATTTTTCAGCCGATATGACTTGGTTACGATATCATTGTGTGAGTAAGCATTTTCCTGGTCTACAAATAACGATTGCTGCCCCCAATTAGGGAAGTAATGGTTAAGCATCCTTTCTTCTAATTGACTTTGCGTCTCGGTATTCCCATCTTCTTTAATATGGCTTACGGCGCAGCCACAATCTTGTAAACCCTTGCCCACAAGAATTGCCCTGTGGCATACAATAGGATCTTTTTCCGTACACATTAACGCAATATTATAACCTTTTTGCAAACCGACCATAATTCTTTCAATCCCCACTAAGAACAAATCACTCCTGCTCACTTTTTCGAAATCAACGTAGCCTTCTGCATTGTACAGCGTGAGATCAGAGCGCCTGGCACCTAATTCTTCCCCCATGAACAAATACATCAGTCCATGACGTTTTAGGTACTCGTGAATTTTATCTTTATTATATTGACTCGCGTACTTGGAAAAAGGAATACTGCGAACATCGATTACACAGTCAACCTCGTATTTTCGCAACTGACTAAAAAAGAATTCGTTAGGATAAACAGAATGTCCAATAGAATAGACCTTAAACATTTTCATTCCTCAATTCGATGTGTTCTTTAAGCCATTGTACCATATTATGGTCATTTACGATGTTCTCTAACGATCTCAGGCAAATTATTTATTCGTGTCCCTTTGACTTTAGCCTTTAGGTTATTTTAAATACCAAATAAAACCCCACAACACTTATTTTCAACATATACTACTATAAATATCTACCATCAGCGTCATGTAAAAACAGATTCATTCTGGCGATAGCGGACGTGGACAAGTTTTCTCTTGACCATAGAGTTTACCCAGTGTCAATTTATTATCACTAAAAACGGTTACGAGATTCAATAAATATACTGCCTGTGCTATAAGCTGGATCTATGTTCGTTCCGTCTTTGATACAATACCGCAGAGGTTGTTCGAGAGCGACACATGGCAAAAACGCATAGATAAGGCTTCGACGGTCATTAATGACTTCAAAAGCCTTTTTGCTTTATAAGTTAATCAAATTCTTATGGGGTAGCCGCGGATAGCATAACTAAAATGCACACCTCTGTAATGTTACTTAGGGAAATAATTAAAAGGTATAGGCAAAATTAAAGGTTAACCTTGATATGTTCCTTCTTACCAGCTGGAACGAAAGCATCAGATTGATGTCGGGTATGAATTTGGCTGATTTTCCGTTCGTGGGAATACGTCAAAGGCGTTTTTTAGGATATTTCCGTGTGAGGGAATATATCCACGATTTTATCTATTTTTATCCGTTCTCGGGAACAGGTCAATATATAATATGGGTTCAAATCCTGTCATCTTCGGCGACGCAGTTGGACAATTATTCCAGCAAAGCCTCCTGTTCTAACCGCATACAGCGCTCTTGCATATAGGTAAGGCACTCCGAACAGTCTTTTAGCTCAGCCCTTGCCGTCAATTCATGCAATTTTTGCGAATACTCAGACGAGAAGGATGTTGTTAACTCCGCAAATGTGATTAATTCCTGCTTATTCATTCGGTAAGGCTGAATGCTGGAGTTAATTTCACGGCGAAGTCTTGCAAGCATGCTGAACCCTCCGTAATCAATATCGCCCCAATGATACCACGGTAACTGTTCAGATGAGTGTGCAACGGCTTGAAGGAATATTTGCTTAGACGGACTGTATTGTCCTCCGTGATAGATAATGAGTTCTTCAGGCTTGCGATGCTTACTGATGTAATCAAAATAATTTGCTTTATTTTCAATGGATAAAATGCAGCGCACTCCTTTTGAAAGTGTAATCTGCGCCGTTGCCATGTCTTGTCCATAAACAGTGCTGCCGCCGCTTAGATTTGAGAAGTCCAGACATTGCCCATCTGGAAATTTAAGAGAAATTAGCCCACAGAACTCAAATTGCTCTGGGTATTTTACGATACCAATTTGATTCAACAGCTGTTCATCTGTTGTTTGGTCATCGCAGTCCAAATACTTCTTCAGAATGCGTAGCAACCGCGTCTCGACAATTCGTTCAAAATGCTTACTATCACCAAAGCAGCGAACAGAGAACACTCGTTTCAGTAGCTCTTTATCCTTGCTGGCATCTATGTACCGCAATGCTTGTAGCAGTGATTTCCGATCCTGCGCATTCTCGGGAACCAATGCATGGAGTTTCCGCTTTTGCCGAATATACCCGCAGGTATCCTGCAAATAGTCTTTTATCCATTGCAATCGAATGGACTCCATACACTCCGCTAACTCGACTTCAATGTTAGAAAGAATATCACTTTGCGGCTGCCTATGTATAAAGCAATAGACATTTTGCAAGTCCTCCATATTCAGCCAGACTTTTGACACGATATGATTTTCTTCGCCCTTCATCCATTCAAAACGGACGAATCCTTTGTGCGCCAATGCCTGTATACATTCATTGACGCGGATTCGTTGCTCACTGTTTTCAATGTTGTAATCCGAGAACTCGCATTTCCCGTTCTCATACAGCTTCAGCAGAATCCTTTTTGTTGGTACTGTACCTGCGCGAAAAAAGCTGCTGCGCTCATATTTGTTCAGAAGTGCCGTTATAAGTTTTCGCTCCATCTCATCATTCATTTTCAATCCACTCCGATTTTCTGGGGTCAAACGCCTTGACGCAGGTATGTTTTCCTTCTCTTAGTACACAGAGATTCCTGTCTACCAAGGTTCCAATGTCACCGACTTTTTCGGTAGGGGCAGAAAGAATGACCTGAAAATGGAACTGACGCAACAGCTGTACGCTGCGGATAATCCGCTCTCCGTCCATCTTGGAAAAGGCTTCGTCAAATATGATAAGACGTGCCGTATTTTGCGTTTTATCTCGTCCTGTGCGGTATAGCTGAGCGAAGGATGCCAGCACTGCAACATAGAACGGGGTCTGTGTTTCACCACCGGATTTTTTGCCCATTGTTTTAGACAGACGCTGGGATTCTCCATCCCGATTCACAGATTCCAAATCAAAGGTGAGATAGGTTCTAAAGTCAGTGAACATTTGAACGCGTTTGTCATAATCGCTTTTTCCCTGCGCTTTTCCTCCGCCATCCTCATTAGTGATGATTGCAAAGAGCTCGGCAATTTCATCCTTATATTTTAGATTAAACTGCTCTGAAAAAATATTGTAGCCGCCCTCCATTTTCATGGGATCGACAAGCATATTATAATAACGCTTATATTCTGGTCTGGGAATGACTTTGAAACGGAAGCTTTCCTCGCCAAAGAAGCTGCCCTTAATTGCCGCGTTGAGTCCATTGATCTGCGTATCTGCATCCCTGATGTTGTTTTCCAAGCGGCTCAAAAAATCCTCTTGAAATTGCTCGAATGCTTTTTTGCGCGTATCCTCAATGCGGGCTATATACTCCGGCAGCTTATTTTCGGAGAGTTCTAACCACGCATCATCATAAGCATCATTTGCCTCTGCCTTTGTATCGTACCCCATGATGTATTTGCGATTGTAATCCTGACGCAATTCAACCAAATTGCTCCAAGAGGAATTTCTGGCATTTGTTGAGCGAGCAAGTTCACGCGGGAATGCTCTGTAGATATCTTCCGCACTTCGTCTTGTTGAAATCTCACGTTGATAACGTAATCCGCCTGTACTTTCAACCCATTCGGAATCATACTTTTGAGCAATGAACTGTAGCGATGTCTTAATTTCATATTCCAGTTTTGGAATGGTTTCCTCTTGACATACCCGTAAACGCTCTTCCAAGATACCCTGCTCTTTATTCTGCGTTCTTAAGTCTGCCTCAAGACTCTTAATGCTGATATCCAATTGGGCAAGATGATTTTTGAGCGCATCAATGGAGCTTTTATCAATAGCTGCCAGGCTGGTGCGCAATCTCATAACATCTTGTTCTAAAACAGAAGTGGTTTGCATCTCTTTTGCGTATGCCACTGCTTGCTGGATATCGCTTTCGCCGGGAATAGATAGTTTGCTGCACAAATCAATACCAGCTTTTGCTGTGGCACAGGCAGAAATTTGATTGGTGAGCATAGTAAGCTCAAGTTTTACAACCTCAAGTCGCCTACGAATTGCGCTTTGTCCAATGGCGGGTTTTGCCCAGCGTTCTGGGTTCATAGCCCTCACAACATAGTTCTGATACAGCATTCCATCGTCGGTGACCGCTGTACTAAAACGACGCAACTCATTTACCGTTTCGCATTTATGTACCCAACCCAAAGTGAAATTCAAAAATATTCTTACATCCGAATCGTTGGTTTGTATCTCCTCTGCAAGACTACCCGGGTCAATAGACGGGTTTTTACGACGCAGTTTCTCGATATCAACAAGACCTGTACCATACAGTTTTCGGTCACGTTTCATTGCGTCAAATACACGTAAAGCATCCCTGAAATACAGGTCTGGAACAATAATATAGTATTTCTGTGTATTTAAATAGCCTTCAATTACATTGCGCCAACGGTCATTTTCAATCTCGGCCGCTTCTGCAACGATGGTAACCTTTACCTTGTGCTTCGCAAGAGTACGCAGCCGAGACGCAATCGCTGCTTTCAAATCTATGGCATCCTGAGGGAATTGGTAGATTCCACTTTCCAAAGAATTTTGTTCCTGTTGCAAAGCGCTTCGCCGGATGGCCAACCGTTTCTGCTCGTCTACGATACGCGAGCCAAGCTCAATTGTATGGGCGCTAAGCATCTGCACTAGGGATGATAATTCTTGTAGCCCGTTTTCTCCAACAGAAAGGATCGACTGATCATCCATATTTGCCAAGCATTCCGCTTGCTTTAAAAAATGAGCGCTTTCCTCGCAGATATCAAGAATACGTGAATCAAGCAGTGCATCCAAGTTGCCTGTTTCAAGAGACATTAGCTTCTCTGACATACCGTTCACGCATCTATTCCAACTTGAAATGTATTTTGACAACCGGGCAATTGCTTTCTCAAAACCTTCAAAAATGCCTTTGATTTGAGCCTCTTTTGCAACTATTTCAGATTCCAGCAGCTCAATTGCTTGTGCCGCTTCGTCGTTAATCAGTCTTGCGTGCAGCTGATTGCGCTCATCCTGCATTTGAGAGAGACGACTGCTCTGGCTTGCAATGCTTAATTCCACATCTCGAAGCTTAGATAGCAGTTCCTCCACATTTTTCTGTACTCTTTCCAGTTCGGATATTTTCATGTCCTGCTGTGCCTGATCAATCAGAAAAGAATAGAGCTGCTCATCCTGCTTTGCACGTAAAAAAGCGGTATGCTCTACCATGGTTTGTTCTAATTGTGTAATTTTTATTTGTAAGACATTCGCTTCTTCTTCTAAACGTTTATAGCTTCTAATGTTTTCCTGCATTTGACTGACATCGACCGTTTGCTGTGTATCGCACACAAACTCTGATATAAAATCCTGAATATCAACATTTGGATTAAAAGAAACCGCTTTTTTCAGTAAAGAACCAAATCGATCACGCAATCCGCCCATTTTACCGTATAATGCCGTCCGAAATTCTCGCCCTACATCGGTAGTCTTATGGCTCGGGCAGTTCTCTTTCAGAAATTCTCGTAGCTTTCGAATCTCCCATGGAATTTTATTTTCCACAAATTCGCTTTGTGGAAATCCGCCATCGTACAAGAAAAACAGCTTTTGCATATCGTTCTCGGAATACACATCAAAGCAGCAGCCACCGGTAAAATACCTGTCCTTTTCCTCGTCGTAAAACTCCAATGCGATATAGCTGGTAAATCTACCATTTCGCAAATACTTAAAGCCGAAGTCCTCATCATCCCCCAATTCGCCTTTGAGATAGCCCATTAAGGAACGATTGCCTTTTCCGCTGGCAGCTTTATTAAAATAACTGCCACTGGTATCTCCAAAAAGCACAAGCTGCATCGCATCAATAATTGTGGACTTTCCGGAGGCATTTTTACCAGTAAGAAAGTTCAGTGTCTCAAAGGATACTGTTTCATGGGTAAAGTAATGCCAATGTATCAGAAGGAGCCTAGTTAGTTTTTTCATACAGACTCCTCCGTTTCCTCATCATTCTGTGTCCCGTTATTTTTCATTTCTTCCAGTTCTATCATCATATCGTTGATCCCCTGATTGGACACCATTGATAGGATAGAAGGTAAAATGAGAAGCTGATTTCCCTCGTTGCTCCACGTACTGTCCATTTTTTGTAAGACATTATAGTGTGCCAAGGTTCGTTGAGCATCTAAGCGCTCTTTCTGGCTGGTTTTTCCCTTTTCCAAAAGTCCCAACATTCGCATCTTTTCCACGACGGTTTGCGTATCCGTTCGCACCGTATGAAATTGCCCGGCTTCCTCTCTATGCTCCTCGTAGATAAGACGGCAAGTATAAAGAAACAGCGTAGTAAATCGGTCCACGCGCAGGCGATTATGGTCATATATGTTGATGAGGGACATGACACCGTAGTTGTCCTCTTTCTCTAGCTTCCAGCCTGAGACAGAAAAGTACTCCTGCATCACAGGAAAAAGCCTTGAAACCATCGTATAATCGCTACTTGGCATTGTCATCTGCTGGCTGCTCTGATACTCATAGCGGACAAGATAGGTATGAGACAGGAGATAGTTGCTCAGACGCCGAAACTCGCCCTTTTCATAAGAAGACAGTTTTTCATATTCTTCACTCCACATGGTGCAACTCCTCCTTTTTTCGGATCATCATGTGCGGAATGCGATAGCCGTTTCTTTCCATTGTTCCGTTGGCAAGTTCGACTGAATAGGTTACCTCTGGATCGTTGGCTCGCAAGACGGCTAACAACAGTAAAATGAAATCCGAATCTTCATCTATTGTAATATTTTCACTGGTAATTTCACTGTTTCCATGTGCTAGTAATTTGTCCACATAAGCACAGACTCTGGAAATCGGATAACCATTTTTAATCTGTTCTATCATGCCGCTCATCAAATCATTAAACAGCTCCTCTGAGGAATCCACCTCCAAGGGTGTAGTATCTATTCGTCGGCTTCTGACACTTTTATGGTAGAGGGATTTTCCGTCAAAAAACTCCTGACGGTTAACAATGATATTCCGCTCCAATCTAGCTCCTATAGATTCCTGCTGCGTTGCATCACTTGAGGCATAGGCTTTCAGAAGCTGCGCCAGCTTTCCCTTAATAGTTTGATCGGCTGTCATCAGGTACCGAATCTTCTCAATGGAGCTTTTGGTGTAGTTACTATGTTTGCGGTCGATTTCTGTGATAATGCTACCCAATAACTGATAGGCATCCAGCACATAGTTAATTGCCGTAACAATGTCCCCCTGTGCCTCCTCGGGATGTTCATATTTTTTTACTGTCATGGCCCGGTCGTATATGGTTTGCATCAGAGCAGCATTGCCCAGAACCTCCATCAGGAGATTTTGAATCGGAACCATATACCGATGGATAGAATCCATGGTTTTGATTGGGTGATAAATTCGGTCAGACATTTCCTTGTAGCTTTCAAAATGGTTCTGAAGTAAATCATTGATACCACTTTGGTTTTCAATCCCCCTTAGGTAGCTGCGAATTCCATGATAAAGGCTACGGAGTTGGTATTGCAATTGTTCGGTATTTGTTTTTGCAGAGAGCACAGCCTCGTACATCTGATCCACATGATCTGATTTAGCTTGTTTTAGCGCGGAATAAGTCGCAAAAACAAGAGAGTTATATTCTTGTGTTCCTCCGTTGCCCAATTCACCTAGAAGCTTCATCACCGGAATTGCGTATGGTTGTGGTGTAATGATTTCAATAAAAGAGCCATCCAAAAACTCTTTTTCCACCCATCCCGTTTTGATAAAACGGCCAAGTATTAGTCTGGCTTTTCCGCTAAATGTCAAACTTCCTTCGGTAATTTCATCATCTTCTTCGGGCATAAAATCTTTATCTTCCTGCAAGGAGATGAGAGCAGAAATATAATCATCTACCTTGATGTTTAGTTCAAATTGAAACATTTGGTGCAAAAGTAGCAGAGCTTCTACATATATCTCTCGATTTGTTGACACCAAAACCGAGAAAAAGTTTCTGGGCAACACATCGAAAACGGCCATCTTATCATCTCTTTTCTTTGCCGGGCTAGTCCAACGATTTGAGCATATTATTTTTTCTAAACCTTAAATCCGTACCCGCAGTGTCTGGCAGTTCCCTATAATTTTTTTTTACTTGATTCAGCTTGTTTACTATTTAGTTTATCTTTTTAAACTTCTTGTTTTCCCATTTGATGAGGACTTTTCCCATCCTGACATCTTCAACGGTCACCCAGTTATTGATTGGTATGTTGCTCTAAGAAACATTTTTCCTCAAGATATTCCACAGTAAGCTAAGCCGTATATTCTATATCGAGGTGGTTTCCCATTGCATCAATAAAGTTTATGCGATAGTCTTTTGATACAAATCCCAAATTAGCCATTCTAAAGTTTTCTTTGCATGAACACAGAATCGATCATCCAAATCCCAAATAGACTTGTTTTGACTGTTATTTTTTGCATTTTGCGGACATCCTCCACCGCAAATTCCAAGGGCTTCACAATCAATACACTGTTCCATGTTTATAGGTGTTCGTTTATTCCACTCTAAGTATACGTCGTTTGTAGTAGGGTCAAAGGTATCATCATCAATGGATGTTGGAAAATACTCACGATTGTATAAATACCCATGACAAATACCAACTTGCCCATCTGGTGCTATAACAATCTGGTTTCCGCCTAATGCACCGCAATCATACAAATAAATTTTAGAATTTGAAAAAGACTTTGCCTTACGCATCATCCTATCCTCATAGATTCCTTTCTCACGGAACAACTCAAACGCTTTAATTATAAATTCTGAAGCTTCCTCGTTGTATTTTGGTGATACCTGAAAGTTCTCATCCGTCATCAGTATATTAAAACCTAAGCTAGAAATATCATATTTATCTACCACTGCTTCGATTTGCGGCAAATCTTTGATTGTTTCTTCAGTCAATGTTATAGACAGGCCGCAATTGCATCCAACCGACGAAGCTGCTTCAATACCCTTGATAATATCATCAAAAGCTTTATCTCCGCTTTGGAATTTTCTGCAACTATTGGCGCACTCATTCGATCCATCTAAAGAAACCGCAATGGAAATATTATTATTTTTCAATACTTCGGCTATCTCTGAAGTAAGTAAAGTTCCGTTGGTAATAATTGAGACATTAGTTTTATCGGGCAACTTTCCTAACACTTTGTATTGGTCTATCAGGTTAAGCAGATGTTTTAACGTACCGAAGTTTATAAGGGGTTCACCACCATATATAATGATATTTTTTTCTTCTTTAAACATGGATTCGTCTTTTTGGATTTGTTTGCAGAAGAAATCAAGTCCTTTTTTAGCTCTTTCTTTAGTCATAACCTTTTCCCTGACAATGGAGCCATCCATCTTATTTTCAATAAAGCAGTACGAACAAGCCAGGTTGCAGAGTTCAGTCATTACAAAATAAGCAATCTGTATATAGGGTTTAGGTAATCCGTTACGGAAACCGGTAATAACCTTTTCGTCATAATCCATATCTTTAGAGAATATTTTATATTCGATAAGCACATCAAGGATTTGTTGTGCTTGCAGCTTTTCCTCGTTTAATAAATTTTCAAAACTCTTTTTCTGGCTTCCGTTTTTAGACAATATTTGTATAATAGAATGAAGTTTTTCGTCAACGTATATCGGCTTCATTCTTAATGAATGATAGTATGCAAATACCCCCCCTTTTTCAAATACTTTAGTATACTTAGAAAAGTAAAGTTTTCCCTCCATACTGATCCTCCTCATCCAACAAAACAAAAAGGAGAGACATCATAATCTCTCCCAATGAATATTTGCCTTATACCCAAATATCTGGGAACTCACTAACTGCTCTACAAGAACAAGCACATGTGCAACTATTGCAAGCTACACAAGCACATTTAGCCATTCCATAATTAGCATCAGTATTTATATTCGCAAATACTTTTACAGAATCCTCTTCTGTCGGTACAATAAATATCATATAACAATCCTCCTTACCACTCAAATCCTAATTCATCTATGGCTTTACAAGAGCATCTGCAAGAACATACGCAACCAGTGCATTGCGCAATACAAGTTGCAGCCATCACACCATCTTCGCTAATCAAATTCCCAAACATAGCATTATAGTTATTTGAAGTCGGAACAGTAAATGCTTTCTTCATAAACAATCCTCCTTCCCCATATTACTCCAATATTAGTACTATTGTACACAATTTCAACCAGAAAGCAACAATTGGAAATCAAGGATAATTGAAGAAAAACAGATATATTAACAGGAATCAGATAAAAATGTACAGATTTTTATCTGTAGTATTTAAATGGTAAATTTATTTTATTTTTTTGTATAAAATATCATTAATATGGTCTTGCATCAAGATGACTCGGATGTAATGAAGTAACTCAGAATTAACATTATTCATCCAATCGATACTATTCCCACTATATAAAATAATTGTCCATTTGCTATAGTGAGGAGAGTTTTTTCGACGACTTAAGAAAATATCATATACAGCCCCACATTCAAAAAAAATATTGACTGAACCTTGAATTGCAGCTTTAATTCGTGGGATATTTTTTTTGTGCCGTTTGTCAAATACTATTCCATTAAATTGCTTTGGATAAGCCAAGGCAGTTCTTTGATTATAAAAGTTGATAATTCGGTCCGTTTTTAATCTGTTGCATCTGGTACAGAGTGTAAGCAAATTATTTATTGTTGATTGCCCCACAAGATGGGCTGGCAAAATTTCAGTCACCTCTAACTTGGTTTCCTTACTTGTGAGGCCGCAGCATAAACATGTGTTGTTATCTCTAATTTTTACAGCTTTGATTTGTTCTTTTGAATTAGCTGCCTGGAGCACTTGTTCGCGATCCATAGATGGTATACCATATTCATTTCCGTTTGACAATTTAAAGAGAATTTTATTAATATACATATCTGATGCTGATTTGAAGTGATAAAATTGCATGTACAGATGTGGCCAAATGCTTCCTGGTTTATTGTACTCATTGTTTAAAAAACTGTATTGTGCTAATGGAGTTAGCTCAATAAGTTGATTTGCAATTTTTTCTAAATCAAAATCGTTTCGGTTAGTAAATGCTAAAAAGCGAGGTTCAGAGTTACTTTGGGCAATATGTCTACATAATGAAGGAATTCCATTTCGCAATTCTTTTATAAATGCAGAGTCCAAACCCTTAAAGTAATCAGAAATTATGTTACCCGCTTCTTTATTAATAAAATGTGTATCTATCTCTTCCAAAGCCCATTTTTCAGACAAATTACCAATGCTTCTCGAGATAAAATTTTCAAGAAGTTCCTTTGTTTGCTGATATACTAATACTACATCTTTTATTACCTCTACAGATTCCTCTCCGCCGCAATAAGAAACATATTCAACTTGATACCACCCGATGGGGATTAAGTCTAAAAAGTCTGGCACATGTACCAAGTTAAAGGTCATACTTTGCACTAGTCGCTCCATCAAATTGATGGAAATCTTTTCTGAAGGCATGGCTATTTGTTTTATTCTTGAATCATCAATCTCGCCTTGCCGTTCAGGTTCTGCCCATGCAATTGTTTTATCCCAGTTATCACCAAACAGGACAATGTTTGCAACAACCTTTTTGCCACCAGCTCGTTCTCCTCTTAGTGCTCGTCCTATCATCTGTTGCAAAAGGATGTGACTGGTCGTATCGCGAGTAATAAACACAGTTTTCACGTCTGGAACATCTGCACCTTCTGTTAACATTTTGACATTCAATAGAACATTTAATTTATTACTCCGAAACCCATCCATAATTTGTTTGTTGGATTGTTTCTCCCCTGAAAGCACCTCAAGATCGGTATTGTTTTGATAGAAAATAGCATCGGTAATAATCCCATTTTCGATTAGTCTTTCTTTTACATATAGACATTGGAACCATCTGTCTAGAAACATGATAGTTTTTCCATAGAGTGCTTTGTGATTCAAGTAATCATTGATAATAAAATTATTTCTCTCCGTATTACTTGCAATTTGTTCAATGATATTTTCCGGAATATCTCTGTGCTGCCGCATTAGCTGATCAAAAACCACATCGCTTACTTCAATCTTCATTGGAGTCTTTTTCTTGATGATGTTTTCTCGTGCCAAAATATGTTGTTGTTGTAATAATTGCTTTTCAACCTCGTATATTACACCACCGTCAAATATTGTCCATAGCCATCCTCGCCTGCCGACATTGGTATACGTAGGTGTCGCAGTTAATCCTAGCAGCCATAGATTTTGAACATCCTGTTTGAGTTTTAATAGTAGTTTCCTGCATCCATATGCTGGAGCATGATGAGCTTCATCAAGAATCACAATCATCCCCGCATCCGAATTATCATTTACGAACCGGATTAAATTATTATCTTCTTGTTTCATTGAAAGGATTGCAGTTTGAGTGGTAATAATCACTATGTCATCAGCATTTGTAATCTTATCAATACTACTATGTTGACTGTTACTGGAAACAATTCTTATATTTGACTGTTCTTTACTATTTCTCTCGTCCGATATAAAAGATGCATAGGCTTGATTAAGCAATTCAAACGATTGTGCCAACCATACTACTTTGACTGTTCGTTTATCCATTTGATCATGAATCCATCGAACAGCAGTAAAAGTTTTACCTCCACCAGTCGGAATAACAACCAATCCGGCATATGGATTATCCATATTTTTATAAAAACTATTCATCTTATTTAAAGCTTCTTTTTGGTGGGGGAAAAGTTCGGGTTTCTTGTTGACCATATAACACCTTTCTCCAATAAGATTGCATCAACCTATTACTATTGTTAAATGTAATTTAAACCGATAGCTATGATTATCCCAAGCATTTTCTAACAAAAGCATACTATATTACACAGCCACAACACCTGTGGCGTTGTAAAAATATTTGAACAGAATTCGTAAAATTATCATTTTAGGAGCAAATGGTTTCATCTTGTATAAAAATGTTTGAACAAAAATAAAATGAAAGGAGCCTCATACCAATTTGATAACAGTTAATAATAGTTTGAACAGCAACGATTTTATGGATTGCAACAAATCTGGTCAAGGCTTTCCCCCAGTACTACGGAAATTACTTTTGGACACAAAGGTCACGGACCAATGGAGTAACACTACAAATATTTCTCAGAGTAGGATCCGCTATGAGTTGCAGATTAAGCGTCATAAGCGGTTTGGGCGTGAGATCAACCTAAACAAACTAGCTCAGGTGCCTAATAAATAATTCTATATGCTTTCTATAAAAATGCCATCAAATAAAATTTTACGATTCACTCAAGCTTAACAAGCCCTGAATGCTGGCATTATAAAGGGATTCTGACCTATTATCTTTAAACCAATAAATAATTTAATTCTTTCTATCAAAATGCCATCAAATAAAATTTTATGATTCACTCAAGCTTAACAAGCCCTGAATGCTGCATTATAAAGGGATTCTGACCTTTTATCTTTAAACCAATAAATAATTTTATGTTCTTTCTATCAAAATGCCATCAAATAAGAATTGATAGATACTTAACCCCAAAATGGGACATACTTAGCATACTTTCGCGATGCTGCAGGGTCGTAATGACGAATTAAATTATCCGCGATGGTATCGCGAATAATTCTCGATGCGGTGGCACTGTTTTGCTCCTCAATACCTAGTCGCTGACGCAAACTAGTATTGGTCATATATTCTCGATTTACAAATTTCAGGCAAGCGTGAAGATAGCAGGCCCTAATCCTTTCATCTTTCCCCATATCATTTAAAGATTTATGAGCGTATAGAGTAATTCGAGTATGTTGCTCTACTGATTCAAACATAGGCGCAGGTAACTGAAATGATTCTGTTTCGCTGACAACCTTATCAATACCACTACCCCTCTCCTCACAAATCCCCACACGCCGCATGAAAGAAGCTAAGACCTCATTTCTCGACCTAGGAGGGCAATCAAGAAAGCGTTGGATACTAACTAAAGGTGTTCCTGGATTTGTAATTTCCATTCGATCTGTAAATATTTCAATCATCGGACCACTGCCACTAACAAACAAATCTTGGTGGATAAGTGCATTAGCTACCAGTTCACGTACAGCAAGTTGCGGATACATAGGCACATCTTTACGGAAGGCTTTTAAAATAACCTCATTACGAGGCAAAAGACCATTGATAAAATCGATTAATGTTACTACAAAAGTTGAGAAACGAGACGGAGTAATCGTTAATCAAGATGACTCTGGATACAAACTAGAGGTAAGCACAACCGCACAGGTTGATAATAATTAGTATCAAACATCACTAAATAGGGTGCCTGCCTTACAAAAACTCAAAAAACGTAAGCTCAGAGAAATCCTTCACCATTTTCCACCGATCCATTTTGCTCTAACAATAATTCCAATGCACTCTTAAAGTTTCCCGCTATTAATCTACCATCACGCAAATATTCAAAAAATGTGTTGTAAAATGACGGGTGAACAAAATGAAAAAAATATTTCTGTTTAATATCACATCGAAACAATTCTTCATTTAGTAAATCAAAGTGCTGATTGGCATACTTATACTTTTGTTTATTCTCATTACTGTCGTCATTATCAGCCTTTATTTCAACTACAATAATATTTTCCCATCCATCTTTATCCACTCTAATAAAAAAATCCGGATTAAAGGTTTTCTGTTTAGGATGATTGCCCTCACGAATTGAGTAACTTATGCTATAAAAGCCGCTATCCCTTGACTTCATCCACGATGTAACAGCTTCCACATTACCATTGTTGCATAATAATTTTACAAATTCACGTTCTGGTTCCATTGAGGTAAAGACTATATCCAATGCCGTTTTAAATTTAAAGGTATTTATTTCTTTGCTGGCACTTCTTAGCATGGATTGATCATTAATAACTTCTTTCAGCACCTCAAGACAATCTTTATTAAAAATTTCATTTTCATACTCGTTACTATAATATACAGTACAATCATGTTTCAAATTACCAACAGACAACGATTCCATACGCATATTCAAGGCAGTTGAAATTTCTTCCAAACATTGTGATTCGTTAGTATATATTATCGTCATACTGCCTTTACGAAGTAAGGTATTAAACGACTTTAATACTCTCTGCTTATTGTTTGCGGTAAGCCGGCCAGAAGTAATACCCCGTCTATTCATGGAATCGCTAATTAATTTTCGAATTACTTCACACGATGGCATTCTTTCTTTATCATAAGTCTCGTTATCAAGCTTAAAAATTGCGCCCTCCCACTCACGAATCCTAAGCTCATTTAAAAGCTGATTAACTACTTCATCTATCGACCAAGTATTATAAGCGACTCTGGTTTTCTTTCGTCTTACGCCACCTTTTATATCAATATAGCCAGTTTCGATATCAATATTTTCTGATTGCGCTTCCAATTCGATGAAATCTTTATAATTATATACCCTTGTTTCGCTATCTTTACGCTCGATTTCCTGCGGTCTACGATCATAGTTAATGTTATAAACGCAAAAATTATATTTCGACCGTTCGCCGATCTGCAAAACATTACTGTGCAATTTTGTTTCGACTTCCAATACTTCTTCGACCAAACCAGCTATGTTTGCACTCCAACTAGCATGGTTAAACACCGTTACTATCGGTTGAGGCGATTGATATTCCGGCGGTAGACGTAAACCGCGCCCTAAAACTTGGGCGATTAATAGTTTTGAGTTAAACGCCTTATCCACCCATGGCACGATCTGAAATACGTTTTTTACATCCCAACCCTCTGTTAGCATCGCTACTGAAATAATCCACTCCACTGGATTGTCCTTATCATCAACTTTACCAAGTTCAGCGACATTAGCTTTGTGGTCAGAATGCGAAGTCACAATTGAAACCTTATGACTTCTTTCAATTTCTTCTTTTGAGACGCATTCCCATTCCGCTAAAAAATCTTTCAATTTTTCGGCTAGTTTTTTGGCATTGTTTATATCTTTGGTCACAAAAATTGTAATAGGCTTGACTTTCGAATACTTAAGCTGCTTTTCTCGATGATTATCATAAATTAATTGGAATTTCACATTGTCATCAATACGCCCATCGCTTTCGCTCACATAATCAACCAGTTTGACTACACCAGCTTCAACCGCATCGCGAAGCGAATAACGATATAAGCAATCATTAAAATATTCATCATCAATAAACGCTGTGCCAGTAAAGCCCAATATATATCGAAATCCATAATCGGGATTGAGTAAAAATTCCTTCCAGCGTTTAATATCCATGCTTCCAGTACTACGCACTTCAACCTTATTATAAACATGGTGTGCTTCATCATTTAATACTAAGGTCCGCTCCCCCACACCAATTAGACTGTCATGAATCGACGAGCCAGTGCGTTCATAAGCTGCATGAATATTCTCAATACAAATATCGCCATCTTTTATTGTTGTATCCGCGTTGTTTATCCGTGGATTTTTCCATTTTGTCGCATCAGGAATAGTGTTTCTTAGTATACTCCATCCGGATAACGATTCAAATTTTTCAGTCAATCCCTTTTCGATAGTTAGCGACGGGCATAGTACTAATACCTTATCAACCAAACCCAAACCCAGCATTATTTGCGCAATACCATATATAACATAGCTTTTCCCAGTGCCAGTCGCTAAATCAATATTTGCCGCCAACTTGCTTGGTAGTTGTAAGCGCTGTTTGTATTCGGTGACCGTTCGATAACGCTCCCGCAACGCAGAATTTTTAGAATAATTCTCGTTTATTAAATCCTCAATCTTTTCATAAAGTCCACTAGCTAAATAAATAATTGCTATGCGAATGGCTTCTTTTTGAAATTCCCGCTCGCCACATAAAACATCTAAAAAGGCATCCCACTCTTCCAGATTCAATCGCGCTGGATCATAGTTTTTATTGACCTTGAGCACTAATTCTTTTGTTTTAAAAATTTTAATCGTCATTACAACACACCGTCTTCGTTTCTTTAACTTCATTACCGAAAATGTCAATATACACCAGCGCAATTTTAGTGCCAACAACAGCTTTTTTTAACGGTGGTAACGATAACTCCAGTACGGCTTTTATTTCAGCGGCAACATTAATATTATCTTGATCAGCAGCAACATTTTTCTTTTTGCGTTGTTTAGGCAATAAATCTCCGGCAAAATAGGCCTGATCCATTGTAAAGCACATGCCATCAAAATCTAAATCAACTAAAACCATAGCGAATGACTGAAAATTTTCTAACGGTGTATCCATCGCATCATCAACAAATTCGCTTTTAAACTCCGTGATCTTTATACAAACATCATTATCATTTATCGTCAATATTGATTTTACCTTCGGCTGCCGCATAAAATGAAATCCGACAGCATTATCAAGTGCATTGACACCGCTTTTTGATTGCGGCTGACGAAATGACTTAAATTTTTCTTTATGAAGTTCATTGATTACATGATATGGCACTTTTAGCAAATAGTAGCGAGTTTCCCCAATATCCAAATAATCTTCAAACATCGCCACTTTCGTTGCTGGGGCAATGATATAAAAACTATCACCAGCCTGTTCGCCGATATTCGCGTGGATATTTTCTATATATTGCTCATCAATGCTGGTGTTTTTATGTTCCCAATAGGG
This sequence comes from Desulfosporosinus sp. Tol-M, assembly GCA_000770645.1. GTDB lineage: Bacteria > Bacillota > Desulfitobacteriia > Desulfitobacteriales > Desulfitobacteriaceae > Desulfosporosinus. The sequence continues at coordinate 19,201 of JQID01000071.1, forward strand.
AAATACATGACAATAACCGCCATCCTTCCGGCAGCCATCAATTTTAAACCCTTTGATTTTTTGCGCCACTGCGTTAGCTTCGAACAAGTTCAGAACAAAAGCTTTGTATTTGCGTTGCTCCAGATTAATAACCTTTTCCAAATCATACTTGCCAGTATTAACGGTGATAAAACTCCGTGCCTTTTTCTTGTATTTCTTTTTAATATTTTCAATATTTTTACTGCCTTCGATATTATAAATCCGTTTCTGAACAGTATAATGCGCCAATTTTCCAATATCGCAAGTAATCCACCTTCGCCCTAATTTTTCAGCAACAGCCGCAGTTGTTCCAGAACCACTGAAAAAATCTATTACGAGATCTCCCTCTTTCGTACAGCAAGTAATTATGCGCTCAAGCAATTCCTCACTATTTTCTGTTGGATAATCTTGAGAATAGGAATATCCTTTGATGTCCGTCCAATTATTATCAATAGGGGTTTCTTCAGTTTGTAAATATTCAGGACGACCTTCAATCTTGTCTCCATTAAGGTTGTAAAAACTCATTTCAGGATTAATTCTCAAACGCCCTTGGGTATCAAATTCGTCAATTTTTACCTGACTATATGTAAAATGCCTTCCGCGACGAGGTAGATATGTATTTCCGAAAATTGTGCGCTCTGGTGGGTTCCTCAAGCCTGGAGATGTTAAATCTTCCCAGCGCGGCTGTTTAGCTTGTCCACAATAGTTACATTTTCTTAGTGTTTCAACATCATTAAAATAGTATTTAGATGATTTGGTATAGAAAAAAATCGACTCCGTTGCATGATTGAATCTGGTTAATTTGCGAAGTAGACGCTTCTCTCGGTTGATAACTATCTCGTTACGAAAGTTCTCTTTACCAAATATCTCATCCATTAGAACTTTCAAATAATGCCCGAAATGGTAGTCCAACCGAACAAAAATACAACCATCATCCGCTAATATTTCACGGGCAACATACAACCGTCGTCTTATAAATTCGACAAATTCAGCACCCTTGGCCTTGGCCGAATAGCACGACTGACCATTTGCACCATCATATTCATCTCCAGTACCAAACGGTGGATCAATATAAATCAGTTTCACCCGGCCTTTTACGCGTCCTTTTATCAGCGGGTCTTCATCCTGATAAACTGTTTTTAGAAATTGCAAATTATCGCCAAACACAATCATATTACGCCAACCATCGGCAAATACTTCAAGATCACCATTATAAACTCTATCTACTTGTAGCGGCACTGGAAATACGCCGTCTTCATTAGCTAATATATCTTCCTTACGCATCTTTCCGCCGTACACCAACTCATACTCTTTTTGTTTGGTCGGAAACAACTTATACTTATAATCATCTGGCAGAGTTTCGCCCTTCTGTAATTTTTCAATTATGTCTTGCACTTCGTAGCTGTTTAATTCCATAGCTAAACCTCTTTCTATAGCATACCCATTTGTTGCCAGCTAAAATAGCCACGTCGACCGACTATGATATGGTCGATAAACTCTATTCCAAGAATTTTGCCGACAGCTACTAATCGGTTAGTCAGCACGATATCCTCGTCACTCGGCTGTGGGTCATCCTGCGGATGATTATGAGCAACAATAATCCCTGCAGCTCGGTCAGTCATTGCTTCAGCGAATACTTCGCGCGGATGAACAAAGCACTCATCAACAGTACCAATAAAAATTGTCCGTATAGCAATAATTCGCCGGGCACCAGTCATAGTTATAGCGACAAATCGCTCCTGCTTTTTACCGCGTAAATCTGGTAATAAGGCGACAATATCTTCCACATTATTAATAATAATATCATCGGTTACAATTAATCGACGACGCATAAATTCAGCCATTGCAACCAACTGCGCCGCTTTGGCTTCACCAACTCCAGGAATTCCGCATAAAATATCAACATCAAATTTTCCTTTTGATTTTTCTAATGATGTTAAAACATTTTGCGCAATATTCTGCACATCATGCCCGCTAACACCGCGACCGAGAATAGCCATTAATAATTCAGCATCGTTTAGTGCTTCCACTCCTCGTTCCAATAGTTTTTCACGTGGACGTGCAAATCGCGGTATATCTTTAATTTGTTTTTTCATACAATTTCCTTTACACCCTAAACGAATCAATGTCCATCCATATAATCATGTACTTTTCTACCACGCAGTGTTATTAATGCTCTCCTAGTTCCATATTCCACACCATAATGCAATTTCCTGCACCCGGCATAAGAAATGCTGTCACGAAACAGAGCACCGGAAGATTGAAGCAGTATATAAAACTATGGCTTGTTTAATTGGATATTTCTATTGGAGAAATCAATGTGCAAATACAATCTGTTCGAGCCACGTTAAATAAGCTCGCCCTTTATCAACTCATAATCTTCTTTACTCAAACCAGCCTCACGTTGTATTCTCCATTCAAGCAACGGTAACCCTTCCTCACGCATCCTACGGACTGTGATTTGACACCTTCTCAGCTGGAACTGCCATTTTGTTTCCGAAACCTTATCAATAAACTCAGTACAGTAGGGAAGCTTATGCAAGTGTTTTTCGAGCAGTGAGAGATTGGCGATTGCTTTTCCTAATGAAGTTTTACTAATGCGAATTGGTTTTGCTCTGTTCAATAGATCCATCTGAGCTTTCTGAAGCTGCAACAATACTTCAAGATCACGTTGATCCCAATCGACATATCCTTTGCCGCCTTTAGTTGGCTTTCCTGTCGGAAGCATTTCAAAAAGCCATTCCCTGTCATGACGGTATAGAAAATCATACTCTTTTTGGTACTGACTTCGTATCTCCGTTCTAGAGAGTTCTGGGTATTCTTTTATTACGTGAAGCAGTCTTTCTCTATACACTTTATTCAAAGCGCTTACCGACATCTTTTGGCTCGATTTATCGGCATTAGTATTAATGGAATCCTGCTCCGCTAATATCGCTTCATATTTATGGATGGTTTTTATATCGCAGCCCAATTGGCGCGCCATTCCGTGATAACTATGGCGATGCTCACTTAAAAGTGTCTTCAGTTTATCTTCCCAGACGAGTCCAAAAGCTTTGACCCTACCTTTTTGATATCTGTCATTTTCTGATTTGTCCGGCCCTTTTCGTGAATATATATATCCGCATTCACAGACAAAAGTCCCCACTGGCTCCCGTGTTTTATAGTCAGCGGTAACAGTCAGCTGGGTTACAACATCTTGTTCGTAGTGATCAGAAGCCTTATTTAGACACAGCCAAGGGCCTTTTCCAAACGGATTGTATGCTTCCCGTATTCCCTTAAAGAAAATATCCATATCGCTAGTCAAGAATAATATTAAAAGTATATGCCTCAACGGATGAACTGTTCTGGTGACGCCACGAGTGGCTACTCTTAGCCAGTTATACTCATCATTCTTGTCGATGTCCGATTCCAGAATTTCAAACAGTTCAGTTCCATAATAGCCAACTACCATTTCATGTAGTTCATCCTGTTTGATTCGAAGCCTGTTTGTGGCAAGGTCCTTTTCATAGAGCAAGTTCTTATATCGAAGCAGAACATCCGCTTTGCTAATATGTTTAAGATCATTGGAAAGCAAATAATACGCCGCTTTTGAAGTCCGAAGTAGCTGATCCTGATACTTATCCAGATACCGCCCCTGATATTTCCCCTGATTTAAACATCTGTCCGATAAATCAAGTAAAGAACCATCAAGCCGAGTATATTCAACACGACTGTTTTCGTGTCTCTTAACTGTATACTTTTTCAAAAATCGCCCATGATGTAGACACATTAACACACCTTGAAGCTGGTGCTCCCCTCTGGACATATGCCTCTCCCAGTCTTTCCATTTCTGCCCTGGCACAGGCCGAACAGTAATAGATGCTATCCTTTTTGCAGATACTTCCTGCAACGATTCCCAGCTTCGTATAAATACCTTTTCCATCTGAGGATGTAATTTCTTTTAGTAATTCTCCCTTGCGATTATCCGGCAAGAAAGGTGCATAGAGGGGAAATAGAGTATGCTCATGTATCAGACGCTCAGGAGAGTAGCTTCCGCCGAGTGCATTACAAAGGAATCCGAGATGGCTGCCTATCTCAAAACTGGGGAGAGCAGAATTCGCTCCGAATAATTCAGTTAGAGTATCCTTCAAATCAATATTTCCGGAGTAGAAATGGTACCTTGCGAAAACAGAGTATAACAACTCATCCGGATAGGGATCTGTAAAGAAAGATAGCATCTTATCACTCCGCTTTCCTAAACTCCTCAAAAGGATTCTTGATATAGCCTTTCTTTTTCAGCATTTCATAGGGATGTTCCTTCTTACTGATTGCCTCATCATATATAGTCAGGAGATTACTGTTCTTGATGGGGACAACTCTTTCAGTTTTCTTTTTCTGCAGCTTTTTCTGATTCTCGGCAAAAATTCGTTCCATCACTAGCATCTTCAATTCATCTTCAGGAGTAGTAATCTCACAACTTTCAATTACTGTCGCGAGTATCTTTCTGATCTCGTCCTGTCCCAGATTCGGAAAGAGATTAGAAGCACAAATACTGAAGTAGAGAGTATCATGAGAATTCTGCCTTCTTGACTTCATATCTCTCTTTTTCGCTGCTATGGCGTCATTGACACGTTCTTCCATGTCAATATCATGCTGAAGGTTTTTCCAGACATCCTCTTCATCGATTCGAATGTCGTCAAATTTAGCGATTTTCAGTGGATTACCAGATCGAAGTGCAGTAATCATTGGCTGAGTAAACTTCAAGTCATTAACGGCAGTTTCCTTGATAATTGCAGGTGTCAGCTTTTTCATGTGGTTCAATAGGGCACGACTTTGGGAACACATAAAGAGCATAACCGCAATCGAAATGACGCCCTGGCATTCGTCATAAAACACTTCGCGCATCTTTTCCTCTAGTTCAGTTTCTTCATTAAGTACATTGAATTCCCACAAAGATTCAAGCAGTGTATCCCATTCAACGCTCCCCCTTTTCAAGGGTCCCATTTCGATGTAACCACCAGATTGAACTCTCCGAGCAAGTCTGAAATTTGTCTGAAACAGGCTTCTGGCTTTACTTGTCCCGATGAAGATTATTGGAACTGAAAACATATTGGTTAGCGTAACAAAGAAGTCGAGCATGTCAACTGCCTCACCCTTTAGCTTACTGAGGTGCTGAATTTCGTCTATAACAAGAACGCCAACATTGTAGTTAGTCAGAAGAGTCGTCAAATGCATCACCATTGTTGAAGTTGAGCGAGTTAGATATCCATACTTCTCCAGCCAGCGTTCACCGGTTAATCTATCAATTTCTTTGAAAATGGATCGGCATAAAGTCGCAAAGTTTCCATCAAAGGGACAATCCACCATCAACCAGACAATCTGAGTTCTTGTCAATGGCTTCCCTTGATAGGATTCATGACGTATCACCTGCGGATACAGGTGTAACGTCCGGTTCATTGCCGTTGTTTTTCCAGCACCCGAGACACCATTGATTATGGCGCATTCTGCAGTCGTGCTAAAACCTTGATAGGCAGTTTCAATATCGTTAATTGTACACTCGTCAAGATTCTTAATTTGATTAAGCACTTGCATTTTTCGCTTGTATTGGGCATCTAACGGATTCCTAGATTTATACGAATTCCGAATCAGAGTAGAAACGATTGATTCCAAGCGGATGTGAGCAGGTAAGGGCTGGAGAAAGCTTTTCACTCTCCATAATAAATGCGACTTTAGCCTTGGACTAAGCCTCTTTTCTACATCACTGATGAAAGGAAAATTATAAAAGGCGTCAATAACCTCATCTTCACTTTCAAGAATAGACGGGAGAGCCTCTATCAAAGGATTTCCGACGTAATCACTGATCTTTTGTTCTTTGTACACCGCAATTTCAAACCGATACAGGTCGTCATTAGGTTTCATTCTTGTCATGCCTTAATTTCTCCTTGCGCAGTTTGATTTTTTCCATCATCCTGGAATTAAAGTCCGACGTTTCTGCTACAGATTCATTTTGCGAAGTATTTTGCGGTTTTACATCCGGGAACGTAATAATTGGTGAGGGAACATCTTTTTTGTCTACGTCCGGTGTGAATGCTTCTTCCTTACGATTCCGTTCTTTCTCCGCAGCTCTATTCGAGCCTATATCCTTAAGTCTCTTTGCCTTGGATACTGTCGCATCTATTGCTTTATTTGTCTTTTTCGTTGACTCTTTAGCAATTCTCATAATCGTCTGATCCAGTTCGGTTTCTTGTTGCAGCTGGGATTTCCTGGCTGCCTGGCGAAGCTTGGCAGCCTTATTGTTGGCAGAAAGAACATCCTCCAGGAATATTCCATGGAAATCACGGCTTCTTTCAAGAAGATTAAACGTGATATAGCTTATCCCATCTTCCTTAAGCCAGTAGATATGATCTATGTTTCTCGTATCATAAACAATGTCAACGCTCTTCAACTTCAAGTGTTTGTAGAGAATCTCATCCAATAATTCAGAAGCCCCGTAATAAAGATTGCGAAAGACAACTGCTCCCCTGCTAATTGTTGCTTTACCTCTCGGCAGAATATTCATCCGGAAACGATTCCGGTCGATCTTGCGAAGGGTTCCTTTTTTGTTCTCTATCCCCCAATTCCACAAGTCCAGAGGGGTGGGCGGTACTTCATCCCTGATCATCTCGGGGGTTAAAGGATATTTCTCAATCTCCCGAATATTGTGTAACAAAACTGATCTGAGCACTATTTCGGTTATTTCCTTCAAGGTCAGCTTAGCTTCCAGTCGATAATCCGGATCTCCACGTTTTCGGTAATCCTTCATGATTGCACCGGGAAGAAAGCTTTCAATGCGCTCATTAATCGTTCGGAAGAACCGCTCAACGATACCTTTGTAATCTCCACGATAGGGTGAAGTATTCTCGATGGTAATGTTCAGGTTATTTATCAGGTTTTTAACGCCATAGCCTTCCATTTCACCCCGGTCGGCAATAATTGCCTCAGGCACATATGAACACGGCCAATCCTCCGGTTCAATATTGATATTGTATTTTTTACAGAGCTCCACTTTATCTGCAACCATGGAATCTAAAACCATCATTGCTCCGTTCCAGGATGGGGATTCAAGTCCGGCATAGACACCGGTTATCATCCGTGAAAATACATCAATAATAATGTAAACCGTTGGTCTTCCAATAACCTGACTACGGTCAATTTCACTAACGATATAAATATCAGCCGTCGTCGCATCTATTTGAAATCTAAAGCCAGGCCCTGGCGCTTCTAACGTTGAACTTCCCAGAATCGGACGATGCTTCAACTCGAACTCTTTTTCTCCATACCGTGACTTGATATCTAAAGTAACATTTTCATTTTTCTTAAACCAATAATAATACTGCTGAAACGTGGGTATAGAATCAGAGCCGCGAATGATTTTTTCGATCTCCTTATTTTTACGTACAGTAATAGAATAAAAATCTGCCAGCATCAGACGATAAACCTGTATCAGGGATTTTTTCTGACTCGTACGCCAATATTTATTGGTTGCAATTTCGAAGTGTTTCTTGACTACATCAGTCACTACAATGCCTTCCGAATCATCCTCACTATAAACACGGCGGCGCCCCATCTTATTCTCTTTAACGTTTTTCTCTTTACCTTTCCCACCCGACTTTGAATAATCCGGCAGAAGGGCGTTTCGGGTCATACCTCTCTGCCAGAAGCGACTAAAGATCCTTCTGACTGCCATTAACTGAATTCTCTCAATTTCTGCAATTTCCTGAAAGACCTGCATTCTTGTCTTCTTACGGAGAATATCATTCTTACGGGATTCCCAGTATTTTTCAATAATCTGCCAAGCTTCGTCCCTTTTTCGAATTTCTATTTCCGATAGATCGTTATCAGATTTGATTTTAATATATGGATCAAATACTTCGACGAGATTATTGTTGTCAATTTTTTTTTCGATAACAGAAATCATCTCAATTATTGGTGTACTAAGACTACTTTCAAGATTTACATATGCACAAAGGTCATTATCACGGGCAATATGTATGATCCGTATACGCTCATTATCATCTACAAATTGATAAACAGTATTTAAGCTTATCACGATACTATTTCTCCTATCTCTCTTGCCTTAACCAATAACTCGACCCGCAAGTGTTTATCCAAACGCAAAGGAGCAAACAAATCGATACTAATATATTTTTTGGCGATAAGATGCTTGAATAACGCTATTCCTGTGCCCTTTTCCAAATGTAAATCCTTCTCAAATAACGATGAAATCTGTCTGACAGTTTTAGGAGAATCAATTAGCCTTTGGAGAAAGGCAATAATAATATCATCTCTTTCTTCGAAGCTGATATCTCTAAAAGCTTCATTATCATTCAAATCATAATAATCAAGGATATCCGATACATTCTGACTATAGTTCTTATCCACTTCTTCCTCCGTGACGATTCCCCAGTCAAGGCCCTGCCGTTCCCAATAAGTTTTTTCAATCGTAAATTTCTCAATGACTCTGCGCTCAACAAGATCCTTTTTATACTTTGTCGTGCGGATAATATCACGTAGAGAGTTTCCATCTCCAAGAGTTATGCAAAAATCTGATGTCATCGTAATAGCTTCTTTGGTAGTGGGATTTGCCGGATGCTTAATCCCCAACTCCTCTGCAATCAACAGTGTTTCCTTTGCTTCCAAAGGAAACTGTTCTCTGATATCCACCACATTATCCATAAATTCCAAAATCATAAAGTAATTCCGTTCAAGATCCGAAAGGAAATCATGCTGCCTTCCGGTTTTAATACCACGAGGCCTCGAAGACCGCCCCAGAGATGGAACATCCTGAATCATAATAAATGGCTTGTAGGCTTTCCCACGAGGGATTAAAGAGTAATTATCTTCATTACCCCTATTTATACCGGCTCTATTTCTCTTTGCCATAAAAAACCACCTCTGCCAATATTATATCAGAAGAGGTGGTTCTGTACAATCTTTTTTATCTTTCTGTACAAACTTTTTTACAAATGTACAAACTTTATTAATATTATCCAAGCTTTTTTACACAACTACAAAAGGTTTATTGGAAATCCACTCCCTACTCCACCGTCACACTCTTCGCCAAATTCCTCGGTTTATCAACGTCGCACCCTCTGGCAACAGATACATAATACGACAATAGCTGGAGTGGTATAACTGTGAGAAGCGGCGCAAGCTCATCTATGGTCTCAGGAATATAGATCATATGATCGACGGACTTTGCCATACTGGTGTTTCCTTTATACGTAAGCCCGATCACGCGCGCATCCCGCGCTTTTACTTCTTTGACGTTCGAGATGGTTTTATCATAGACATCCCGTTGAGTTGCCAGAGCAATGACGGGTGTATCCTCCGTGACGAGCGCTAAGGTACCGTGTTTTAATTCCCCTGCGGCATAGGCTTCAGCATGGATATAGGAAATCTCCTTAAGCTTTAAGGCCCCTTCCATAGCGACTGCCCAATCCAATGAGCGACCAAGGAAGAAGGCGTCTTCCACCTTGACAAATGACTGAGCTAACTCTTTGATCAGACTCTCTTGCGCCAGAATCTCCTGAGCCTGCGCAGGAATCTTTTTCAAAGCAGTGATAATCCCTTTGATTTTTTCCTGTGGTAAAATCCTTTTGACCTGAGCAAGATAGAGTCCCAGCAAGACCATTCCTTCCAGCTGAGTTGTGTAGGCTTTCGTTGAAGCGACCGCGATTTCTGGGCCTGCCCATGTAAAGATCACATCATGGGCTTCCCGGGACACCGTGCTGCCAACTACATTCGTTACCGCAACCACACGCGCGCCGCGCTTTTTGGCTTCCCGCAGAGCCGCTAGAGTATCTGCTGTTTCTCCTGACTGACTGATCACCACAACCAGGGTATGCTTGTCAATAATCGGGGCGCGATAACGAAACTCGGAGGCAATATCCACTTCAACCGGCAGATGTGCCCAACGCTCGATCAAGGTCTTCCCGACCAGTCCGGCATGCCATGCCGTACCACAAGCAACTATATAAACCTTGTTGATTTGCGCAAGTTCTTCGAAGGTTAAATCTACTTCCTGGAAAACGACTCTTTCCTCTTCCAAACGACCCAGCATCGTATCCCGCAGGGCTTTAGGCTGCTCATGAATTTCCTTGAGCATGAAATGCTCGTACCCGCCTTTTTCTGCGGCTACTGCATCCCACTTCACATCATAGACTTCTTTGGCAAGAAGATTTCCTTGGCTGTCTGTAACCCTTACCCCCTCTTTAGTGACAACCACCATTTCCCCATCATCTAAGATATAGACTTTTCGTGTATAGCTTAAAATAGCCGTGATGTCACTGGCCACAAAGAACTCCCCATCTCCGAGCCCCACTACCATCGGACTGTCTTTACGGGCAGCAACCAGCTTATCAGGATCTTTGAGGCTTAAGATAACCATGGCATAAGATCCCTGAACCGTCTCCAAGACTTTTCGGACAGCCTCTTCAATGTCTCCTTCATAAAAGTCCTCAACTAAGTGAGCTAAAACTTCTGTGTCAGTTTCAGAAGCAAACTGGTGTCCTTTTTCGATCAGTCTATCTTTTAATTCCAGATAATTCTCGATGATTCCATTATGCACTACTAAAAAGTCCTGATTGCAGTCGCTATGGGGATGAGCATTGACGAAAGACGGACGGCCATGTGTCGCCCACCGGGTATGTCCGATCCCTATGCAAGACTGGGAATAATCCTCCCCAAGTTCCTCTTCCAGGGCCACTAATTTACCCACACTTTTGGATACCACGATTTTCTCAAGCTCTAAGACCGCTACACCGGCCGAATCATACCCCCGATACTCCAGCTTTTTTAAGCCATTGACCAAAACGGGAATAGCAACCCGTTCCCCAATATACCCGACAATTCCACACATCAGTGTTTCTCTCCTCTCCAAATAAACGGTTTATTCAAAATTCATCTCCCACACAACCCTGGCTCCATCTAGAGTATAAACAAAAAACAAAAGCCGTCCTGACCCAGACGACTTGGTTGATTCAGATTCCAGGCAACACCGGCAAGGGTGCCAAATTTGAATATACCATCCCCTTGTCTTGCCAGCTTACTCATTGTCCCGAAAATTACTCCTCGGTTTTAAGCAAGCTTTACGGTGACAAGCCACCGAGAGGGATCCGCCGAAACGTTCGATAACCCTCTTCCTCGTCGACCTTAAACTTTCACACCTCTAAGGCCCTGGCGCTTAATTATTCTTGCCCATATGATCCAACCGTCCAGTTTGTAGAATATCATACCTTTTATTCCCTTATCCTTATTCTTTTTGCGACCTCACCTTCTTTCTCCCTGGTAACCTGTACCCAGCTATGAATCATTTCGGGATCAAACGCAGATAGTCCATGTGCCACTTGCCTTTTCGAACGTGAATCGCCTTGCATACTATGGCACATAAACCATTATACGCGAAATCTAAACAAGATCCAATGATATATTCTATTCGTCGCACTGCCTAATGATGTCAATAACTCCCTGAGCAAGTTCCTTCAATTGATGTTGATCAGGGCCTTCCACCATCACTCGAATCAGCGGCTCAGTCCCGGAGGGACGTACTAACACTCTGCCTTGGCTGCCGAGAGCTTGTTTTGCTTCTTTTACCTTTACAAGCACCCTCTCGTCCTGCATTAAACGTTCCTTGTGTTGAACCGTAGCATTGAGGAGTACCTGAGGTAAGCGCCGCATTTGAGAAGCGAGTTGAGAGAGTGGAATTTGTCGTTCCTTGATAACCCTAAGTAAATGCAGGGCGGTCAATAAGCCATCCCCGGTTGTATTTTGGTCTAAGAAAATAATATGCCCGGACTGCTCCCCGCCAAGCTTCGCTCCAGTCCTAAGCAATTCTTCCATGACATAGCGGTCCCCAACTTGCGTTTCATAGACCGTCATACCTGCCCCTTTTAGGGCAAGATGTAAACCAAGGTTACTCATAACTGTAACAACGATCGCGTTTTGGGCTAAGGTTTCGTTCGCCTTTTGAGCTAATGCACATATAACCATGATATAATCCCCGTCTAAGACGTTTCCTTGTTCATCCACCACAATGAGACGGTCGGCATCTCCGTCCACTGCTAGTCCCAGATCTGCGCCGTGTTCCAAGACCGCCCGTTGTAACTGTTCCGGGTGGGTCGACCCGCAGCTGTCATTGATGTTTACGCCATCCGGTGTATTACAAATGGGGGTTACCTCAACTCCAACTTCCTGCAAGACGATGGGGCCTACATAGGCTGCCGCACCGTTGGCACAATCCAAAACGACCTTGATTCCATCCAGACGTCCCACCGTACCTTTTAGGAAATCCATATAGCGGCGCCCCGCATCGTTGATTTCAATCACACGTCCGACCTCGCCGCCAATCGGGACCTCCCAAGGCTTTTCCTCGCTTAAAACAATATTTTCGATTTGATTTTCGATCTCATCGGGTAATTTATACCCTGTCGAATCAAAAAATTTAATTCCGTTATCCTGGACAGGGTTATGGGACGCCGAAATCACTACCCCTGCACTAACATTAAGGGTTCGCGTTAAAAGGGCAATTCCTGGTGTTGGTAAGACCCCCACCCGCAAAACGTCCGCTCCAACCGAGCAAATTCCGGCGATAAGTGCCGCTTCAAGCATATCCCCTGAGATCCGGGTATCTTTACCGATCACAATTCGAGGGTGTGGATGCTCCTTGCTCAAGACGTAAGCCCCCGCTTGCCCAAGGCGAAAAGCGAGACTCGGTGTCAGCTGGCTGTTGGCTACACCGCGTACCCCATCAGTTCCAAAGAGTCGGCCCAAGTCAGTTCCCTCCTTACTTCTCTAATATATTGATCCGCTCCCTTGCATATGTTCAAATTTTCTTCCTATTACCCTTTAGCTTTGAGACTATAGTCCACTTGCGGGGTTGCCTGCAATGTTACACCCGGAGGAAGCTGCCAGTAAACTTTCGTATTGGTATAAGTCCCTGCTGCCTGGCCGGTGGCGTCAACCCAGAGTTGAATCTGGTCCGCTGTTAAATCTTGCAAGATATCCGGCAGACCCTCCACTACTATGTCAATGGGGGTAATCGATTGGTCTGGCTCAAGATCTGTCCCAAGATTACGAATTTGAACCGCTACGCCGGAGATCCCCTTTTGAATAATTCCTGGTCCAATTTGTGCAACAATACTCAAGGTAGTCCCTGCATATAATGAAACCCCCTGAGGTAAAGCTACTTGCTCGATTGGAATCTGGAATACTTTATCTTCCGTCAGATTTGAAATATCCACCGGACCCAGACTCAAAGAATCAAATCCTTTTAAGGCCTGAGAGCTCCCTGTAACCTGTACGCTGGTTGGAGAGGGAATTAAGGAGCGCAGGATCTTTCCTTGGGCAGGTGTCCCACTACTCGTTACTCTCAATGGAACAATCTTGGAAGAAAGCCCCTTTGTCACAACAGGAACAATCACATCCACAGTACTCGGAAAAGCGCTTAAAATATCGACGCTCGGATTTGGTCCGTAAATGAGTTTATCCTCTTTATCACGAAAACTCACAGGCCGAGAAATTTGAATTGTTTCATTAGCCCCCGTTGCACTGATTTCCACAGTCACATTGGTCAGCGTGCTAAGAATGGAACTCGGCCCACGAACATTAACCGCTGAGGGTTTAACAAAGGTGGTCCCCCACTGATACCCGTCCGCGGGAACACCCGTGACAACGACCTTAACCGGGACCGTCTTCTCTTGGACATTTTCCAATATTAATGTAATGTTCAGTGGCTGAACATCCACCACATTTGTTCCCACAGGAGCTTTAATATCAATACGATAGCTGCGTTCCCCTGGTGTCCCTGCAGAAAGATCAATCTGAGCATAGATATCCTTAATATTGGCACTGGGGTTGATCCCCTGCAAACGAACACGGACCAAAGGGAGCTGCGTCATAACTACCATATTTTGAGGCAATCCGCTGGCTACAAGTGGTATTGTAAGGGTCTGTTCAGGGATTAGCTTATCGGGTGTTCCCTGATTCATGACAAAAAGCCACAAGAGGATCGCAAATAAGAACGAAACTACCTTGACTCCGAGGTTACGCCGAAATATGTTTGGCATGGGCTACCTCCTCCAAAACGGAATGGCGGATGAAGAGATGCTCTTGATTTCGAGCTCCCTCAACAACAATTCCCGTAACATTTTCTCATCCATAAAACGCGTAAGCACCCCATCAATCCCAACGGAAATAGCTCCCGTTTCCTCCGAGACAACAATAACCAAAGCATCGGTAATTTCCGTTAAGCCGATAGCTGCCCGATGGCGTGTCCCCAATTCCTTTTGGATATTCGGATTTTCGGATAACGGGAGAAAGCAGCCTGCTGCAGCCACACGATCTCCCCGAACAATCACAGCACCATCATGCAGCGGGGTATTAGGAATAAATATATTGACCAAAAATTCCGAAGAAACCACCCCGTCAATTTTAATCCCGGTTTCCACAAAATCTTGAACTCCAGTTTTCCGTTCGATTACAATCAACGCTCCGATGCGGTTCTTGGAAAGGACTTGCGAGCAACGTACTAACTCTTCCGCGACTTGTGCCAGATTATCCACACCCGGTACTATAGGATGACGGGTAAAAAAGCTCCCCCTCCCCAGTTGCTCCAGCGCTTTTCTGAGCTCAGGTTGAAAAACTACAGGTATCGCTATAACAAACATCTGGAACAGTGTATTCAACAACCAACTAATTGAAACAAGCTCAAAATATTTGGCTAGTAGAAAGGCGATCAGAAGAACCATCACACCCTTAACCAATTGCACAGCACGCGTACGTTTGATGAGCATGTAGAATTGGTAGAAGACCACTGCCACCACGACGATATCGATAGCACTCCGCAACCCAAAATTGCGATATTGAGATAAGAATTCTACCATGGTCTTCCCCCCCTTTCTTAATGCACATAAAACCTGCGGTTATCTATTTCTCCATATTAAGTAAAATAACCTGCGGTTCTAGAAAAATATAAAAAATTTATATTCTCCTCATCCCTGAAAGGATCCCACAGCACCTTCCTTAGCTTCCGTATATAATTAAGTGGGAATACCATGCTCTGATATGTTCAACAATAATATTATACCTCTTTTTATACGCTGAGGGAAATTACTCCTGGTTTCCCAACTGTAAGAAACTCCGCCCTGCACAGTAGAAAGATCCACCGCTTAAATGGTGGATCTTTCTACTTTTTTATGTCTAACGCTTCGGCAATTCATAAGTATTCTTCAAAGATACTATCCGATTAAAGACAAGCTGCTTGCCTTGTATAGAATCTATCGGATCGACGTTAAAGTAGCCGTGTCTCACAAATTGGAATTTGTCCTGAGGCTTTGCTTCTTTCATGTTTGGCTCTACGAAACCATGAACGATCTCCAAAGACTTGGGATTAAGGTGATCCAAAAAAGACACCCCCTCCTCCGCCTCTTTATCCACAATTAACGCTTCGTATAATCTAAACTCTGCAGGTATGGCCCGTAAGGCATCGACCCAGTGAATCGTCCCTTTAACTTTTCTGCCTGTAAAACCCGCCCCGCTCTTGGTTTCCGGATCATACGTACAATGCAATTCGACAACATTACCGAACTCATCTTTTACTGTATCATTACATTTAATAAAATAAGCGTTTTTCAACCGTACTTCATTTCCAGGGAAGAGCCTATGATATTTAGCCGGCGGATTCTCCGTAAAGTCGTCTTGCTCAATATATATTTCCCGGGAAAAAGGAACCTGCCGGGTACCCATATCCGGATTTTCCGGGTTGTTTTCGGCCTCCAACATCTCTGCCTGATCTTCGGAATAGTTCGTTATAACCACCTTGAGCGGTTTTATTACGGCCATCGTTCGCGGCGCTTTCAGTTTCAGATCTTCTCGAATAAAATGCTCGAGCATCTTCATGTCGACTGTACTATCGGCTTTGGCCACCCCTATTTCCCAGGCGAAGGCCCGGATAGCCTCCGCCGTATATCCTCGGCGCCTTAGTCCCGAAATGGTTGGCATCCGGGGATCATCCCAGCCGTCGACGAAGTGCCCGTCAACCAGTTGTTTAAGCATCCGTTTGCTCATGACCGTATTCGTGATATTTAACCGAGCAAATTCATATTGGTGAGGAACCTTCTCCGTCTCACATTCCCGGATAACCCAGTCATACAAGGGTCGATGATCCTCAAATTCCAAGGTACAGATCGAATGAGTGATCCCTTCGATCGCATCTTCTAAAGGATGCGCAAAATCATACATTGGATAGATACACCAATTGTCGCCGGTATTGTGATGCGTCGCATGCGCAATCCGATAAATGACCGGATCCCTCATATTAATATTTGGCGAAGCCATGTCAATTTTGGCTCGCAATACCTTTTCCCCGTCTTTGAATTCCCCTTGACGCATGCGCTCAAACAACGCCAGGTTTTCTTCAACCGTCCGATCGCGTGATGGGCTCCCCTTGCCGGTTTCTGTCAACGAACCCCGCATTTTCCGTATTTCCTCCGCACTGGAATCACAGACATAAGCTTTACCCTTTTTAATGAGTAGAACTGCGCGGTTGTACATTTCTTCAAAATAATCTGAGGCAAAGAATAATCCATCCCATTCATATCCCAGCCACAAGACATCTTCCTTAATGGATTCCACGTATTCCGTGTCTTCTTTAACCGGATTTGTATCATCAAAGCGCAGATAGGTCTTTCCCTTATATTCATCCGCAAGTTCAAAGTTGAGAATGATCGATTTAGCATGTCCAATATGTAAATAGCCATTGGGCTCCGGCGGAAAACGCGTGATAACATGATCAACTTTACCTGATTTTAGATCCTCGCTAATAATGTTCTTCAGAAAATTTGAAGTGGGCTTGTATTCCATCCTCTACCAACCAACCTTTCTCACAAGTGAACCTGGTACTCCCAATTTTACCCTTACCCTGGATAATACTGCATATCCGAGGAGAGTTCAACTTTGCCCCCCAGAAAAGGAGGCACCTGCCCCCTTTTCCGAATACCGTATTACGTCTCCGCGCCTTCCCGCTTATTGCGACTTGATTTCCACCAAGGCAATTGAAACGTCGACTGTCTTGTTCTCCCGGAAAATTGTGACGGTAACCTTGTCACCCGGCTGATACTTGAACAACTCACGGGTTAAGCCCAGAGAGTTCTTAATCTCCTGGCCATTAATCTTCGTTATAACATCCCCCGCCCGAATCCCTGCTTTGTCAGCTGGACCGCCTGCTGCCACCCTGGCAACATAGGCCCCTGTCGGCCACCCCTTTTGACTGGCATATTCAGGTGTATAGCGAGGATCAATGTGGACATTAAGCCCGGGATGGCTTGCATACCCTTTCTCAATTAATTGTTTAATCGTCGGCAATGCGTCAGAAATCGGGATGGCAAAACCCATTCCTTCAAACCCCGCTTCCTGATTCTTAGCGGAATTAATTCCAATAACTTGACCCCGGTAATTCACAAGCGGCCCGCCACTGTTTCCAGGATTAATGGCCGCATCAGTTTGAATAAGGTTAAAACTTGCTTCTCCCTCAATATCTAAGATCCGATTCGTTGCCGAAATAACCCCTGTGGTCACAGAGCGCGCAAATTCTTCTCCTCCAGGGTTCCCAATCGTTACCACCGGTTCACCAACTTGGATTTTTGAGGAATCTCCAAGTTGCGTAGCAATGAGGTTTTTTGTATCCGCTATCTGAACTACCGCCAAGTCCGTACGAGAATCAGCGCCCACCAGTTTTCCGTTAATATTTCGGGCATCTGCTAAACTGACAACAATTTTCTCCGCTCCGTCAACAACGTGATTATTTGTAACTATGTAGCCATGTTCAGCATCAATGATAAAGCCGGATCCACTTCCTACTTCCGTGAGACTACTTCCACCGAATAAAGTTCCTGTGGTCCGAAAATTAGCAATTCCGACAACCGCTGGCCCTGTAGTCTTAGCAATCTGAGCGACAGGAAAATTAGTAGTCCCTTCCGTATCGATGGCGGGAGTTGTTGTCCCACCATTTAAAACCACTTGATTTATAGGCGTCTGTTGTTTATTTCCGTATATAGACGGAACCAGAGCCACTGCAATGACCCCGCCCAGTAAAGCACTAATTAGAGCAACTGCAACGGTCGAAAAAAACCCTGTTCTTCTACCCGAATAATTATTTGTATCGTAATAATCGTTCATGACTAACCCCCCTCTGACTATTATTCCTTCAGCCTGATCAGTTCATGCGGCGAGTGACGCGGGGCAACATGCACCTGCACTTGCACATCCATAAGCACTCTTGATCTATTTGAATCCCTCAGAATACGCTTCACCGTAGTCAAAGCGATTTCCGGAGTATTATTTTCTTCACTAAGATGGGCCAACACGATTCGTTGGGTGTTTTCTGTCATCCACACCGCCAGCCCTTCAGCTAACTGCTTATTTTCAAGATGCCCGTATTGTCCCCTAATCCGTTTCTTTAGATACGCCGGATAGGATCCCTTCTTTAGCATCTGATCATCATAGTTAGCCTCAACGACAAAAGCATCACACCCTTTCAAATGACGGTGCATTTCTTCTGTAATCATACCACTGTCCGTGGCAATACCGACCGCCATTTTCCCCTTATCCTTACGTTTTGGCCGCGAGACCTTTAATCCGTAGCTTTCCCGACTATCATGTGACGTAGGATAGAGCAAGACATCAAGCCCTGCACAGACAAATGACTCTCGAACTACCATGCGTTGATTTTCGGCAAGCTTTCCAAGTAAAGGGTTCATCACCTCCCACAGCCCGGTTGTGGCATAGATTGGTATTTTTAGTTTGCGAGCGAGCACACCCACTCCACGGATATGGTCCACATGTTCATGCGTAACTACAATTCCTTCAATTTCTGAATCCAGGATGTTTAACTGAGAGAGGTTATGTAATAGGCTCTTCCCACTGATCCCACAATCCACAAGAAGATGCCGCTTGTCCTCTCCGACAAGAATTGCGTTTCCGGAACTTCCGCTCGCTAATGTCGTAAAATGCATTTCTGGTTCCTCCATTCCGGCAACTTAAACTATTATTGCAGCTATTGACAACGGAGGGGGTATTGAAAGTCTATCACTTGTTAGTAAGTCAACCCCTTCTTAAATTGAACAAGACTGCTTATTTTTCTGTCGTCTTATTTAAGGTGGCGTAGGGGTCGACGTATCGGTTGCCGCCTTCGGCTGGAGTTCGCTTTGTGCCTGACTAATCATCGCTTGAATCAGCTCTTGATCCGAACTATTCTGAGCTAAAGGCAGGGCCTTTTGCCATTGATTAAGGGCGCCCGCCCAATCTTGCTTTGCTTGGGAAAGGAAAAAACCATAGTTGACCAAGGCATTAAAGAAATCGGGCTTCAGCTCTAACGCTTCTTTATAACTCTTTTCTGCCAGATCATTATCTCCGCTATAAAAAGCGGATGTCGCTAAAGCAGCCATAATATTTACGTCTTTTTCTATTTTTATGACATTCTGATAAACCTCTGCAGCACGCTTAAAGTTTTCCTGCACCTCAGCGGGTGCAACATCCTGGGCAGCAACTCCCGCGTTATAATATTCGTTTCCCAGGGCTTTTTGCAAGGGTACATTCTCAGGGTCTACCTTTGCCTGCTGAACCATTGCATCCAGGCGCAGCTTTTGGTCTTGGTAATCTGCTGCAGCTTTGGCCGCCAACGCAGATGCACTAGAGCCGGAAGTTGTCTCATCTCCTCTAAAGAAAAACACCAGAAGTCCCGAACCAACCATTGCAATACTAACCAATACCGCAAGTATTCCTGCAAAAATACGTTGCGTCCTTTTCTTCAAGAAGCTCGCCCCCCTTGACCATATAATACCAAATACCATTATAACATGCTTTCTCAAACCAGCCAAGCTTAACATCATCCTAATTGGACTAAGCATAATAATGGCTAACAGCGGATATCCGGGACTAATCCGAATGATAATGCGCGTGTATTTTGTTCAATTTCTTTTATTTTAACATAGAGTGCCACTTCCAAGCGTTTTTTCTGAAGCTCGCACCCCATTGTGTAAACCTCTGTCAGTTTTTGGGTGAAGGAGACGTTAGCCGCATGACACCCCCCGCCGCAAGCAAAGCGTGCCCAACACTCCCGGCAAGACGATTTGGCAGAGACATTTGCGGCGCGAAAGTCCTGAACCAACCCAGCCTTGAGTTGATGAGGATTTTTGTCATAGAGTGAACCCATTTTATACTCAACCTGACCAACAAACTGATGACATGGATAAAGATCTCCCTCCGGAGAAATCGCCACATACTCGTGACCGGCGCCACATCCGGAAAGCCGTTTGATCAAACAGGGTCCCTGATCTAAAGCGACATTAAAATGAAAGAAATTAAAGGACTTGTCTTGCGCCCGGCGCGCTACGAGTTCTTCCCCAAGACGATCATACGCTTCTCGAATCTTAAACAGATCCCCTTCCTGGAAAGCATAAGCATCCTTCGGGCCGGCGACAACCGGTTCTATAGAAATCCGATTGATGCCTAAATCCGCCATGTGCAAAACATCCCGATCAAAATCCAAATTAAAATGCGTATACGTCCCCCGAACGTAGTAATAAGTCCCTACCGCATAGGGTGAACTTTCCGGTCGTTTAGTTGCAAACTGTTTGATTAGAGGGGTAACTTTAGAGTAACTTCCCCGCCCATCAGCGTAAGGACGCATACGGTCATGAACTTCCGGGCGGCCATCTAAGCTCAAGACTACACTGATCTCCTCTTGCTCAAGATAAGCTTGAACTTTCTCATCCAGCAGGATGCCGTTTGTGGTCAGGGTAAATTTGACGGTTTTGTTTTGGTCTGCCGCTGCCTTTCTTCCGTAATTAACCAAGTCCTTAACCAACCTGAAGTTAAGGAGCGGTTCCCCCCCGAAAAAATCGACTTCACAATTATTTCGATGACCTGATGACTCTAAAACAAAGTCAATTCCCCTTTTACCCGTCTCAAAGTCCATCAGCATCCTGTTACCACCAAAGGCTCCGGTCCCTGCAAAACAATATTTGCAGCGCAGATTACAATCATGGGCCACATGTAGGCAAATCGCTTTGACGATTGGTTTTTCCGGGTAATTCGGAGTCACAGCTTTCGCCTCTCCGGAAAAAAGCGTCCCTTCCCTCCGGAGTTCATCTACTTCAGTAAGGATCTCGAAAATTTCTTCTTCCCCAAATGCCTGTTTTCCCGCTCGGTTAAGAACCTGGTTGATCCCCTCAAGCGTAATATCCTTCGCCGCCTCCTGTAAATCCTCGCAAGCCTTTATTAGATCGAATGTTCCCTGATCCAGCAAATGCAAAGAGCCGGAATTGACATCATATGTAATCAATAAATCTCCTTGGCGATAACTATGAACATTCTTCTTGATGGGATATCCTTGAATATTTAAGTAATTTAACATCCAAATCCTCGCTTTCTTACAAGATCAAACTTAGAATATCAAAGAAATAGAACAGAACCCAACCCTAGCGGGTGGGTTCTGCTATCCTATGTTCGAATTTTATTTAACACACACTTGGTTCCCAACCGTGCAGGACGTCTTACAAGCAGATTGGCAAGAGGTTTGACACTTGCCACACCCTCCGGTCTTCACCTTTGCACTTAGGTTTGCTTTCACTATGGTCTGAATGTGTTTTGCCATTCAAGCACCCTCCTCTCGATACTCAACTCACGTCTAATAATTCATTCTAGATTATAACACAGGGACAAGGAAAAAGGCAAAGCATAACATCGTACCGTTCACCAGCCTTTAGCCACCTTAAGTAATTGGGAGAAAAACAGATATTAAGATTAATAATTCGCCTAAAATAAATCTTTTCGTAAAAATATTGACGAACTTGCGTGTTTATACATATAATGAGATGTGCGAGTTCTAATCTCAGTTAGGTGAGGCTCCTGCATAAACATAGGCCACTGCCCAGAAATGTCGAGAGACGCCAATCGGGTAGAACAGGTATTACCGGCATAAGGTTTTATCTAAGGTGGCTGAGAAAACTCTACGCTATGCAGTGCTAAAGCTCAACGAGTAGGGAGGTCCATAACGTATGTTTATAGACCTTCTATTTGAAATAGGGGTCTTTTTATTTTACCTATTATTATATTCCAGATTTTAGACAAACTTAAAGGAGGTGGTTTTATGGATTCTGGACCTAACCCTGATCACACGTGTAAGCATACGACAATTCATACCGGACAGAGTCATTTTGACCGTAGGCGCCAGACTCCGTCGCTCAAAGGAGGGAAGTAAATGAATGACTTGAAAGTTCTCGGAGAATTTTATTTCAGCCAGTTATCCAATAAACCAATCTGGGATGCCTTGGGACGCCGTATTGGTCGCTTGTATGACCTGGCTATCCGCTGGGACAGTGTCTCGCCCCAAGTAACCGGTATTCGCTATGCCAAGGGGATCCTCGCTCTCATTCCCATCTCGTGGGTCGCTTCTTGGGATTCAACCGGTCTGCGTCTAAGTACCGCTTTTGATCCCCTACTGACGTGCCCGCTGCATGATGATGAAACGTTTATTGGCAAATGGCTGTTAGATAAACAAATTATTGACTTAGAAGGCTCCAAGTTGGTGCGCGTGAATGACATTTCCTTGTCCTGGGTATCCCACGATGACCATCAATTTATGGTCTTGGTTGCTGTCGATATCGGTGCGCGTGGTTTATTCCGCAGGTTGGGCGTTGAGTTTTTACTGAGTCGGATCGAAAATAAATTTGTGGGTTGCCAGTATATCAAACCTTTAGAAAGCCGAACATCGTCACTGCAGCTTACCAGAGAAAAAGAACAACTGCGTCAACTTCACCCGGCAGACATTGCCGATATTATTGAAGAGATGGACTATAAACAAAGGGCTAATTTCCTTGATACCCTTGATTCTCAACAGGCCATCGAGGCCTTAACCGAGATGGAATTGGATACCCAGATTGAAATGATAACCCAGATGGATGAGGACAGGGCATCCGATATCCTGGAAGAAATGCCCGCAGACCAAGCCGCTGATATTTTAGGCGAGTTGTCCTCCGCCAAGTCTGAAGAACTTCTGCGCTTAATGGAATCTGATGATGCTGAAGATGTTCGGGAATTAATGCAGTATGAGGAAGACACCGCCGGTTCCCTTATGACAACCGAATATATCGGTTTACCGTTCTGGCTTACCACTGAACAAGCCATTGATGAATTAAGACGGCTAGCTCCCGAAGCAGAAACCATTTATTATCTTTATGTGGTTGACGAACACGAAACCCTCGAAGGGGTTCTTTCTCTGCGCGAGCTGATCATTGCTTCCCCTGAAACTCCTTTAAAAGATATGATGCACACCAAAATCGTGAAGGTATCCCCCTATGACGACCACGAAAAAGTGACTGACATCATCCACAAATATGGTTTACTGGCGGTTCCAGTCGTCAATGCTCAAGACCAAGTCTTAGGAATCATCACCGTGGATGACGTTTTGGAGTTATTAATGCCCGAACGCCCACGGGTGGAAAGTCGCTTAGCTTTGATCGCCCGGCGCCGTCAGGCAAAGGGGGGGCAGAGCGAATGAACTTGAAAGAACGATTCGCCTTGTTCTTAGCCGTGATGGGCCCGGGAATCGTTACGGCTTTTGCTGATAATGATGCCGGCGGAGTGGCTACGTATGCCGCAGCCGGTGCTAAGTACGGCTATTGCCTCATCTTTATCCTGCTGATCAGCCTTGTGCTTTTAGCTATTGCCCAGGAGATCTCCGCACGCACCGGAGCCGTAACAGGTCGTGGTCTCTCTGACTTAATCCGGGAACATTACGGTGTGAAGTGGACGTTCTTTGCTATGAGCGTCCTCCTGATTGCCAATTTGGGGACCACCGTTTCCGAGTTTTCGGGGATTGCGACAAGCTTTGAAATTTTTGGGATCAGCAAGTATATTTCCGTACCGGTAATGGTTGCTCTGATTTGGTGGCTTGTTATTAAGAAGGATTATGGGAAAATGGAGAAAATCTTCCTGTTCCTCTGCTTGACTTTTTTCAGTTATGTCATTTCTGCAATTATAATCAAACCGCCCTGGTCAGAGGTTTTGGTCCACTCAATTACCCCTACATTTTCCGGCACCCCAGCTTTTTTACTGATGGCCATCGGGATGATTGGTACAACGATTACTCCCTGGGGACAGTTCTATCTTCAATCTTCGGTGGTTGATAAGGGAATTACCACCCAGGATTATCGCTATACGCGCTGGGATGTCCTGATTGGGGTGTTTTTCACCGGCTTCATTGCCTTCTTTATCATCGTGACCACGGCCGCAACGCTCTACGCTAACAAGATACCCATTGAAACGGCAAAAGATGTTGCCCTCGCCTTAAAACCATTAGCAGGGGAATATGCCAGTTTACTTTTTAGCTTTGGTTTGCTCGGTGCATCAATGTTGGCTGCATTTGTCCTTCCTTTAAGCACCGCTTACGCCGTCTGTGAAGCATTCGGCTTTGAACATGGCGTCAGTAAATCATATAAAGAAGCCCCTATGTTCTTTGGGCTTTATACAGTCCTTATCGTTTTGGGAGGTACCATCGTCTTATGGCCCAATTTATCCTTGTATAACGTCATGTTGACCACTCAAGTCGTTAATGGGATTCTTTTACCCCCCATTCTCATCTTCATGGTCCTAATCGCCAGCAAAAAAAGCATCATGGGCGAGTATGTGAATAAGAAATTTTTCAATGTCGTCTCCTGGATCTTTACCTTTGTTTTAATTTTTCTGACCATACTTTTACTTGTCTCCACCTTGTTCCCAGCTTTTTCAGAAAACATTTTAGGATTTTTAGGATTATCGTAAAAAAATAAGAGGAGGATACCGAAGTACCTCCTTATTGCTCATCTTTGGCACTTTGTGAACTCGTTCAGCAACGATGAACATCGAGGCTTCAGATGGGGACTCTACCCCACCTGAAGTTACGAAGAACCCACCCCCACTTATAGAAGTGGGGGTCTTGAAAGCCTCTGACATCTGACTTAAAGCGCCCTCGAACCCTCAGAACGCAACTGCCCCCTCTGATTGCTTTTAATAACTTTGTCAATTATACTTATTAGCATCGACCTATCCTGTGGTAGTGTCGCTTTTAGAGGCAAATAATTCGATGGATGATTGCAGCGAAAAATGCAATCAGTAACCTGTAAGTGTTCAACAAGAGTCTTAATTTCACTTAAGGATTCAAAGGGTGAAAGCAGTTCTAATTCTCCCTTTTGCACCGAACGTATAAGGGGCGCTTCCGGCATGATGATTAAAGTTAAACCCGCCAAATAATGGGGATTAATAGCACTGGCTACCTTTGCCGTTTCTATAGCATGTTCCTGAGAATAAGCTTTTCCACCTAAACCAATTATTACAGTGCAAGAAAGTAACAAACCGCTTGCCATCACTTTTTGGCCGGCAGCGATCATTTCCTCTGGTGTAACCCCTTTATGCACTGCCTTGAGAATTCTGGCGCTTCCGCTTTCTACTCCAAGATAGACAATATTTAGACCATGTTCCTTAAGCTCTTTGAGTTCCTCTATGCTTTTTCGCTGAATATCTTTTGGTCCGCCATAGATTCCTACTCTTTGAAGACGCGAGAAACCCCGATAGAGCTGATCGAGGATCTTTACAAGTATAGACGTTTCTATAGTTAGAGCATCTCCATCAGCTAGAAAAATTCTTTCTGCATCAGGATAGTACGCCAAAGCAGTTAAAATGATTTCTTCAATTTCTTGCTCAGATTTTATCCGAAAACGCTTATCTTTATAAACACTGCAAAAAGTACAAGCATTATGCCGGCAACCTACAGTAAGCTGGAGAATAAGACTTCCCGCTTCACTGGGAGGACGATAAATAGCACCTTCATAAAACAAATGTTATCATTCCTGTCCCTTAGATTTATTATTGCTACCTTATATTTACTACATCTTACATTGTTTTATCCCTTTTGTCATCATTAGTATAGGTCCTAAAATCAATCGTAAGTATTCTGCGTGGAATCATAAACTATCTATTATTTTTGATTTGGAGGTTTAATTATTGGATCAGCAAGCGGATTCTTCCCAAGATAGCGAAACCAGCAAAAATCTTATTCCCAATCAGGAGCTCTATATCGCTATGATGCGCCGAGTATGGCTGGATAACTCGTTGATCATAGTCTGTCAGGATATTTTTCGGTTTTTAGAAGAAATCACGGCCGACCCGGAAACCAAGCAAAAAACCTTAAACTCTCTTTGTAAGGTACCTGGTTATCGACAAACATTAAGGCAAGAATGGGACAAGAAGGAGTTCATGTTAGAACGTTTGGCAGATCTCTTAGCTAAGACTCGGCGGCAAATTCGGTTAGAAAGCCTCCTCATTGGGGAGGAGGCTCCGGTTGTTCCGCAGGATGGACAGGAATGATATGAAAGGGTAGGTTACTATGTTCAATTTTCATGAAAAGGTAATGTCTGCAGAAGAAGCTGTCAAGCGTTATATTACACCAGGTACACACATTGCTTTTGGAGGGTTTAATATTTTGCGGCGTCCAATGGCTATAGGACGGGAAATTGTACGCCAGGGGATAGGGGATTTATTTGTCACCATGAATGGCGGCAGTGCGATTGAAGAAATGTTAGCCGGCGCCGGTTTAATTAAATGGCTTGAAACAACGTATATTGGCTTGGAGAGCAATATGCCCGTTGCTTACGCTATCCGCAGAGCCGTTGAACGTGGGGAAATAGAACTCATTGAGGATTATTCCAACTGGAGTTTTGCCTTACGGACGGTGGCTGGGAAATACGGGCTGCCCTTTATGCCTTGTTTAGGGGATCTGGGGAGTGACCTCTTGGCATATGATTCCTTTGGCAAAGCCGGTTTGCGGGGTAGAGACGAGCATGGTGAATGGATTCATCCCGGCATCCCGCCGAAGAAGTTTGAAGTTATCGATGATCCGTTTGAGGGTTGGGGGCTGAGACCGCGCCGTTTCCGAAGCGGCGAAGATACCTGCAGTAATATAACCAATTTATACCGGACAAATAAGGATTGGCCAACTGCTTACACAGGAAAACCGGGTGTGAAAGTTGCGTTAATGCCCCCCGTCTTGCCGGAAGTTTGTGTTCTCCATGCTCAAAGAGCAGCTTATGATGGTACAGTCCGGATGGAAGGACTAGTCGGTCCGGACATTGATCAGTCTTTGTGCGGCCGGATACTCATTGTGGAATGTGAACGGATCTGTTCACCGGAAGAACTAAGGGAAAAACCGGAGCTCAATCAAATTCCAGCCCATGCCGTACATGCCATTGTCGAGCAGCCCTTTGGCGGTTATCCGACGGCTGTCCCCAATTATTATGATTATGATTACTCTTGGTTTACTGATTATATTAACGCCGTTAATCACCAGTCTGACGCTGTGGTTAAGCAGTTCTGGCAAGACCATGTAGCTTCTACTAAAAATGATTGGGATTATTTATTCCAAACCATTGGGATAGACAAACTCTTTGCCTTAAGAGCGGATCCCCATTATCATTACAATCCTAACCTGGAGCGGTTTGATTAAGATGCAAAATTGAGGGATGAAAATATGCTAAAAAAACAATTGGCCGAACTATATAAGAACCTAAATACTTTTCCTCATTCTGACGGTCAAGCAGCTAATGACTACACCCACGTAGAATTGTTGGCAGTTGCCACTGCACGCGAATTATTTGACGGGGTTTTTGCCTTCATCGGGACAGGGTTGCCCCTTTTAGCTGCCGGTTTAGCTCAACATACTCACGCCCCCAATATGACGATTATTCTGGAAGCCGGTTCATTAGGATCCAGCATCCAACATTTGCCGGTTTCCGTGGGTGATCCACGCGCGTGTTATATGGCCACAACCCTTTCCACAACTGCCGACGTCTTTGGCACAATTGCCTGCCGGGGATATTGTTCTCTGGGGGTGCTTGGAGCTGCGGAATGTGACAAATATGGGAATCTTAACTCAACCACCATAGGTGGTTATTGGCCCACTGGGGTAGGGTCTGAAGCGAAGGGTCCCCGCCGGACACGTCTAACCGGTAGCGGCGGCGCAAACAGCATCGCAAATCTTGCGGATAAGGTAGTTGTAATGATGGTTCACGAAAAACGCCGCTTTCCTGAAAAAGTTGAATATTTGACTTCCTGTGCCGGGGTACGGGGACCAAAAGGAGAAGGGCGTTTTGACTACGGTATTTTTCGGGGAGGGGAGATGGTTGTCATTAGTGATTTAGGCATTCTGAGACCCAATCCGGAGAGCGGAATCCTGGAACTTGAACAATACTTTCCTGGCGTTGACCCGCAATTTGTGCAAGAAAACACGGGCTGGCCTTTAGTCATCAATAATGCCCGAGAAATGCCAAGTCCGACGATCAAGGAAATAGACATTTTACGCACGGTTGTCGACCCGGATTGTCTTTATCTAGGGCGCAAAAGTAAACGTTCTTAATTATAACTATTCAAGCTAACAAGTCAAATGGGGCCGCAACAAACTTGTTTAAATCTCAATACTTATATTCAACCTATCAGATATTATTTATTATTGCTCTTGAATATCTTCCTATAAATATATCTTAGAGAAAGTATTGGACTTCTCAATAGCATTCTTGGGCCAGAATATTTCATGATTACTTTGATCTTTTTTCTCATTTCCGGCTTATAACAATGGACCTGACATTTTGAGCATACGGGCTTCTTATCTCCATAAATACATTTGTCAATACGTTGTTCCGCATAATTTAACAGATACAAACAATCCGTGCATAGTTCACTTTTCTGGTCATGCATTTTGTTGCAATACATCATAATCATTTTTTGAACTGTTTTTATTTCTAACCGTCTGGAAAAATTCATATTACCCCCACATCATTGATATATCTTCACCACGCATTTTACTATACATAAGATTTATATTGATCTATAAATGCAAAGATCAGCTACAACGCTAGTGTATTAATTACTATTGCTTGCTCCATTCTTCTTATCCTGAAGCATTGCTGCCGCTGCAGGATATCTCACATACTGACAAGAACATGCCTTAAAGCAGGCTTCATTTGCCTCATTCCCCCACCTTGGCTGCAGGATTTCTTTCCGGCTCCCTACCCTATTTTGCATTCTTAATTTACCGTTTCACTTATTCTTTGGCACGCAAAGTACACAGTACCCCGCTTTCCAGAATACCCTGCAATACTGCACCTCCAAGTGCCCGGGCCTTATCGGCAATTGTCCAACAGTTTTCCTCCTGCCCGCGCGGATCAACATCCCCGATCTTAACCTGCTCAGCGATCCATGTATCCGTGCGCAATAAACCTCTTAGCACACCTGTGCATACTGAAAAAACCTCTTCCGGTTGAATCCCGTCATCTATTTCACCCAAGCTATCGCCTGCAGAAACCTGTTCCCCGATGGTCCGCTTTGCTCTAAAAAATCCAGCCTTAGTCGAATAGAGAACACGCTCCCTTGATATACCCGCTACTTCTCCCGGAATGCCCGTATTTGGCTGCGCCTCCCCGTTATAGATCAGCCGTCCCAAGTGATGCCCACGGTTTGTTTCCACGACGACATCGACATCAACTCCCGCCGTAAAACCGGGTCCTAAACCAAATGTCCTCCGTGCCATGCTCCGTTTTGTCCCCAAGTTACATTTGGCCATGATTGCATCCACCAAGACCAACGGACGCAGCCAGGACAAACCCGCCAACTCAGGATCGACCAAAACCGGTATTTCTCCAGCTCGCCAAGCTGCTTCACATTCCTGAGGCTCTTCGACCCGGCTCGCCGGAACCCCTTCAACTTGCCAGCGTCCTTCCGGCACGGCCGTCCCAAAACAAACCGGCCAACGAACCATACGGGGCTCAGCTATTTCCGTCATCACCACGCGAAACCCTGCTTTTGCCAGCACCCAGCCCACTCCGGAGGCTTGTTCCCCAGCGCCGCGAACTAAAACCACCGGTCCATTCATGGCGAGTCGGTTTTTCATCCGCTCGATTCTCCCTTCCTATTTTATACCGGCTAAGCATTGTCTTGCTCATGCAACACCTGCTATAAATATTTGTTGACTAGTTATTGGTGTTGTGAAAATTCCCCGACCTCAGTCTTTAGTAATGCCCTCCCGCTTTTCTTTCAAAGCGCGCCAAACTTTTTCAAACGTCAGTGGCAAACTGTTGACCCTTATACCCATAGCGTCAAAAATCGCATTGGAGAAACAACCCATCGTCGGATTGGTGGCTCCTTCACCGACTTCCTTTGCCCCCCATGGTCCGGCAGACTCATAGCTTTCTACCAGTTCGGAATGAATTATCGGCATATCGAGCGCGGTGGGCAACATGTAACCGCCTAAATTTGGATTAAGGATTTTCCCTTGAGTATCGAACTTAACCTCTTCCCAGATTGACTCGCCCATACCCATATATAAGGCGCCGTGTACTTGTCCGTGAAGTTGCATGGGATTGATAACCATCCCACAATCGTGGACATCCCAGATTTCACGCACATCAATTTCGCCCGTTTCCTCATCAATTTGAACCTCGGTAATTTGAGCACAATAGCTGTAAGCCGGCGAAGTCCCTACCACGGCTCCTTTAAACGTGCCGCCTAAACGGGGCACAACGTAAACTCCCCGTCCAAGAAGAGGACCACGTAGGGCGAAGAAACGAGTGGCTGCTTCCTCAAAGGTAATTGATTTGGCCATCGGACGTGACTTGGAGGAAATAATTCCCAAGCGACATTCCAGGTCATCCGGGGTCAAGCTCATCATCGTGGAAGCCATGTCCAGAATCTGTTTTTTGATTTCCTCGCCGGCCAGTTTACAAGCGGTACCCGCCATCAAAGTCTGACGACTGGAATAGGCCCCAAAATCATGGGGCGTTGTTTCTGTATCTGCAGCGATTATTTTCATGTTTTCGTAGCGGTAACCCATACCCTCCGCCGCCATCTGACAAAGGATAGTATCAGAACCCTGCCCAATATCAGTTGCGCCTGTATAGAGAGTAGCGGCACTACCATCCTCAGCAACCTTGATCATCGCCGCAGATTGAGGCAAATCCGTTCGATAAATGGGATAACCGGCCCCCGAGACAAAACTCCCAGTGGCAATCCCAATGCCCCTTCCCTTGGGCAGATTACCCTTTTTCGCCCGCCAACCCGAAATTTCGCCCGCTTTTTCCAAGCAAGCTTTTAACTCACAAGAATTAATTATAAACTCATTCGCAGTAACCGTGTTGGGCCGACGGCAGTTACGAAGCCGGATTTCCAGAGGATCTATGCCTAGTTCCTTGGCAATGTTATCTAAATGACTTTCAAAAGCGTACTTAGGTTGGGGCGCTCCATGGCCACGTTGGGCCCCGCAGGCCGGTAAGTTCGTATAAACCCTATGCAAATCCCATTTGTAATTTTCAAATTCATACGTTAGGGTAAGGAGTGCACCGGCATAGTAAGCACTGGCAATCCCCAGGCTCGTGTAAGCGCCGCCGTCCATAATGAACTTGGCATACACACCGAGAATCTTTCCGTTTTTGTCCACTCCGGTGGTCATTTCCATATACTCCCTATGACGGCCGCGATTATGAGCAAACATTTCATGCCGATCATAGAAGGTTTTGACCGGACGACCGGTTAGTTTAGAGAGTACGGCCCCGGCAAATTCCAAGCCGGTAGGTTCCAGCTTCCCGCCGAAACCACCGCCGACGTAAGTTTTGATAATCCGGACGTCACCCATTTTCAGCCCAAACTCCCGGGCAATATAATGCTGGAAATAATGGGGGGACTGAGTGCTCGAATAAATAGTCAGCTTGTTATCCTGCCAAATGGAAACCGCAGAATGTGGTTCAATAGGCGCCTGGTAAGTGCGCTGTCCCACAAAGTAATCGGTTCGAACATAGTAGGCCTCAGCAAAAGCTTTATCCACGTCACCGAAGTTTTGATGAATTTCGGTATTTATATTAAGTGGATATTCATCGTGAATCTGAGGCGCCCCTTCGTCCATAGCATGAAGTGGATCAAGTACGGCGGGAAGAACCTCGTACTCCACCTTGATCAGTTTCAAGGCTTTATAGCAAGTTTCTTCATCGATGCAAGCTACAGCGGCCACTTTATCACCGACAAAACGAACCTTGTCACTGCAAAAGATATTTTCATCCCAACGGGCTGGGCTAATGCCATATTTTAGGGTCGGTACGTCCTTATGGGTAATTACAGCTTTAACACCCGGTAATTTTTCAGCTTCCGATGTGTCGATGCTCAGGATCTTGGCATGAGCATAAGGACTTCCTAGAATTTTGCCAAAAAGCATATTGGGGAATTTTAAGTCACCAGTATATTTGGCAGCACCCGTTGCTTTTTCCCGACCATCAATTTTGGGTACGCTTTTGCCAATTACAGCATAGTTATCACTCATTGCTTATCACCTCTTGATCATTAGGTTCCTCTGTAGCTTTAAGGATGGCCTTGACAATGTTCACATATCCAGTACACCTGCACAGATTGCCAGCAATGGCTTCCCGAACCTCATGCTCAGTAGGATGAGGGTTTGTGGTTAATAAAGCCTTGGCCGAAAGAATCATCCCCGGAGAGCAATATCCGCACTGTATAGCACCGTTATTAATAAACGATTCTTGAATCTTATCCAATTGAGCACTCTCCGCGACCCCTTCAATGGTAGTAATCTTATATCCGTCGGCTTCAACTGCCAGGATCAGACATGAATCAACGGGTTTCCCTTCAATGAGAACCGTGCATGAGCCGCAATCACCAAGTTCGCATCCTTTTTTTGTTCCGGTAAGGTCTAGTTCATCTCGTAAAACGTTAACCAGCAGAGTATTCGCTTTAACGACCCGTGTGTAATCATCCCCGTTAACATTAATGGTGATCATATAGTGTTGAATGCCCTGTTTATCGGTAATTACCTGTGCCATTATTCTCCCTCCTTCCTTAGATATGCCCCTCGTTTATTGCCTTGCGCAACGCTCTTTTGGTAAAAACGCGTATTAGGTCCCGACGATATTCTGCAGAACCTCGAATATCTGAAATAGGTTTGCTTTCGCCGGAAGCCATCACCCCAGCTTCGGCCAGCAGGTCATCACTAATGATTTTCCCCCGTAGAAAGTTTTCCGTTTCTCGGGCCCGTATCGGGGTTGGGGCCGCGGCACCAATTGTAATCTTCGCTTCCGTAATTGTTTCTCCGTTTACGGTCACTGCCACGGCAAGGCCTACTACTGCCAGTGCCCCAGACCGACGTAAACCGAACTTGATATAGTTACTCCCAGTTGACGCTTGATCAGGAATAACAATTTCCGCCAAAATTTCATTGTGAGCGATTAAAGTCTTCATCGGACCGGTAAACAAATCTTCCAATAACATCATTCTTTCGCCATTGGTTCCAACAAGCTTAATTGTAGCTCCCAAAGCAATAAGAATCGGGGGAAGATCCGCAGAAGGAACGGCACTACAA
The DNA here is from genome assembly GCA_000770645.1 of Desulfosporosinus sp. Tol-M. Taxonomy (GTDB): domain Bacteria; phylum Bacillota; class Desulfitobacteriia; order Desulfitobacteriales; family Desulfitobacteriaceae; genus Desulfosporosinus. The sequence goes on from JQID01000071.1 coordinate 52,679, forward strand.
AGATTACCCCCTACAGTCCCAATATTTCGAATCTGGTTTGAGGCCATATGATGTGCAGCTTCAGATACTGACAAGTATTTATCATTTAATATTGGAGAATTAACCAGGTCATTGTGTGTTGCCCGAGCCCCAATAACAACACCTTTTCCGGTAACGTATTCTATTTTTTTTAAATTTTCTAATTTTTTTAGGGAAATAAGAATTTCAGGAGTCAGTAGTCCACTTTTCATTTTTGCAATGACGTCGGTACCTCCGGCTAGGACCATGGCTTTGGAACCAAAACGATCGAGCGCTTCGCATGTTTCTGCTAAACTATCCGGCGCATAATAATCGAAATCAGGTAGATACATCTTAATCCCCTCCTCAAGTAAAAGATCAGGTCTTATGTCTAAGGTGGCACAAAATACTGGGCGTTTTCTATGGGAAACGTCGTTTTCTTCCATGCTTTTATTCTACCATGTAGTCTGCTTAATAAAAAGGTAACCTACGCCGAACGGTGAGAATTTACCTGTGATCAGTTAATATCCTCCTTCCAAAGGAAACCCGCCAACCAATCCAAGCAAAATTACTTTTATCGGCAATAAAGCCCTAGAAATTCTTATTGGCATGTCATGATCATGCTAACTAAATCTAGGGCTATCTCTGTTCATTATGCCATTTTTCCTCTGGGGTTTATTCTAATTTTTAACCCATAAATTCGGTTATTTCCCTGGCTAATTCTTTGGCAGCCTCTGCTGCCAAGCGCATTTTCTCCTCCGTAAAAGAATTACTAAATCCTACAATATATATAGACGCTAAAAACATACCACGTTTATCAAGCAGTGCAACACTCACAGCGTTAACCCCATAGATATATTCCTCATAATCAGTGGCATATCCTTGTTTCCGTACCTGCAGGAGATCTACCAGATATTCATCAACATCATCAATCGTGTTTTCCGTAAACTTTGGCAAGTTTCTCTCCATAATTATCTTCTTTTGAGAATCCTCATCCAAATTTGCTAAGAAAGACTTGGCAGGCGCTCCGGCAAAGAAAGGAAGCCTTGCCCCAATGGGAGCAGATATTTTCAGTACTAACGGGCTATCAGCCTTTTCGATGATTGTTATCCCATACTCATCAAAACAGGCTAAGAAAACCGTCCCAACAAAATCGCGTGCCAATTCTATCATATATGGACGTGCTATACTCTTTAAACTAACTGAAGCTAATGATTGATTACTTAGTTGGATCAATGCCGGCCCCAGCCTAAATTTTTTGGTTAATTCATCTTGGCATAAAACACCTAAATCAAGAAAAGCTTGAGTAACTCCATAGACCGTACTTTTGTTAAAATTTAATTGCCGTGAAATATCACTTACCCCAAAAGTCCCTTGGGCTTTAGCAATTTCTTTTAAAATTGTAAACGCTTTATATACCATTGGGGCACTATAATTGTTACTCTCTTTTGGTGCCATCTTTATCACCGGTTGACCTTTCGTTAAAACATCTTTATATGTTCCTATCCAATATTTAAAACTATGTCAGTTTTTTCTCTAAATCAGCTTTCTATCGGGCAACATGCCATCGCATGGAGAGGCTCAGCAACAGGTTGTCGAAAAAATACAAAAAAGTCAGATTCAGATATATGACTCTGACCGACCTTACTGAATATGTGACTACCACATTTCCTGTAATTGAAACTGCGGCTAATATTATTACAAACCAATTTTCTTCTTAACTCAACTGCCCCCTATTACTGATTAATATAAAGTCTTTTTCTTGAACATCTTAACGATTATTTCTCAATTCTAAATTTCGAATATTTATGTTAAAATTAAAGGATATTGACATCTTCGGATGGAATAGAGAGAGAACGATCAAAATCTGGAAAGTTCGGAGGGACTTTATGAACAAACGAACCAGGTCAATAATGGCTGTAGTTGGTAGTTCTGTGGCTATCTTCTGGCCGGGCGCCCTGATCTTTGGCTACGTTGGCGTAATGGGCCCCTATTGGCAGCAACTTTTTCTTGTAGGAAAGGGTGCAATCGGTAACTGCCAGTTCTTTGTCTTAACTTCTTTGGGGATCTTTATGTTTCTTGTTGGAAAATTGCAGGAAAAAATCGGAGCAAGAGCCATGGTTACTATTGGCACATTAATCTGCAGTCTGGCCGTAGTAGTTGCTACCTTTGCCACAAACCTGAACATGATCTATCTTTGGGCTTTCTTGACCGGTACTGGTTCCTGTTTTGTCTATACTCCTTGTTTGACAACAGTACAGCAGTGGTGGCCCGGGCGAAGAGGGTTGGTTTCGGGGATCGTCAATTTTTTTTTCGGTATTTCAGCTGCGATTATGTCCCCACTTTTTAGCAGTATGCTTAAAACGATGGGTTATCAATCCATGAATATCCTCGCGGCTGTCCTGGTATTAATCTTAGGTATTATTTCTGCACAGTTTATCGAAATGCCGGAGCGCGTCAAACTAAACACCGAAGATAGTGAACCCGGGTCAAGTGCAGTTATAGTTTCCCAGTTAACGCAGAAGGTTTCTTTAACTGTCGGGCAAGCCGTGAGGACCAAAAGTTTCTGGTTTCTTTGGTTGGTTTGGGCGTTTCAAGGGGCAGCGTGTATTGCAATGGTTACTCTCTCGGTGAATTTTGGGCTTTCTAAAGGCTTTTCCATGAATGAAGCGGTCTTTATTTTGATCGCATTTAATCTCATGAGTGGTTTTAGCAGGCTTATCACCGGTTATACCTCTGATATTGTAGGTAGAAATGTCACGATGAGTATTACCTTTTTTGCTGCGGGCGCCGCTTATTTCTTCTTGACCGGAACCCAAAATCTAATGGTTATAGCCCTACTTGTAGCAGTTATAGGTTTTGCTTTCGGAACCCTTTTTGCCGTATCAGCTCCACTGATTACTGATTTTTTTGGCTTAAAACACTTCGGGGCCATATATGGTCTCGTCTTTACGGCGTATGGTTTTATTTCCGGTATCCTGGGCCCTTCTCTTAGCGGATATTTAATCGATATGAACAAGGGCAACTACACGCCTGTATTTACCTATTTGGGAGTTTTCTGTTTATTCTCCGGGGCACTAATTCGTTTCGCAGTGCCTGCGGTTCAAATTCAAAAGCGCCGGTTATAATTGGTCTTTAGGGATCCCTTATCCAAGCGTTAGCTGGAAACCCATCTTCCAATAGGCTATAAGGTTTGGCTCTCGCTTGGCGATTTTTCCAACCAGTTTTCTGCCCTTGTCTTATGGGTTTCCAGCTTTTTGTATCTTCTCCCAGCCCATTAAACCAGGCTTAATTAAATTGCAGCAGGACTGGGACTAGATACATTGATAATTAGCAATTATGCGCCGGGGAGAGGATTCTTAGCCGGACCGTAAGTCCCGATAAGAGTAGCCGTGGTGATAGTCTGGGGTAAAACAACTTTAGCAAACTCAGCGAAATCGGCATTAGCTGGAATTTCCAAATTAGCAGTCTTCAGCGCATATAAGGTAAATACATAGCGATGAGCAGCGTCAGGCGGCCAAGGAGCTCCATAGCCGGCTTTGAAACCTGGAACCTGGAAAGCGGTAATAAAATCACTATTGAGTTCCTTGGCGCCAGCTGGTATGTTTCCGGCAGGGCTTGCTCCTTCAGGCAGATTATTAGCAGAAGCGGGAATATTATAAATCATCCAATGGGCAAAGCAGCGGGGGAAGTTAAAAAACGCCGGTACATCTGGGTCTGTAAGGGCAAGAGCGAAACTCTGGGTTCCGGCAGGGGCATCTTCCCAGCTTAAGGCAGGAGAAACCTGATTCATCTCCGCGAATTTTTCAGGAATTGTTCCGCCGTTTTCAAAGGCGGAAGACTTAAGGCTAAAGATTTTTTGCTCGGACATAACTATCCCTCCTAATTAATTGATAATAGACAAAATTTTTACTTTACTTTTACTTTATTTTTCTCTTTATCTTTCTCTTTATCCTTACTTTCCTCCTTTCCTTTGTGAATTTCTAGATCAATACTTAAAAATCCTGCTTTACAGTTGGAGAAAGATTTACTTTTAATTTGACTTACTTTGACCTATTTTGACAATAAACTATCCTGCATGATTACAGTTAGATTAATCTTACGAATGCGCGATTGTCGCACAATAATTGCAGGAAAAGGAGGCCTTGGGGTGGAATAATATTTGGTGTGGAGTATCGCAAAGTTAAGTTTCTAAGCCGCGACACCGGTAGCAAGGAGGAATTTTGATGAGTAAAGAAGCTCTGATTACCAAGATTATTGACCTTGAATGGAACATGTTTCATAATGTGTCCAATATCGGCGGAAAAGCGTCTTGCCAGGATAATCCGGAAACTTTTAAGATTATGCGGCATAGCCAGGCGGTAAGTTGGTCGGAGGACACTCTGGAAAGTTATCTGAATGATCTCTCCAAAGCACAGGAAATCAAAAGAAACTTGTTAACCGAAAAATATGCCCGGATGATGCAATATACCTCCCCGTTGGAGTACGCGAAAATCGAACACAGACTCCCCTCTTTGGATCCGGAAATTATTCCGTTGATCGACAAGATTGTTAAAATTGTTATGGAATGGGAAGAGGAACTTTCAGTCAAATTCCCTAATATTCTGAAAAGGGGCAGGCCCATTTCCAGTACGAACGATTCTATGTTTGTAACGTCTGTTGAAACGTATTTACGCGGAGAACTTATGACTTATTCCCAAAGGACTTTGGAATTATACTATCAAAATGTCTTAAAGCAGCAGTCCGAACGTATCAATGGCTCAGAAATCACCCTTTTATATATGGTTAAACAATACGGTTTTAATACGTTGGCGGAGGCCAATGAAAAACTGGAACCTAAATTTTGAAGGCATGGGTTAACCCTTGCCTTCAAATACTTGCTTCAAAATCGTCCGTTACCTTGGTGATAAGCCAAATTTATTGTAAGTTTACTTACCCTTTGAAAGAGAATTTCTTGTAAAATTCAAAGGTTTCTTTCATACCCTCCATAAATGGGGTGAATTTAAAATTCAGCGTGCCGGCAATCAGGGAACCCGAGAAAATTTCGTGTTGATCCATGGGGAAGGGCAGCGCTATATTGTCCCTGTTGATTGTATCAATACTTAAACGTTTTGTCTGGATTGAGTTACCGCTTACCTGCTCAAATACTTCAATCAGCTTGTCGTAAGAGATTAGTTCCTCGGCAGCCAGGTTATAGGTGTTCTTGAAAACTCTTTCATTGCCCAAACAAGCAAACAAGATCCTGGCAATATCTTTTACATAAATAAATTGAAAAAGCGCCAGGGAGTCTTGCGGGACGGGTATGGTTTTGTTCATCAGGAGCAGATCAAAAAAGAACGATTCCCTTGGTGCATAGTTGAATGGTCCATAAACGAAAGCTGGACGCAGTATAGTGTACGGAATATTATGTTTTTGGCATACGTTTTGCGTCTCCAGCTCTAATAGCCATTTATTGTATGCGTATTCACCCATGGGTCCGGGTAGCGCGCCGGAGGGTTTCGGTGAATCTTCGAATTTCGGAAAATCCAGGGAAGGTTTGTAAACAGCGCAGGTGCTTATATAAATGTATTGTTCAATTGTTCCCGACACATTCTCAATCAGATTATTAATTTCTTGAGGAAAATCGGCACAAAAATCAATAACTGCATAGTAATCCAGAGGGGGTATTACTTTTTTCATCTCTTTCAGGTCTCTGCGGTCACAAATATGTTCCGTAACCCCTGGTATCTTTAACGGATTCCTTCCCCTGTTGACCAAGTGAAGAGCATAATCATTCTTTTTAGATAACCCCATCACAAAGATTCTGCCAATAAAATAACTTCCTCCGATGATTAAAATGTTTTTCTTCATCTCAAGGTTCTCCTTTCCCCTGAATTTAGTCCCATAACTCATCGCCACACAGTCTCTATTTTGTTACCTCGACTATCTTTCCCAAACAACTTTTCCGTTAATGATTGTCATCATGACCTTAATGTCTTTGAGCTCTTCTACCTCAACTTGATTGGGATTACTGCTTAAAATAACCAAATCGGCAAGCTTACCGGGAGTGATCGAGCCTTTAATACCCTCTTCAAATGAAGCATATGCTCCTCCGAGGGTGTACATCCTTAAAGCATTACTTGGAGAAATACCTTCTTCAGGAGCAAGCACCTGTCCATGCAACTCCTTTCTGCTTACAGCGGTATAGATGCCTATCAGAGGATTACTCGGCATCATCGGAGAATCGGAACTAAAAGCTACCTGTAGTCCTGTCCGGTAATAAGAACTTATGGGAAAAAGGTAGTGGAGCTGTTCGTGTGGTACAGTCTTCATGAAATCTTCACCCCCATAGTGCAGGAATGAAGGCTGAGTTACCACCATCGGGCGATGTTTCGCCATGGGAGCCAGTAAATCAGGCGTGCACACCATACAATGTTCCAGGCGATGACGGTGCAATGGTCTGGGGCTTTCGCGGAGAACCAGATCCAGGGCACCCAGGGCTGCCCGTAAATTATATTGGTCATGGACGTGAAATGCCAGCTGGAAACCTGCTAAGTGTGCTTTAAGCGCATGGTAGTTGATAGCCTCTTGCGGCGGATGGGGCTGACCGGTACTCTCATCAAGGGCTATTTTTACCCCTCCAATCCGTAACTGGTTGTCCCCACTACCCATGGATAAGCCATTATTTGTGATATCTTCCAGACCGGCACTTCCGATCAGCATTGAAATCCGATTAGGTAGCAATCCGTCTTTTCTTTTGTACCTCTTGTAGCTCTGCCAGTGGTTCAGACTGTTATTCCAGCCGGTGTCTTGCAGGGAAGTTATCCCGCAGGCAAGATATTGCTGACTGGCCAGCCTAATTCCTTTTTCCAGTTCTTCGGCATCCACTGGGGGGATCCCTTTTTGTACTTTGGCATTCATGCCAAAGATGATCCCGTCCGGTTCCTGCGTTACCGGGTCCCTGTTGATCCGTCCGCCGGCTGAGTCGGGAGTTTTCCTGGTGATTCCCACCAGTTGGAGTGCCCTACTGTTTAAAACACATGTGCCTGCCGAGTAATGAACCAGTATTACAGGATGGTCCGGTGCTGCTTCATCCAAATCCCAGCGCGTGGGATTTCTCTTTTCAGTGAGTCTGATTTCATTGTATTGAGCTGCTCGCAGCCATTTACCATGGGGAGTCTCTTGTGCTCGTTGACGGATTATACTTTTAATATCCATAATACTTCTTACACTTAAAGGCGAGCAGTCAATATGCAGAAGAGTTATTGCCTGACCAATGGGATGACAGTGCGCGTCGTTAAAACCAGGAATAACGGTCATTCCCTGGCAATCGATGAGTCTGGTATTTGGTCCTGTAAGTAAGTCAAGGTCGGAGATATTAGTGACGGCGAGAATTTTATCGTCCTTGACCGCAACAAGCTCTGCTTGTCTATGCTCTTCGTCAAATGTAATTATTTGAGCATTGTATAAAATCAAATCTGCTGAATTGCCTGCCAAATTTATTTCCTCCAATTCCAGGCAAGATAAGGTTCCCCGGTATAGCAAAGTTCCTCCGTTAATCGCTATCTTCTGATTATACCAAAATTCAGTGGTGAAATAAAAATTTTCTATCTCTTTAAACTAAGTTTCTTCCAAAAACTGTGATTCGGATCATTGCAATTGCGTCCGACTATTGAGATAATTATCCTAAAATGATAGAGAGGAAAGTGGCTATGGCTAAGAACTATCAAGTTATGTCCAACGGCACTTTTTTGATCAAAGCCCCGGTTCAGGCCCTGGAGAACGAACTGGCTAAACAAGGCGCAGCCAAACGCCAGGCATTGGATTGTTTTATCCTGGCGGAAGAATTATCTTACGCCAATCAAAATGCCGAGGCTGGCGAAGCATATGAAAAATCGATAGGCATCTTCCCCTCGATGTCCGCCTTCCTTAACCGGGGAAATGTTTTATTTATTTCAGGCAGGATCGTTGAGGCTCATCAAAGTTACTTCCATGGCCAAGCTCTAGCTGAAAAGAAGCAAAATAAGTGGTTTGAGAGTGCTTTTATAAGTAACATAGGCCATCTTTACTATTCTGAAGGAAATTCAGATAAAGCCATAGAGTATTTTAATCAGGCTCTGCCAATCCTTAAAGAAACATGGGAAACTAAGGAAGTCACTGCCATACTGCTGGGTATTCTCCAGAAAATGGAGGGTATCTACAACCAGCAGAAAGACCTGGCTCTAGCCATAGAATGTCTTCAGCAGGCGCTGTTACTTTTCCGAGAAACTGGCGGGCATTCAGGAACAGCTAAGTGTCTGAACAACCTCGGGCTGATCCTTGTGACCAGGAAAGAATATGATCAAGCCTTGGATTCTTTCCGAGAGGCATTGGCCATTTTCAGGAAACTCGGTTCTCGAGCAAATGAAGCCGAACAACTGGGCAACCTTGGTTCGGTTTATCGAGATCTCGCGAAAAATGACTTGGCTTTGGAGCACTACAGTGAATCCTTGGCTATATTTAAGGAAATAGGTCACGAGTTGGGCATCGCTAACCAAATTGGTAACATTGGTTACATATTGTTTAAGGAAGGTGATTATTATTCCGCCCTAACCTATTTCCAGCAGGCGGAAAAACTATATTTGAAGTTGGGGGTTGCTTCGCGCGCTGAAATGACCAGAAAGAACATCGATAATCTGGTAACCATCATGCTATAAAGGAGGGATTGTTTTTGCAAGGCCTGGAACTGGCTGAAAAATATTATAATCACTATGGGAGACCCCTGATCCTCGAAAAGTTTAATGTGTATGAAAGCAGGATCGCCGCTGGCTTGGTCGGTGACGGCTCAGAATGTTATGGGTTTGATGATGAGTTTTCCAGGGACCATGACTGGGGACCGTCGTTTTGCCTTTGGCTTACTAATCAAGCTTACCAGCTCATCGGAACTGCACTCCAGGCGGAGATTGACAAGCTTCCTCAGGATTTTGCCGGGTACGGCCCGCGGCAGGTGAGTGCGTACGGTGATAAAAGGGTTGGCATTTTTGAAACAGGCCGTTTTTATCATCACTTTATCGGACTTGATCGACCTCCGGCAAGCTTGGAGGAGTGGCTCCGGCTCCCGGAGGACACGCTGGCAGTCTGTACAAATGGCAAGGTGTTTTATGACCCGCTAGGCGAGTTTACCAAGTTTAGAAATGCCCTCAAGGAATTTTACCCTGAAGACGTAAGGTTAAAAAAGATTGCTGCCCGCTGCATGACCATTGCCCAGTTCGGTCAGTATAATTTTAAGCGTTGTGTCAAGAGACAGGAATATGTAGCTGCCGGTTATGCTCAAGCTAAGTTTTGCTCTGATGTGATCTCAATGGTATTTTTACTGAATAGGGTATACAAGCCTTTTTTTAAATGGATGCACAGAGCGATGCGTGGTCTGCCCATCTTGGGGGAATATGTTTATACGGCAGTAAATGACCTTGTTACCACACCCGATTACGATCAGAAGTATTCCTTGATTGAAGATATCTGCACCGCTATTAGAAGAGAGTTTCAGTACCAGGGTTTGAGCGATTCAGCAAGTGATTTCTTGCTTGACCATGGTCCGGTCATTCAGCAAAAGATCCAAAATCCCAATTTGCGTGCCCGAAATATATTAGTGGGATGAAACATCCATTAAGGCAAAGCCTCCTCGTTCCAATCGGACAGGGGGGCTTAAATGTATTCAAGACCCCTTCCGAATCCCAGAAAGGAGATGCCTACATGCATAATAAGCCTTTATCATATGTACCAACGAATAAAGTCCCTGTGCCTCGGCCTTCTCCCTATACTCCCCTGGTTGATGATCCGTGTGATAGTGTGACTGGATGGACAGTTACCGGTACGGTAGACCTTTCCAGGGGAAAGTTTAGGTTGTCCGGGGCAAATGCTGGAATTCACCGTGCGTTAACCTTTCCCTCGCAAATACCCTTTCTTCTTTCTGCCGATGTCTATTTAACCTATGCATCAACTACTATATCAGCTTTGAAACTTACTAACTGTTCGGATATCCCGATTGTCTCTCTTGGCGTACAAACTTTTGGTAAGAATCGATTATCCCTTAATACACCCGCCGGAGGAAATCAACGTCCAATATCTTTTATCGCCACTGGTGGAATTAGAGTTTATCTGTTATTTGATCCAATTTACAATATTGCCAGAGGTTGGTTTAGTGATATCGATGGATTTCATTATATAGGAGAGGTTGCAACTGTTGGAAGTCCAGCCTATTTTGGTATAAATGTTGGCCCGGAAGCTCTGAACGATATGTTGCTGGATGACATAATCGTTACGCCAATGTATGCGGTATGCATGGGGGATAGCAGGGTTGAAGGATTTCCCGGCCATAGTCCCTGGCCTGGGATGTACGGCAGGTATGATGATCCAACTTATTCGGTATCGTATAATCTGTACAAGATTATTGGAGCGTATGTGGTAAATGCAGGGCAGAATGGGTTTGATTCCACTCAAAATAGAAATAGATTTACTGATCATGTCGTTAAATTTAAACCTAAAGTTGTAATACTTAGTTCATCAAATTTTGGGACTGAAGATATTGCAACATTTACAAGTAATTATGACTACATGGCAAATTTAGCCACTACAAATGGCATTAAGGTACTATTTGTCGAGCTGCCTCCTTGTGAAGCAACTCTTACCGATCGATACTTGGCGTACAATACCTGGCTTGATGCTTATTGCAAGAAAAAGGGTTATCCTTTGGTAAAGATATATGATCTGTTAAGCAATGGGGCGGATGAGTTAGCGGCTCCTTATAATTCCGGAGATGATGTACATCTAACAAATAAAGGGTATCAATATATTGCTCAATTAATTAGCGAAGTTCTATCAGAATTGCTATTCGTGCAACCAGAATGCTCGGGTACTATCAATACCCTTTTTTAATTATTTCTCTTATCTTTAAAGGAAAATGAGGAAAGGTATAGAAAATTAATGAGTTACCCGTAATTCTCTTTGCTCACGGGTAGGGATATAACTTCCTTGTAGCAGACCAAACAGCCCCGCAAGAATGTCCAAGCCGCAACAATGGGTATACGATTTTATTCTTAATTAGTTTGGAGATTGATAATGAGTGAAGTAGGACATGTATTAAACTGTAGTGTAGCATTAGCATATGGTAAAAAGATAGTACCAGGAAATAATATCGATAATCATTTAATTATTCGAAAATCTTTGGTAAAAATTCTAGCAAATAGGGAGAATACTCAATGTAATGCAGTAGTACCAATTCCGAATGCGGGCATATACCTAGGGAAATGTTGGGCAGAATTAACCGGACTATACCTTTGGAATAGCTTTTCAAGGCATAATTTAAATACATCGATGTTCTTACTTTCAGATCAACTTAAGAGAGAAAGAGCAGCTGAATATAAACTAGGAAAAATATTTACTAAAAAAGGGTTTTCTTCCGTTATCTTAATAGATGAAGCCATAACTAGCGGGATTTCGATGTATAGGGCAATCAAAACGTTAAGGGAAATTGGAGTTCGTAATATTCATGCGCGAACAGTACTGCCTCCTATTCTTCCACAATTATGTTACGAAAATGTAATAAAATATAAAGCGGGTAATGGTCTTGAAAAAGACTGGATAAATCGGCCAAATGATTATGAATTAATTGCCTGGTGCATCGGGGCTAATGATTTTTCCACCTTAGATGTAGAGGATGTAAAGACCGTATGTGGGACTGTTTGTGTGACATGTATAAATTATTAGTCTTAGTTATTTCGTAATATAATTTTATAAAAAAAATTAAGATTATTCTTAAAATAAAGCTTATGTATTAAATAAGAGGAATTAAGGGTGTTAAATATGAAAAAGAATGTTTTTGTTATTGGTGATCTTGTAGTTGATCACACCATTTTTGCTAGAAGTAAAGCTTTGCGTCCTCATTTGCAAATTGATGCCCAGGAACAAATTTATGAAATAAAACGAAGACAACTTACTGCCGGAGGTGCCGCTAATACAGCAAGAATTCTTGCAGTGGTAAATGAGGGTAATACTTTTCTTTGGGGAATAATTGGTAAGACACCTGTAAATAGTTTTAGGTCTATTCTGAATGACAGTACTACCTTTGACAATTCTTATAAGGTAATTGAATTCTATGGCGTACAAGATGAAACAGATGCCCCTATGCATACAATAAATAGGATTATTTCAAATAATGATAATACTTTTAGACACCCCGTCCGTTTTGATGATTATGGAGATATTCATATAACGAAGGAGAAACATGAAACAGTTATTTCTTCCCTTAATCATGTACACAAAGAACAAGAACATATGATTGATTCAATTTATAATTAATGATTTAGATTTCCTATGCATTAATGAAGAAATTATTAAAAAAATTGCTAAATTTGCAAAAGATTATAAAATACCCCTTATTGTAGACCCTAAACGAAATCGAATTAAATATAATAATATCAAGGCAACAATGATATTACCTAACCTATATGAGTGGTGCCATCTTATTAATGAACCAGATAGAGAGAAACATTGGAGAGATCAGCTGGACAATAAAGAAGTTCTAGTCGAAATGGCTCAGAGGTCACTATATTATTTAGGTAACTTCACTTATCACATAATAAAGTGTGACAAAGATGGGATAATAGCAATTACTCCTTCCGCAGTTGATAAGAATATATATAATATTTACCGGATGCCTCCCTGCGTCACTCAAAATTCGCATCAGCAATTAGGGTGTGGTGATGTAATTACCGGTATTATGGCAATATCTATCGATAAAAATTCGGAGTCAAAACAAGTTTTAGACGCCTTAAACTACGCAAACTGTGTTGTAGCTGCTTATCGTGAGCAACCTTGGTTAAAGATGCCCACTCTAAAGGATATTAATGAAAAGCTAAAAAATGCAAACTCCAAAAAGTGGCAAGAGCCCAAGGGTTCATTGACAAAAGGTATTACGTACCTTCCTAAAGAAAATGAGATAAAATTATCTGATTTTAAAACAATAGTCCCTGAATTATATTCAAATAATCGAAACTTTAAAAATGTTATTATAGATTTACTCATTGAAGATATTGAAAAAGGCAATAGCGGAAAAATACATAGTATTATCTTGGATGGCCCCGCTGGTTGTGGAAAAAGTAGCTTAATGCAATATATCATCTCTAAGAATAAAGAAGAGTCAATTACGTTTTCAGTAGATTTTTCCGATGAATTATTGAACTGTGATCTTAATAATTTAGAGATTTATTTCTCTGATTTAAGAAAAAAGTATAACATAGGTGAAAACAGAATCTTATTACTGATTGTAGACGAAGCACTGAAAAAAAAGAAAAACATTAAGAACGGTAAATCATTCATTGAAGAACACGGTGTTAATATTCTTAATGCAGCACATAAACAAAATATTAGATTTCTATTAATCGATGCAACTTTTAATGAAAAGTATTACTTAATATCAAACGAAGTAAAATCGCGATGCAAAAAATATGCTTTACCAGCATTAAAAAATCGTCCCGGAGATGTTCCTATTATTGTTGCAGGTATTTTAAGGGATTTGAGTAAGTCTAGATCCATTGAAATTAAAATTGATAAAAGTGTAATCCTAGCCTTTATTAATAAATTATTAAAAGAAAAAGAATTTAGTCCACGAGAAATTGTGAGCAATTTAACTACAATTTTTAATAAAGACTATACACAGGATATAAAAGTGTTAGAAGTTAAGTTCGACTCTCTCCCAAATGAGTATAAAAATTTGGAGCAGAAATTTTTCTTAAACGATATGTATAATATTAAGTAAGAACACTTATTATTTAGTAAGTAACGTAAGCATGGGAATTTTCGACGGTTTAAGGTGTCAAACTCGAGCCTGAGTGAAACCCGCGGCTTCCATAGGACTAAATAAAAAGAGATATACCTACGAATAAATCGTAAACATACCTCAAAGTCTACGTCAAAACCATTGTTGGCTTAAAAATACATATGGAGCGGACGACGAGATTCGAACTCGCGATCCTCGGCTTGGGAAGCCAATGCTCTACCGCTGAGCCACGTCCGCATGCTATAACAAACTCATTTTAGACAAGCTTCACCTATTCGTCAAGGCAATACCTGGTGCCTCAGGGCAGAATCGAACTGCCGACACGAGGATTTTCAGTCCTCTGCTCTACCGACTGAGCTACCGAGGCATAGTGAACTCGTTCAGCTTAAGCTGAACATCGCAACTTCAGATGGGGACTCTACCCCACCTGAAGTTGCGAAGAACCCACCCCCACTTATAGAAGTGGGGGTCTTGAAAACTTGATCAATCTTTGCTGTTCGTGAAATGCTCTAGCCAGCTGCTACGATATAGCTGTGTTTCTTGGTCGCGAAAGTAATTTTACCATGAATGAATTTAAACCGTCAAGTGTTTTTTAACTGATCTAATAGATCCCACCTCGTACTATGGTTTGTTCACGTCCTGGGCCAATTGAGACCAGCGTAGCAGGCACACCGGTCAGCTCTTCAATTCGGAGAATATAATTTTGCGCAGCGCCAGGTAATTCCTCAAAACGACGGACCAGTGTCAGATCTTCCTGCCAACCAGACATTTCCTCATAAACAGGTTGAGCTTGCCTGAAGATCTTTTGGCTTTGCGGGAATTCCCGGATAATTTCTCCTCCGACACGATATCCAACGCATATTTTTAGTGTATCGAACCCTGTAAGAACATCAAGTTTCATAATAGCAAAATCAGAAATCCCGCTCACTCGAACAGCATAACGAGCAATGACAACATCAAACCAACCGCAGCGACGCGGCCGTCCGGTAGTGGTTCCAAACTCATGTCCATTCGCCCGCATTTGTTCTCCGCTCTCATCCAGAAGTTCAGTTGGGAAAGGACCTTCTCCAACACGCGTAGTATAAGCTTTTGCTACCCCGACCACGCGATCGATACGGGTTGGACCGATACCTGAACCGATACATGCTCCTCCGGCAATCGGATTAGAAGACGTCACATACGGGTAAGTTCCATGATCAACGTCAAGCAAAGTCCCCTGGGCACCTTCAAACAGTACCCTTCCTCCTGAACGAATACTTTCGTCAATCGCAAGTGAGCTGTCGGTCACCATCGAACGAAGTTGTTCAGCATAACCCAGGTATGTTTCATAAATTTCCTCAAATTTAAGGGCTTCCTGGCCATAGACTTTCACGAACAAGTTATTTTTTTCTACTAAATTAGAGCGAAGCTTCTCAGCAAACTCCTCTTTATCCAAGAGATCAATGATGCGAATCCCAATCCGTGACACCTTATCCTGGTAAGCAGGACCGATGCCCCGCTTCGTTGTACCAATTTTACGTTCACCGCGCGCTTCTTCTTCCAAGCCATCAAGAACCCAGTGGTAGGGCATAATAACCTGGGCATTGCTACTAATCAGCAGTTTCCCCGTCTTAATGCCCCGCTTTTCAATGTGATCAAGTTCATCCAACAGAACCTTCGGATCAATCACTACACCATTACCAATGACACAGGTCTTGTCTGGGTATAAGATTCCCGAAGGAATCAGGTGAAGCTTGAACTCTTCTCCATTCGCAATAACAGTATGTCCTGCATTATTTCCGCCCTGGTACCGAACAACGATATTCGCCTTTTCAGCTAGGAAGTCTGTTATTTTACCTTTTCCTTCGTCCCCCCATTGAGAACCAATTAATACAACAGCAGCCATGTGATTGTTCCTCCCATCTTTTACCCACCGGTAAAGAACCTCTAGACATAAGCAAATTTATCTTAACAATCCTCATCCTCCTTGTCAATCCAATAATCGAACATTAAATAATTATATACCTAAAACATTCGACCGTTTCTCTTCGTATTTGTTTGCCTTTTTTTGCCTTTACCGCCATCAAGGATACTATCTTCCCATAAATCCCACATACCGAGATCATTAATAAAAAGTGAACTCGTTCAGCTTAAGCTGAACATCGAGACTTCGGTGACGAAAGCCTCCAGTGGAGGCTTTCGCCGAAGCCGCACGACCCAAAAGGAACTCTTAGCGGCGAAGTCGGAGTCTACCCCCACCGAAGCAGGGTACGAAGGCCCCACTCCCACTTGTAGAAGTGGGAGTCTTACGATTGGATAAATAGTTAAGGGTAATTGCTTAGACGCTTATTATTATCCCTCCCGCAGAAGGTGGGATAAACGGCATAAAAATCCCCCGGCCCACAAATATGGCAAGGGGTTTTCTTTAAGCGGTTTGATGTTGACGCTCAAGGTTTACAAACTTAGTAAATTCTTTAAGAAAGCCCAATTCAATGGTTCCTACCGGGCCATTTCGGTGTTTTGCAATTATTATCTCCGCAATGCCTTTTTTCTCAGAGTCATGATTATAATACTCATCCCGATAAATAAATGAAATCACATCCGCATCAGCTTCAATTGCCCCAGATTCTAACAAATCCGACATAACCGGCCGTTTGTTCTGGCGTTGCTCAACACCCCGGTTGAGTTGTGACAAAGCAACGACTGGGACTTTCAACTCCCGCGCAAGCCCTTTGAGGGTTCTGGACATTTGAGCCACCTCTTGCTGTCTGTTTTCTGTCCTTTTCCCATTACCAACTGACAATAACTGAAGATAATCAATAACGATCAAACCCAAATTATGTTCCACTTTTAGGCGGCGAGCTTTGGAACGAAGCTCGACCAGGTTTATCCCTACCGTATCATCGATAAAAATCGGAGCTTCCGAAAGAGGACCCACCGCTCGAGTCAGCTTCGGCCAATCCGTATCCAGTAATTCTCCGGTCCTTACACGCTGTTGATCGACCATTGCTTCCCCGCAAAGCATCCGTTGCACTAACTGCTCTTTAGACATTTCCAAGCTAAAAATGGCAACCGGAACCCTGGCACGTACTGCCGCATTTTGGGCCATGTTTAAAACCATGGCCGTTTTTCCCATGGATGGCCGTGCGGCAATGATTACCAAATCCGAAGGCTGCCACCCGGATGTCATTCGGTCTAATTCCGTGAAAAAGGTGGGCACACCCGTAAGATTTCCTTTATTTGCATATAAATATTCAATTTTTTCAAACGTTTCCAGGAGAACGTCGCGAATAAAGCTAAATCCATCCTTTACGTGTCGACGTGAAATATCAAGGATCAGTTTTTCTGCTTCCTCCAGGAGAACACGTGCCTCTTCACCCGGCTCATAACCCCGCTCGAAGATACTGCTTGCCACACGAATAAGCTGACGAAGAAGAGCCTTTTCTGTCACTAGTTTAGAATAATATTCCACATTCGCCACTGAAGGGACAGATCGGGCGATCGCCGCGATTGTTGCCATCCCGCCTACCTGTTCCAGCCGTCCCTGCTGACGCAAAATCTCCGCAACACTGACTAAGTCAATAGGTTCTCCTTTCTCGAAGAGATCCCGAATTGCGGAAAAAATCAAACGGTGATTATCTCTGTAGAAGTCTTCCGGTTGAAGTATTTCAAAGACAGAACTTCCGACCTCCGGTTCGAGCATCATTGCCCCTAAGACCGCCTGTTCGGCCTCCAAATTCTGTGGTGGAACTTTTTGTAGTTCCATATCCTCTCTCCTCCCGGTCGTACTCGCTCTTTAAAGCGCTGCTGCTTAAATCCTCAAGTGTTCAAATACGTGCTTCATTGCCTCTACTATCGTACTAACCCCCACCACCTCGATACCACGCAAACTCTGTGGTATGTCGGCCATATTTTCCAGTGGAATTAATACTTTGCGAACTCCTGCCTGCTTTGCTCCAAAAATCTTTTCGCAAATGCCTCCAACGGGTTTTACCTTACCCTGAATGGAGATTTCTCCAGTAACGGCAACATCTTGAAGCAACGGTTTCCTTTTTAAGGCGCTATAAATAGCCAGCGTTGTGGCCAATCCCGCTGAAGGTCCGTCGATTTTTGCTCCGCCGATTACATTAACATGCACATCGTAATTACCTAAATCTTCACCGGTCAGATCACGAATGACGGCGGTAGCATTAAATACAGCATCTCTCGCCATACTTCCAGCCGTTTCATTAAAACGAGACGTTCCTTTTCCATCCCGCTCAGAAAAGGTGATCGCCTCAATCTCCAACACTGAACCCAAAAATCCAGATACCCCCAGTCCCAAGATCCTTCCGATTTCTAAGCCGGGTTGGACTTTTCGAAAAATATAGGGACTAAGTCGAGCCGAGCGCAGAACTTCATAAACATAGTCACTTGTCACCTTAACGTTTTCTTGGTCCGGATTACGATACCTTGCCAAGCCGTAGGCATCGGTCAGAATACTATTTGCTTTCCGTCCTTCAATCGCGTATTCACTGATAATTTCAGGAACACTGTCCTCCAAGGTCACCTCAAGTTTTTGGGCGGCTTGACGTATTATGTGCTGAACATCTCCTGGTTCGAGAGGCTCAAAGAAAACTTCTGAGCAGCGGGAACGAAGGGCTGGACTAAGCTCTGCAGGGTCCCGTGTGGTGGCTCCGACGAGGACAAAATCAGCAGATGCACCCTCATCAAAGAGATTTTTGATCCACTGAGGAACCTGAGGGTCACTTGGATCATAATACGAAGAATCGAAGTATACCCTCTTATCCTCGAGCACTTTAAGCAATTTATTTAAAAGCAAGGGATCCATTTCGCCTATTTCA
Source organism: Desulfosporosinus sp. Tol-M (assembly GCA_000770645.1). Classification (GTDB taxonomy): domain Bacteria; phylum Bacillota; class Desulfitobacteriia; order Desulfitobacteriales; family Desulfitobacteriaceae; genus Desulfosporosinus. Next base: position 71,294 of record JQID01000071.1, read on the forward strand.
TCGATGAAGAGAATACCGCCGTGAGCCTCGCTCACCAGTCCCATTTTCGGTTCAGGTATGCCCATATCTGCCAAGTCGTGCTTCGCCCCTTGGTATATCGGGTCATGAACCGATCCCAAAAGGGGATTGGTTACATCCCTGGGATCCCATCTAAGAGTCGTGCCATTCACTTCGATAAACGGAGCCGCTTTAGCAAAGGGAGAATGGGGGTGGTTTTTAACCGCTTCTAAAGCGACCCGGGCTGCAGAAGTCTTCCCAACACCAGGCGGACCATACATCAAAATATGTTGAGGGTAGGGAGTAGCTAACTTGGCAAGTACGGCTTGCATCGCACTTTCCTGTCCTTTGATTTCTTCCACAGTCTGAGGACGCAAAACGTCAACCGCGGAACGCTTTAGCGATATGGTTTTCATCTTTTCAAGAACGGCAAGCTTTTTGAGAGTTTGAGCATTTTCCGGTCCGGCCGTCTCTTGAATTACCTTAATCTTTATCTCTTTAACATACTCCTCGTGCCGTTCCTGCATCTTTTCAGCAACCACACGTTCCAGCCGTTCTTCCACAGAACGCCGGGCAATTAGTTCCGCGATCTGTTCCTCAATTTCATCTAAGAGCTGTGGAACTTCCTGCATCTTCGGAATCTTCCGGACAGTAGGATCATCAGCGACAATTTTGCATAATCCGGCAACTCGTTCAGCAAGTTGATCGGAACGCATAAGTTTAAGCGCATCTAATTTACTGGCCTTTAATACCAGCTTGTCTGTTCCATAATAATTTGAAAGCAGTACATAGAGTGTTTCGACTTCTCGGCTCCACTCTTCTTCATCGTATAACCGATCATTAGAATTTGGATGATTCAACCATTTCGTTAAAATCCCTTTCATAAGGGGTCCCCTTTCGCGGTTCGCAATTCGCGGTTCGTGGTTCGTTGGTTCATAGTTCGATGGTTCATAGTTCGCAGTCCGAATTCATCCCTGTTACGTTCAGCTAACTACAGAGCTCAATCTGAAGTAAGCCTTATATTGCAACAACATGCACCTGAAGCTTTGCGCTCACGTCAGGATGAATTTTTACATGGACTTCATAATTTCCCAGAGCTTTAATTGGTTCCCTTAACTCTAACTTTCGTTTATCCACATTAACCCCATGCTGGTTTTTTAAAACGTCAGCAATTTCCTTACTGGTTACTGAACCAAACAAGCGCCCGCCTTCACCTGTCTTCGTCTTAACTTCAATCATTAGAGCATTAAGTTTACCTGCTAATTCAACGGCAGCTTCTTTTTCTTTCCCCTTTCGGAGATCTTCCAGGGCTTTCTTATGTTTGATATCCTGAATATTTCCAGCAGTTGCTTCAATCGCTAACTTTTTAGGAAAAAGAAAGTTTCGGGCATACCCATCAGCAACTTCAAAAACCTGTCCCTTTTTGCCCGTTCCTTTGACATCTGCTTGAAGAATAACCTTCATCTGAATTCCTCCTTACGATTCTTCTGGTAGACGACGAAAATTAAAAACTAAGTCAAATAGTCCAAACAATATTAGACTGACGCCACTTAAGAAGAGATACATAAAGCTGGCTATAATTAATGCGAATTTCAAAAAGCGAGGAATTCTTGGCGATTGCAGCAAATACACTAACACAGAAATACCTAACACTAGTGTTAACGCCCCGTAAACAACCATTAAATTAATGCCTGCTCCACGAAGGACTGTCCAAGAAAATTGATCACCCAATAGATAGAGTGCAATACCTAACACTGCACCCCAAACCGCGTACCAAGGCAAGCGCCAACGCATGAACGGGATTCGTCCCTCATTTTCATCAAACCAGATTCTCGCAATATAAAAAGCAAGTCCAAACTCGACTATTGCGACCAGCGCGGCTAAACCAGGAAGGATTAAAGCATAAATTTGAATTCCTTGTTGCAGCATATCTCGAACCTGCACCTCAGTGATCCCTTGTTGTTGCATCACTGCCAATAATCCGGAAGCTTGATATTGTTGATATGCCGTATTAATCATGTCACTCGCGGTTAAGGCACTAAACCCTTGCGCCATGAATGGAAGGGTGGGTATTGTCCCTAAAACTGCCGCCAACGCAGCACCCCAGAAGAAGATCACACGCACCGGCCAATGCTTATGCCAACCCAGAACACATAATAAACCTGCCAGGGGAACGAGGCTCATCTGATTAAAGGCCGTTGCTCCAAAAACAATCAAAGGTGCAACATAACCAATCAACAGAGACAGCGCAGCTATAGGCAACCCCCTTCGACGGCCGACCAAAAACACTGCTAGTAACATGAGCGCTCCCCAGATAAAGCCCCAGGTTCCTAAAACGATTCCTAACCAGGGAAAGGTCAATAGGATAGCTCCCGCTAAATAGTTCACGGCCACTTCATCTCTTAAAAACATATTCGCCAATTCTCCTATGCTTTGTCTTCAGGGACAAGATAGCTTAAAAGTAAGCTCAAATCTCCCCACTGCTTTTCAAGATTAATTTCATCAGTATTTTTTAATCCCTCAAGACGTTGTATAAGCATGCTATCCAGACGGGAAAAGTCAAAACCTAACCGCCTTGCAAGCAAATAACTTAAGCCAACAAGATCCGCCAACCCCTGAAGCATCTCATCCTCTGAACCACTCAGTGTCCCATGATAGATATGCCACTGTGCCTGAATTATATTTACCTTTAATTCATCAATAGCCCTTAAGCCCTTGACAACATCAACTTCATAATTTTCCAGGGTTGCCCCCTCCTAAAGTCCATTTTCTAAAAAGTGCGGCTGTCCCCATAAGACAAACTGCACTATCCAATACAATTCGTGATAACCCTTCAAATCTCCTGCACTTCAGTCTTAAGAAAATTTAACCATACCTTATAAACTAATCCTGAAAATTGAATAGGGAGCTCTCGCTCCCTATTTCTTATCCTGGCCTTCCTTGGTCATCGTTCTAACCTCGACCGTCCTGTTTGAGTCAGTGTCTGCAAGAAGGGTTAATACGTGCGGAGACAGTGTCTTCGCGTGTGGGCGTCGGCCAAGTTTTCTAAACTTTACTCTACACTATATGGCAACAAGGCAATACTGCGAGCCCGTTTGATAGCTAATGTCACTTGTCGCTGATGCATAGCACAGTTTCCGGAAATACGACGCGGCAATATTTTGCCCCGTTCTGTAATATACTTGCGTACTTTATGTGTCTCTTTATAATCCATAGACACAACTTTATCTACACAAAAACTGCATACCCGCTTACGTGGGCGACGTCCTCGTTCGCGCTTCATTCTAGTTCTCCCCTTCCCTTATTAGAATGGGATGTCATCATCCAAATTCACTTCATGTCCAAACGATCCTTTTCCACTTGAAGAGGGTGACCCTGTGCTCCCGTCCCCGCTGTCCTTCGGACTTAGGAAACGTACATCTTCAGCAATAACTTCCGAAGTCCAACGCTTTTGGCCGTCCTTATCGTTGTATGTTCTGACTTGGATTCGTCCATCTACAGCTGCAAGTTTTCCTTTGGCAAGATAGTTGGCACAAAGTTCAGCAAGTTGCTTAAACGCTACACATGGTATGAAGTCCGTTTCCTTTTCACCTTGAGCGTTTTTAAATTTACGATCAATGGCTAGCGTAAAATTTGTTACAGCAACACCACTCGGCGAGTAGCGTAACTCGGGGTCTCTAGTTAACCGGCCAATTAATACAACTCGATTTAACATGTGATCCCACCGTCCTATTAATCATCTTTTCTAACCGTCAGGAAACGGATTACATCATCGGAAATTTTCATAACCCGTTCGATCTCCTGAGATGTACGACCTTCACCTTCAAAGTTCATCAGGACGTATTGGCCTTCTTTGTAATCTTGAATTTCATAAGCCAAGCGACGTTTACCCCACTTGTCGACTGTTACGTTATCGCCGCCATTACTGGTAACGAGACCACTTAAACGATCAACCAGTACTGTAGTCGCTTCCTCATCCAGATCCGGCCGGATGATATAAAGTATTTCATACGCTTTCATATTTGCACCTCCCCTCGGACTAAACGGCCCCATCTTCTAATGGAGCGGGGATATTTAGATTACTAAGCAAAAATTATACCATTACATTTTCAGAAAAGCAACTTTTAAACGTTAAACCGGAAGTGAACAATGTCTCCGTCGCGCATAATATATTCTTTTCCTTCCAAGCGGACTAAACCTTTATCCCTGGCGCCAATCAACCCATTGTTGCCAACGAAATGCTTATACGCGACTACTTCAGCCCGAATAAATCCGTGTTCAAAATCTGTATGGATTACCCCTGCAGCTTGGGGAGCCTTAGTTGCTTGATGAATTGTCCAAGCTTTCACTTCCATAGGGCCTGCAGTAAAGAAGGTCATCAGACCCAGTAAATGAAAGGCTACCCGAATTAAATGGTCTAATCCCGACTCTTCGAGCCCTAAGTCTTGTAAGAATACCTCTTTCTCGCCCTCTTCTAGTTCTGCAATTTCCGCTTCAATCTGGGCACAAACCACAATGGCTTCGGCACCCTCTTCGGCCGCTATTGCCATTACTTGTTGGACATAGGGATTATCGGCAGCTGTGGAGAGGCTTTTTTCACCTACATTCGCAACATAGAGCACTGGTTTTAGGGTCAAAAGCGAAAACCCCTTAAGAATCACTCTTTCCTCGTCCGTATAAGTCAAAAAACGGGCCCCTTTTCCCTGATTAAAGACTTCCTTTAAACGTTCCAGAAGGGCCAATTCGCCTTGAGCCTTTTTACCCCCCGTCTTTAAGAGTTTAGACGAACGTTCTATTCGTTTCTCCACACTCTCCATGTCCGCTAAGACTAACTCAAGATCTATCGTCTCAATATCCCGTTTAGGGTTAACGTTGCCCTCGACATGGACCACATTCTCGTCTTCAAAGCAACGTACAACATGCACAATGGCATCGACTTCCCTGATATGGGACAGGAATTTATTTCCTAATCCCTCTCCTTGGCTCGCTCCCTGAACAAGTCCGGCAATATCCACAAACTCAACGGTTGCGGGAACAATCTTCTTGGGATGAACCATCTCAGCCAGTTTTTGCAAGCGGAAATCAGGTACTTCTACCATCCCCACATTTGGCTCAATCGTGCAGAATGGGTAATTTGCAGCTTCTGCGCCAGCTTGGGTAATCGCATTAAACAATGTTGACTTACCGACATTCGGTAAACCAACAATCCCTGCGTGTAATGTCATGCTTTCCCTCCCCTTAATTTTCTTCGGCCCGCTGTAAAATTTCCTTTAAATTGCGTTCGAGTTTGATGCGGGGAATCCAGGCTTGGTGTTGACAACCTAAGCACTGTATTCGGAAGTCCATTCCCGTTCGCATCACTTTCCAATCTATACTTCCACAAGGATGCGGTTTGCGAAGGCGAACAATATCTCCTACCTTCAATGGAATCATCTGTTGACTCCCCCTACTCGATGTTCGAGGTTGAGATTCGAGATTCGAATACCAACATCTTACTTCTCTCGCACATCGCATTTTTCACATTTAGCCTCTCGGTCGCTTCATCTGATAATTTAAGATGTCATCTATTCTTAGGTCTTACTTGTGGGGTCCATCGTTGTATCTTGCTCGTCTTTGAAGGAACCCTTCAGAGGGTCTACAATAATCCTTTGGACCTGTGGCGTACGAATTCCTTCTTTCAAAAACGCACTGTGAATTCTCCGACGCAGTTCACGTTCCAGACTCCACTGTTCATCGGGTTTTGTGAATGCTATAACCCGTAAAACGACATTGTACTCCCCGAACTGGGTTACCCCTTGGACTGTGGGAGCTTCAATTATTTTTTCCCCAAACTCTACGCTTATTTCTTCACAAACAGTGTTCATCACTCCCATCGCTCGGTCAAGATCTTCGTCATAGGGAATCTGAATTTCAACCTTGGCTAACATCTTTCCTCGGCTAAAGTTCGTAACTGCAGTAATGCTACCATTTGGAATAATATGGAGTTCCCCGCCCCATGCCCTTATATGTGTTGTCCGAATCCCAGTCTCTTCAATAGTACCAGTGAATTCCCCGGTTTTTACTAGTTCTCCGACCGAGAATTGATCCTCAAAAAGGATAAAAAAACCGCCAATGACGTCTTTAACCAAACTCTGCGCACCAAAACCTAAGGCAACCCCCAAAACACTTGCCGAAGCCAGCAGCGCCCCGGTATCAAAGTTAAAAAGGCGTTTAAGGGTATGCATCACTACCGTAAAGGTAATTAAATAAAATAAAAAACTTCGGAGGAGCGAAAATATTGTATTTGCTTTACATTCATCCAAAAGATGTTTTCCCTTGCGGTCTACTAACATTCGCCTGAGCAGATAAATAAGTAATCCGTATGCAACACGTGCTACAATTAGGATAACAATGATATAAAGTACTGTATTTAAAGCAGCAAATCCAAATTTATGCCAATTGAAATTATTAATATTTTCTGGAATCCAAGAGACATTCATTTTCTAAATCTTCCTTTTCCGGACTATCCGTTAATCTTTATCCGCCAAAAAAGCTCGATACCCTCGCATCATCATGATCAAATCCGCTACTGAAGAAATCTCCCATGGTGCATGCATGCTTAGAATTCCTACGCCGCAATCCAATACTTCCATTCCGTAAATTGCCATATACTGAGCTATTGTCCCTCCGCCGCCCTGGTCAACTTTTCCTAACTCCGCAGTTTGCCAAGAAACTTTGGCTTCGTCAAAAATTCGACGAACCTCTGCTATGAATTCCGGGTTCGCATCGCTAGACCCTGATTTGCCTCGCGAACCAGTATATTTACTGATTACCACACCACGACCCAGAAAAGCCGAATTCCGTTTGTCCATAACCTCTGCATAATTAGGATCATATCCCGCGGCGACATCCGCCGAAAGCGCTTTGCCCCGAGAAAGTGCTCGCCGAACCATTAACCCGTCATACGTTCCATTTTGCATGGAGATAAGCTCTGCAATAAAGTTCTCCAAATAACGTGCTTTCATACCCGTATTGGAATCGCTGCCTATCTCCTCTTTATCCGCAAAAAGAACAATCGTTGTCCACTCCGGTTGCTCAATCTCTTCAATCGCTTTCCAAGCAGCAAAAGAACAGACTCGATCGTCTTGCCCATACCCCACAATAAAACTCCGATCCAGTCCCGCATAGCGGGCCCTCCCAGCTGGTACAACCTCTAATTCTGCGCTAACGAAATCGTCTTCCTCAATTCCATATTTATCCTTCAAAAAATGCAGAATAGCCAATTTCACACGCTCTTCTCCATCCTCATTGCACGGATCATGTCCAAGTAATAGGTTTAGCCCTTCTCCTGTAATAGCCTCGGGCAATTTTTTGTCATATTGATCCTTTGCTAAATGCGGAAGCAAGTCAGTAATCGTGAAAACAGGGTCTTCGTCCGCCTCACCGACTACAATTTCCACTTTATGTCCATCACGCAAGATAACGACACCGTGAAGGGCAAGAGGCAGCGCAGTCCATTGATACTTCTTAATCCCTCCATAATAGTGCGTTTTTAAAAAAGCCAATCCTTCTTCTTCATAAAGAGGGCGCTGTTTTATATCTAAGCGAGGAGCATCGAGATGTGCAGCAATTAATCGGAAACCTTCGTTTAACGGCCGGGTTCCGGAAATAGCTATAATGCCTGCCTTACCACGCACTGCTAACCTGACCTTTTGCCCAGGTTTAAAGCCCTTTACCCCATCAAGAGCTACAAAGTCTGCTTTTTGGGCCCATCGCTCCAGGAGCTGCCAAGATTTCCGTTCAGTTTTCCCTTCACTGAGAAAGGCCAAGTATTCAGTCATCGCTTGACGTTCCTTCTCGGACATTACAAGTTCATCCCAGGCCAATTTTACTTTTTTCGAACTCATTACACAATCTCCTCTACTCCCTATAAATAAATTTGAGAATAAGAATGACAATAAACAATACCCTCCACTATTAATTTTTCTACTTCACAGTTTGATTTATGTATTATATAAATACTTTCTGACTAGTAAAACCAAATTCCTTGGCTTTGTGACAGTGGTCAAAGTAGTTTTTGACTGAGTTGTGCTGCAAACAGTTGATCCAAGACACGAAAGATCTCCACCAAATATGGATATAAGGATGAACTCGGAATGAGTGCATTTATACTTCCGCATAACCCCAATTGTAAGAGGGGCGAAAATAACCCCGCTAGAACTGCCATACCAATAAGAGCACTGAGCCCTCCGAATAGAAGACCCCCTCCACGATTCAAGGATCCGCCCCATCCGCCGAAGGGACGAAGGATTATCGCAAACAAGAGCTGAATAATAACCATTACAAGATAAAAAACACAACCAAAAGCAATTAGACTTAAGACGCGTTCAGTAAACAGCCCTGCCAAACGATGAGTCACTTGTTCGATGGTTTGAGGCGCCTGAACACCAGATAGATTCTCAAATATACTGCGCCATTCCGGAGGCAGTGCCCCCAAGATATTGCCTGATGCTGAATTTTGCAAAGAAGAGGCTTTGGCCTGAACAGCGGGAAGTATCGCTTTATAGATCACAGGCTCCAACCATTGCTGCAGTGGAAAATATTGTTCCGCCCAGCCGAGCGCGGCCATATATTTCCACGACGCCACAACAAAACCCACAATACTACCCAGAAAATTTACTATGCTGGATATTAAGCCTTTTAGATAACCGAATAAAGCACCTAACAATATAATACCTATAATAAGGATATCCAGGAGATTCATGTAGTTCGTTGCCCCCTTATCATTGAGTTGGTAAGCCTTCTTAAGTAACTCATCTCCTATCTGAAGCTTATTCGACTTGGGCCTTTGAAAATCCTGCCGCTAAATTGTGAACCATCAACCAGAGTAATTATTACCCAATCGCGAATAAATAACAAAGAGCCGGCGTCAGCCAGCTCTAGGTAGTCGAGTCCTGTTAAATCAGTTGATTCCATGTCTTTGCTAAAATTGGTAAAGATCTCAAATAAAGATTATTTCCTCCCTTTGCATGGTGTTCGAACCTCGAACCACGATTATGGCGGGGATGCGTGCGAATCGAACACACCTCGGAACGTTCTGCGTCCCGACACGCGGATTTGAAGTCCGGGAGCAGCACCAGCCACCATCCATCCCCATTATCGACCATTATATTAACACATTCATTGTTATTATGGAAGCAAATCTTTGGATTAAAAGAACTTTTCCATAAATTAACGTTTTGTCATTAAGTGTAAACGATAATTTCTTGCGCCCAATACGCGCAAAGTATTCCTTTGGGATTAGCGGCTTTGGTGCTACCCTCCCCCGAAGACTATCGTATCTGAAACCCAGATGTTCAGCTTGAGTTAAATAATCTTCTTTTATCTCCATTTCGCTTTGTTATCTTCTGATTATCAAAGAACTCAAGCAGCGGCACTGTATACTTCCTTGAAGTTCCCCACATTTCACGCACCTCAGAAACACCTATTTCTCCATGTTCTTTAAGAAACCCGACCAAACGTTCTTTAGCTGGTTCCAGATCTTTTTGTCTAAAGAAAAACTGATCAATGTGTACCCATTCTCCAATTTCGCACATGTACTGGGCATACTCCGGAGCTTCGGACTTCGAAATACCACATGCTTCTGCGGTTGCAGTGATGTCGGGTGGCATTAGTCCAGCAATTTGCCATTTTGCACGTAAGGCTTCCAATCGTTTTAAAATACCTGTTGGAATTTCCACACCTTCGTTTGTTCGAACTTTGCTTCCTGAAATGCGATAATACCCTCGCACAGCGCCTTGTTCCAGAATCGTTTGCCAACGACGATGTGCCCAGGAAATCCCTAGCCGAGTCTTTAATTCCTCTCTGCTAATTCCAACGCGCAGGGGATTTGACCTTTCATACGCTCTTATCATGTTAATCAATTTTGACCGCCAGATCTCTGCCGCTGCTTTTCCCCAGTAGAGCAGGTTTTCATCTTCCTGCCAAATTTCCAGTCGACCGGCTTTCTCCAGCGCTTTTAAACTCACCTCTAATTCATTAGAAGTGATCTGTAACCGTGATGCCAAATCTGATCCTGTTCGTAGTTCGGCCATTTCTCCTTCTAAGAGGTCTAGCGGATCGCCTTGGTCTTTCATCATCATCTGTGCTATTACGTTTTCTTTATAGCGCTTCTGTTTGAACTCCGCTACTCCGAGTATTTTTCCACCTGCAATGGTATGGGCGGGGGAATAAAAGCGGAGCACAAAACGATCCCCTGATGCTGCAACCACCGATTCTTCCAAAAGAATTTGCGCAAATCCCTCTTGTCCAGGGGTTATTTCATTCTGTTCCAAAAGATGTATTCGTCCGAGGATCTCCGTAGTTCCGAGGTGGAACCGGACCCGTTGCCTTTGGGTTAAAGGTCTATCTGCCGAGGAGAGGTTTAAGAGCAATACGTCCAAGATTTTACCGACTTTGAAAACGTTTGGTATTACGAGTACTGAACCCCGTTCCACTTCTGCAACATCTACCCCTGCGAGGTTAACCGCTACCCGCTGTCCCGCCTCAGCAGCACTTACTTTGTTATTGTGTACTTGGAGAGAACGAACTTTTGCGAGAATATGCCCCGGTTCTATCGCCAACTCTTGGCCCAGTAGTATTGTCCCACTATGAAGACTTCCGGTCATAACGGTACCAAAGCCCTGGATGCTAAAGACCCTGTCAATTGGCATTCGAACCGGACCGGTAGACTTTTTACTTTCCACTTCTGAAAGCAATCCATCAATGGTTTGACGCAAACCGGGAATTCCTACACCGGTTAGAGCTGAAACCCGGCAAATTGGCGCATCTTTAAAAGCCGTTTCTTTCAATTCCTCACGTATCTCTTCTTCCATCAGATCAAGCCACTCTTCATCCACCAGGTCCGCCTTATTTAGAACAACAATCCCTCTAGGTATACGGAGCAAGGTTAGTATATCCAAATGTTCTTGGGTCTGAGGCATAATCCCTTCATCGGCTGCGATAACAAGTAACACTATATCCATGCCACCGGCACCAGCCAACATTTGACGTACAAACCGTTCATGTCCTGGAACATCCACAATACCAATTTGACGTCCACTGGGCAGCATCATATGGGCGAATCCAAGTTCGATGGAGATCCCGCGTTGTTTCTCTTCTTTTAATCGATCCGTCTCCATACCGGAAAGAGCCCTGATCAACTCGGTTTTGCCGTGATCCACATGCCCGGCGGTTCCTACTAAATAGTGTCGTTCAGCCATTTCTGTTCCCCTTATTTACGTAATTTATACCAAAAATGTGATCTATAGTTTTCATAAGTTATTTTTGCCCTATCGATAACTTTCATGAAAAAACATTTTCCTAGCCTCTATTCTTTAGATCTACGCCAAAAATACATTATTGTTGGCAAAAATACAAGTCCTAAGTATCCAAATAGAGGATATACAATTTGCACGATCTCGGAAAATCTCACGCCTGCTGCCGGTAAAAGCAAGAGTAGTAAAAGGAGTGTTACCTTACGGTAACTCAACTTACCTGTATCAACCACTCTGCTTACAAGGCTAAAGCCATTTCCGATTGCCGCGGTGATCATCGCTAACCATAATACAATTACGTAGAAAAAAGCAGGCCAATCTCCTAATTTTCCTGCAACTGCCACCATGGGGATTTCTAAGCCTATACTGTCGGGAAACTTAAGTAATGAAGCTCCAATAACGAAGGCAAATACCCCAAGCGCTAACCCACCTAAAACTGCTCCCAAGCGAGCACCTGGCCGTTGAACATCCCGCCCCAACGAAGCAAAGACTACCATAGCCAATGTTAAATTGAAGGAGACATATAAAATGGCAGAGAAGGCCCAATGTTTTACAATCGGGTTTTGCATCACCACGCTGCCCATTACATCTCGAGAAGGCGCTAGAAAAATTGCCGCAAATGCAATTCCGAAACAAAAAATAAATTTAAATGGTATCAGCGTGGAATTAATCCATAGAACTCCTTCTCCTCGAAACAATAAGGCTAAGACAATCACTGAACCCGTCAAGAAGATGCCAAACCACCTTGAGAAGCCGAAATATTCATAAAAGAGCGCTCCACTGCCGGTGATCATCGCTAGCATTCCCACGAACAAAAGGACACTCACAAGGCCATCTGCCCATCGCCCCCCCTTACGACCAAGTAGGTGATCGAAAAATTCTGAATACGATGTGATTTTCCAGCGCTCCTGTAAGTCCAACATGCCCCACCCAAGGAGAGAAAATAAAAGCGCACTAACAACTATTCCAACTAATCCCCACCGACCAAATCGTGTGAAAAATTGCTGAATTTCTTGACCTGAAGCAAATCCTGCCCCCATGACAGCACCCACGTATGTTGCGGCGACTTGAAAAGTTGTTTTCCATTGCATTATGCTTCCCTCCTCGCCATCATGCTTATGGCAGGAATAGGAATATCATGCATAAAAGACTTAGTATTTGGGAACAATTTATTCGTATATACTTAGTTTGTGATTTGATTTTTAGGGGGCAGTATGTGAGTTTATTTTCTTTTTTAAACGAACCTCAAAAAATGAAAGCCCATGTCGACGACTATTCAGCTAAAGCAAAATTGGAAACGCGGCTTTCCGATCTATTTGCATCTACACGAAAACGCCCTACTGTTATCCTGTGCATTGGAACTGATCGGTCTACAGGTGACGCTTTGGGACCCTTGATTGGGACTCACCTTTCACGCCTTAATTTACCTCAACTTAACGTTTACGGCACCCTTGATGAGCCGGTTCATGCAACGAACTTACAGGAAAGTATTCAACATATTCAGCAATCATTCTATAATCCCTTTATTGTTGCTATTGATGCCTGCCTTGGGAGAATGGATTCTATTGGGTGTATTACACTGGCTGATGGGCCTTTAAAACCTGGCGCCGGCGTTCATAAACAACTTCCTGCAGTCGGAGAGGCTCATATCACTGGGATTGTAAATGTCGGAGGGTTTATGGAATATATGGTGTTACAAAACACCCGACTCAACCTTGTGTGGCGGATGTCTGAGAACATTTGTACTCTCATAACGCATTCTTACTTAAAAGTGCGATATAAAGAAAACTTGACCGGCAACAAGCCATCAGGCACCGACGGTCAGTAAGAGCAAATCCATCTCCATAAGCCACTTGCCTTCTAAAAGTAGATCCTCTTTCAGGTAATTCCATTATATGTCAATGGTAACCAGTCGATTTTACTATCTACAATATGTTCCACGTGGAACATATTATTACCATAAAATATTGAGGGTTACACGGGACTTTCGCATTAATCCTTTCTGGTATAATGTTCCACGTGGAACATTATACCAGGGGTTGAGTGCTTACCTATTCCGTTAGCGCCTTAACTTAATCCCCTAATATTTTCTTCTTAATCTGTAGTAGTGATAATAACTGTTCCACGTGGAACATCATTCACTAATCAATTCGTATATTCCAGAGTTCTAATAGTCGATTCAACTCCTCCGCCGAGAAGTATTGGATTTCAATTTTTCCTCGTTTTAGATCCCCCTTGAGTTGAACTTTGGTTTGAAAACATGTTCTCAATTGGTCTTCTACATTATGAAATAGTGCAGAACTCTCACGTGGGATTTTGTCTTTCTTTGTTTTTCCTATTTTTCTGTTTACCAGGTCTTCAGTCTCCCGCACGGATAATTTTTCTTTTGCCGCCTTTTGCGCTGTTAATGCTTGTATCGTAGTATCTTTTACTCCTAGTAAAATTTTAGCATGCCCCAGAGAAATTTTGTCCTCCCTCAATAATTCAAGAACATCTTCTGGTAACTTAATTACACGTAAAAGGTTTGTTACAGTTGTACGGGCTTTCCCAACACGTTGCGCAACAAGTTCCTGGGTCAGACCGTACTCTTCAATAAGCCGAGCATAAGCAAATCCTTCTTCAACGGGATTCAAATCAGCACGTTGAATATTTTCGATAAGTGTAAGTTCAGCCATCTCCTGATCAGTGCAGACTTGAACAATGGCGGCAATTTTTGTAAACCCAGCAATTTTAGCGGCTCGCCAGCGCCTTTCTCCAGCGATAATATGATAATACTCTCCAACATTTCTGACCAAAATTGGTTGTAATAATCCGTGCACATGCAAAGAATCGGCTAATTCCTGCAGAGCTTGGGGATCAAATTCTTTTCTGGGTTGATCCGGGTTAGGAATAATATCCGAAATGGCAATTTCTTTAATGTTTGGATTTTCCCCCACTTCATCAGATAGCAAAGCTTGAAGCCCTCGTCCTAACGCTTTCTTAGACACGCTCTAAGACCTCCTTTGCCAATTCCCTGTATACTTCAGCTCCTCGTGAACGAGTATCGTAGGTATTAATAGCTTTTCCATGGCTTGGAGCTTCACTAAGACGGACATTTCGAGAAATAATTGATTTAAAGACTTTTCTTGGGAAATACTCTTTAACTTCGTCAACAACCTGTATAGCAAGGTTAGTACGTGCGTCGAACATAGTCATCAGAACTCCAATAATATTGAGCTTTGGATTGAGAAATTTACGAACTCTTTCTAAGGTATTCATCAATAGTGTCAAACCTTCCAGGGCATAGTACTCACACTGTATAGGAATTAACACATCTGTTGCAGCTGTTAAGGCGTTTACAGTTAACACGCCCAGCGATGGCGGACAATCAATAAATATGAAGTCATAATCATCCACTATTGTTTCCAGGGCATTCTTCAATTTGCCTTCCCGCGAAAGTTGTGCTACTAATTCGATTTCTGCACCTGCCAATTCAATTCGTGCCGGAACAACTTGAAGGTTCTTTTGTTCGGTTCTCTGAATTACCTGTTCAAGGGGGACATCGTTAATTAATACATCGTAGATACACTGTGTCAATTTGTGTTTTTCTACCCCCAGTCCACTGGTTGCATTTCCCTGAGGGTCTAAATCAATGAGAAGAACTTTTTTCTCCAGTTCAGCCAAACAGGCACTCAAATTTATTGCCGTTGTTGTCTTCGCTACACCACCTTTTTGATTGGCAACAGCAATTACTTTAGTAGTCAATTAGCGCACACCTCCTTTATTACTATTTGAAAAATTCTTACTGCTATCCTCACAATAGATAGTATCAAACTCAATCCAATAAAAAAAGCGATATTACTCGCTTTTTTTAATATTTATGAAATTTATTGCAGTACTACGGTCCAACTGCGTAAATTCTTGGTAAGGATGAATAACGGCTTTGATTTAGCGGTTGACTGCTAACGATTACTCCATTCACTTTAACATTTCGGACAGATTTAACAATATATCCAGGTTGTCCCTCTTGCTTTAATTCGGACTCTCCATGCGCCATTGTTTCATCAACCAAGCGTTGTTCAACTGCAGGTATAATAGACTCTATGATATTTCCAATAAATACTTCTTGACCAGGTTTAACCTTGCCATACAATTCAATCGTGATAGTATTATAATTCATTCTGGTCCTAATAAGGAGGTATCCTCCTGAATCATTATTGAACTGCAGATCAAGATCCGGGTAGGCAACCGTCGCATCTTGCCCAAGTGGAACATATGAAATAGCCAAGTCATGGTTACTGCGTTGAATTACAGCCAGGTTTGCTAACAGTCCGGTATTATATAAAGTACTAGAGACTTGACATATCCCGCCGGCTAACCCCGGGACGAACTGGCCGTTAACGATGATATAAGCATCTCTATATCCGGCTTCTACTGTTCTTTCTCCTACAATCTGATTGAAAGATAGCGTGTCACCTGGTTTAATTATCACCATATCCAAAGCTTTTGCAGCAATTTTTATATTTTCTGTTCTCGCTCTTTGTGTCGGATCGAATCGAGTAGTATAGCTTGCCAATAACCCTGTAATCTTCTGATCTTCGAGTTGAGCAGCAGTAAGAGTTGGAATTTGCTCTTTAAATTCGACCTTGAGCTCAGGGACAGGTTTATAGATGTTAATTCCCTCTATTTGCGTAATAAGTGCCTCAGTATCAATGATCAGGCCAGCATGCTCCCTTATAATAGTCATAGTATTTTCTTTCGTAATCTGAAAGGTGGCATCAGTTGCCGGATCACTGAACTCTGCCAAAGGCCCCTTAAGGGTTTGTTGTAACTTTGATTCATCCCACTTATGATGAAAATTTATGTTTATTCCTTTTCCTGCGGTTATTATTGCTAATACCTTATCAAAAATTGAACCCTTCCTGCCACTATCATAGGCCTCTTGCAATGCCAAATCTGCATCTAATACAAGACCTAGGTCTTCTAACTTAACTTCGGGCGCTTGTTGACCCACATTTAATTTTATAGTTTGGCTCAGCAAATTGTTTACTTCTTGGTCAATTATTTCTTTAGCTTCTTCTTGGGTTAAATTACCAACATTTAGTCCTGCTATAGTTACCCCTTTGAGAATTCTTTTTTGATCTTGCGTATAGATCATTGCCAGGGCACCAACTGAAAATAAAATGATCAAAAGTAGTCCGCTAGTAATCAAAAAGTATCTCTTTCGTCTGAGACTGCTCCTTTTGATTGAATTATTATCCCCTCTATCTAATTCTGTCACCGAAACTAGTTTACTACTTTTACTTCTATTTTGATCCTCTGTATCATCCAATATGATCCCCCCCATACAATCAAAAACCATGTTAATACGAGTATATAAGTTATAATTCGACGTTCTACTCATATTCCCTTCACGGTCAAAAGTAAAAGAGACAGAGATCTGACGGTTAAAAGACTATAAGGCAAATGTCAAGATCAATAATCAGAGAGGTCATAGACGTGGACGCACG
This sequence comes from Desulfosporosinus sp. Tol-M, assembly GCA_000770645.1. Taxonomy (GTDB): domain Bacteria; phylum Bacillota; class Desulfitobacteriia; order Desulfitobacteriales; family Desulfitobacteriaceae; genus Desulfosporosinus. The sequence continues at coordinate 88,074 of JQID01000071.1, forward strand.
GCAAGTTATACACAAATGGCTCAACCCTGCGCTACATGGGTTTAATCCATTTCTCGTAACAGACTGTCGAACTCGACTAAACATTCTGAGTCATTTTGCTACTTTAACTCTATAGATAGTTTTAATAGTTCGTGGTATTATAATGGTGCCAATGTTCCTAACCGCTCATATTCGTGGACAGGTGTAACCAATTTTATGAAACATTGGGCTAATTATAACAGCGTAGGATATAACAGGGCCTATAAGTTTAGGATTTACCCGTTAGCTACGGCATTATCAGATTCTGGATATTGTACAATATATAAATACTGTATGAAGGTGATATTATCCAATATAAGGGGGATGGGGGTATAGACAAATGTAACTGTCTATACCATAAGAATCAAAAAAATGTAACGTAATTAATTAAAATAATATACAATTAGAGGTAGTCTTATGAAAAAATCAAAAGTTATGATTGCATTTGCAGTTGTTCTAATTGTTACTTTCACAAGCGTAACGGTTGTAACTGCTGGAAATCTTAATGTTTCGAAAAAAATAAAGCGAATAATAAAGATGAAGAAACAGTTTGACAATGAACATAATGAGCTTTTAAAAAGCGAAGTTGACGGTAGCGAACAAAGGATAAATGACAGTGCTGCTGCTGGAGATAAACTAAAAGAAAAAGGAATTGCAATACAGAAGATGGAAAAAGAAATAGCAACCGAAAAGGGGAGTCCTGTACCAACGAAAGATAGGATACTTTCGGAAATTAATTTTGGTATTTCGATGACAGAAGAGGGTATTGAAAACTTTATTAAGAAAAATCCCAATAAAAGCAAGGCTGAGTCTCTAAATGCGAGGAATGAATCAAATTCAAATCAGTTAGAGATACTTAAACAACTCAAGGACGATTTAAGTAAAGATAAAATAAGTACTGATAATGCTTGGAACAAGGTTCTTGAAATTAGGGATGGCAAAAAATAATACCTCTTGTGTGAGATGATTAATCCCCACTTTTTAAACAAGGTGGGGATTAATTGTCGCTCACCCTGTCAAGGTCGTCCGTGATTAGACCGCGAATCTAAAAGGAGACTTGATTCTCTAAGTAAGACCGCATCGAAGAAGACAACCCAGCCAAGCTGCCGCAACTGCCACAGCAATAGGCGTGTTTTATAGACAATTTAACCGATCGGAAACTTTATTGGAGTTCCCGCTTGACGCGGGTATTGTAAAGGTGTTTCTTTCATCTTTCTAATCCTTATAACCGCGCGATGTTCTGCCCCTTCCCCGAGATTAAAATGTTCAATACCTTCTACTTTACCGCCAAGGAGTAGCAATGCTTTTTTAGATTCTGCCAATTCAACCTCAAACTGGGATCCTTTGGAGGCCAAAAATAGCCCCTTGACCTTAAGAACCGGCAGCGCGTATTCCAATAGGATCGGAAGGCGAGCAACTGCGCGTGAACTCACTGTATCAAAATGACTTCTAAAGTGCATATTTCTTCCAAAATCTTCCGCCCTGGCATGCACCGTCAAAATTCCCTTTAAACCTAACGTTTTAATAACTACTTCTAAAAAGTCCAACCTCTTTTTTAATGAATCCATTAAAACAATATCTAAATCCGGACGTAAAATCTTCAAAGGAACACCTGGAAATCCAGCTCCAGTGCCTAAATCTGCAAATGTCACACCAGAAATAAATTTTGCCAGAACCATTGAATCAATAAAATGTTTTACTATGACTTCATGCGGATCAGTTATTCTCGTTAAGTTTAAACGTCGATTCCAGTCCAGTAAAAGATCCCCGAATTTACAGAGCTGAGTAACCTGAAAATCAGATAAGTTGATACCTATATGCTGGTAGGTTAACTGCTTTATTAAAGATACATACTCCTCAAACATCATCTATTACCTCTTCTGCGCCGTTGTTCTAAAGAAACGAGCAAGACGGAAATATCAGCTGGAGTAACCCCCGTGATGCGCGAAGCCTGTCCTATATTTAAAGGGCGTACTTCCTTTAGACGTTGCCTACCTTCAGTGGATAACCCTCGTACTTTTTCATAATCAAGCGTCTCTGACAGACAACGGGCCTCTAATTTTGAAAAATTTTCTATTTCAGCCCATTGTTTTTCAATGTAACCCGCATATTTTGTTTCAATTTCTACTTCTTCGAGCACTTCAAAGTCGAATTTCTCCAGCTCTGGAAGAAGTTTAACTAAATGCTCAAGCGTAATTTCTGGTCTACGAATTAGGTCCCGGGCACTGATCCCTCCACGTACGGGAGTTGATTTAGCTTCCGCCATAACTGAGTACAAGTCTTCGCTTAACGGAGAAAAAACAGTAGCCTTCCACATTTCTTTGATATACTGATAATTTTCCTTTTTATCCTGAAAACGCTTCCACCGTTCCTCATTTACTAACCCTATAGCTCGTCCTTTGTCTGTCAACCTCAAATCAGCATTGTCCTGCCGTAAAACAAGGCGGTACTCTGCTCGGGAAGTCAAAAGTCGGTAAGGTTCCTTAATCCCTTTCGTAACCAAATCATCTACCAGGACCCCTAAATAACCGTCCGAACGAAGAAGAATAAAGGGATCTTTGCCCGTTGCTCGAAGCGCCGCATTAATCCCGGCCAGCAAACCTTGGGCCGCTGCTTCTTCATATCCCGAGGTCCCGTTTAATTGGCCGGCAGTAAACAATCCCGGCAGCTGCCGTACTTCTAAGCTTAGAGAAAGTTGATGCGGCCTAACATAATCATACTCAATAGCATAGCCCGGACGGAGCATGCGGGCATTTTCCAGTCCTGGAACGCTATTTAAAATTTTTACCTGTACTTCCTCCGGCATACTGGTTGATAGACCGGCAACATAAAGTTCATTACTTTGCCATCCTTCAGGCTCTAAAAAAATTTGATGCGCTTCTCTTTGTGCAAATTTAACTATTTTATCCTCAATTGAAGGGCAATAACGCGTGCCAATTCCTTCAATTTTCCCAGAATACAAAGGCGCCCGATATAGATTCTCCCGAATTATATCATGTGTTTGATTTGTCGTGTAGCCTAACCAACAGGGAACTTGCTTGGTAAAATCATTATGCCAAAATTGACTCTCCGTGGGCAGAAAGGAAAAGCGCCAAAGCTTCTCATCCCCAGGTTGAATACGAAATTTGGAAAAATCTACGGACTGACGATGGATTCGGGGCGGTGTCCCCGTTTTAAATCTTCCCAAATCAATTCCTAACTCTTTAAGCGAATCCGATAGCGACATCGCCGGCATTTGCCCATTTGGTCCACCTTGGTACATAGCATCCCCGATGATAATTCTGCCACGTAAATAGGTGCCACTCGTCAAAACTACATTCTCTGATTCAAAACGTGCACCGGATCGAGTAACGATGCCCAACATTGTCTGCTTATCAACCACGAGACGTTCTACCAGTCCCTGGATTACTGTTAGCCTGCTTTGTGAAAATAGAACTTCCCTCATCCTATTCCGGTAAGCCTGTTTATCGGATTGCACCCTTAAGGCATGGACGGCAGGTCCTTTTCCAGTGTTTAACATTTTAACTTGCAAGGATGTTTCATCCGCTACAATTCCCATTTGACCGCCTAAAGCATCAATTTCCCGAACCAAATGACCCTTAGCCGGCCCCCCAAGTGATGGATTACACGGCATATGGGCTATCGTATCAAGGTTTAAGGTAAGTAATAATGTCTCGCACCCAAGCCGTGCCGCTGCTAAAGCCGCCTCACAGCCTGCATGCCCAGCCCCGACCACAATAACATCGTATTTTCCTGCAAAGTATTCCAAAGTTCATCCTACTTTCCGATACAAAATCGAGAAAAAATATCTTCCAAAAGAGATTCTTGAACATTGTCTCCAGTTATCTCTGATACGTAATTCAGTGCTGCGCGAAGGTCAATAGAAAGTATATCCCACGGCATTCCCATTTTAATACTCTCCGCCGTCTGTTTCAAAGCAATCTCGCAACGCTCTAAAGCAGAAATCTGGCGGACATTAGAGAGAAGTTGGTCTGAGGCAAGAACAGCCCCTCTTTGATAGACTCTGCTTCTTATTTCAACTTCAAGCTCTTCAAAACCCCTGTGCTGAAGGACAGAAAAAGGAATCCCTTTCCCATTTTCATACTCAGAAAAAAGGTCCTCATTCTCCAACAAATCGATTTTGTTGACTATAACAATAACTTTTTCGGCATATATATTTATAATGTGATACTCTTCTTTTGTTAAAGGTTGGTTAGCCTGAACCACTAACAAAATTAGTTCCGCCGTTTGAAGTGCTTTCCACGTTCTTTCAATTCCGAGACGTTCTACAAGATCTTGACTATCAGAGATACCTGCGGTATCCACCAGTTGCAGAAGTATCCCTCCTACACTGACTGATTCTCTTATTTCGTCACGCGTTGTTCCCGGAATGTCAGTTACTATAGCTCTTTCTTCATGTAATAGCGCATTGAGTAAACTCGACTTTCCGACATTAGGTCGTCCCACAATAACCGTGAGTAAACCATCCCTTAAAATTTTACCCGTTTTACTCCCTGCTAAAAGGCGCCTGGTATCTACCAGAGCCATATTTACTTTAATTTCAAGGGTTTCTCGATCTAAAGTTTCAACATCGTCTTCCGGAAAATCAATACCCGCTTCAATAAATGCAAGCGTTTCTAATATTTTTTCTCTCAAACTTACAATTGTTGCTGAAAGCCCTCCATCCAGCTGAGTTAAAGCTAAATTTGCAGCCGTCTCCGTACGCGAACAAATTAAATCGACAACTGCTTCCGCTTGAACTAAGTCCATCTTTCCATTTAGAAATGCTCTTTTGGAAAATTCTCCAGGCTCCGCTAACTGCGCGCCATGACGGATACATGCCTGTAAAATTCTCTGGGCTACAAATGTTCCGCCGTGGCAATTAATTTCATAAACATCCTCTCCCGTATATGAAGAGGGAGCCAACATTCTACCGACAAGAACCTGGTCGAGTACTCTTGATTCATCCCTAAAAACACCAAGATTTAGGGTAAAATTTTCCCGACGTGACCAACGTTTCATATTCTGTGGTTCAAAGCATTTTTCAATAATAGTTCCCGCTTCAGAACCGCTCAATCTTAAAATATGAATGCTTGTTTCACCCAATGCCGTAGCCATAGCCACAATCGTATCATCCAAACCCGATCATCTCCTATGATAGAAAACTTGGCTAGCTCCAGACCAACAGACGCCTGCACTAGCCAAGTTCTTGATACCAAACATAACATAAAGTCTATTACTAGCCATGGCTGGATACTTCGAGACTAGTTTACTAGCCTGGCTCAAGCAGAGTATTTTAGACTCTTTTTAATAAAATGACCACCCGCCGCTTAGGGTCAGTACCCTCACTAATAGTCGAAATTCTAGCTTCATCCTGTAAAGAAGTATGAATAATCCGCCGTTCATAAGGGTTCATCGGCTCTAAAACAATCCTCATTCCAGTTCTCTTAACCTTTTCAGATAATCTTTTTGCAAGACGCACCAAAGTCTCTTCACGACGTAACCTATACCCTTCCACATCAACTATAAGACGAACACGTTCAGATAATTTTCTAGCTACGGCTAAATTCGTTATATATTGAAGTGCCTCTAATGTATCTCCACGTCGTCCGATAAGAATTCCAAGCTCTGGTCCTGTTATATTGATATGCCAGTGCTCTCCATCATTACTCGCTTGGGTATTCGCCTCAACTCCCATAGCCCGACAAATTTTATGGATAAAATCTGCCGCCAAACAGCCAGGGTCATCTTCATAAGAAATACGGACTCTCGCCAGACGTGTTCCAAAAAGTCCAAATAAACCTTTTTTAACAGGTTCCTCTAAGACCTCAATTTTTACACTATTACGATCTACGCCTAACTCTAAAACTCCAGCTGCAATCGCTTCTTCAACCGTTTTCCCGGTTTTCTCTGCAACTCTCATGACCGATCCTCCTCACGTCTTCCCCGTTACCTATCCTGAGCTTTTACTCTGGCTTGACAATTTTCGATTAATATACAATTGTTGAAAAATCGAAACAACGTTCATTGTTACCCAATATAAAGCCAAACCCGCTGGTACTGTGGCACTAATATATGCAAAAAATACTGGCATAATATATAACATAGTCTTTTGAGTTGGATCCGAAGTATTTGGATTTGTTAGTTTTGTCTGCAGGTATGTTGTTGCACCGGCAAAAATCGGCAATATCAAATGATATGATAGAGTAAAGCCATAGGTTTTTGTTAAATCAAAAAGTAAAAATGTATAGGTGGAAGGATCTGAACCATATTGAAACTTGAGTAAAGCGTAATACAATGCGAAAAAAATCGGCATCTGAATGAGGAGAGGAAGGCAACCGCCCATGGGATTAATTTTATTTTCTTTGTAAAACTCCATGACAGCCGCATTAGCTTTTTCCTTATTGTTTTTATGTTTTTCTTGAATAGCTTTGATCTTCGGTTGTAGATCAACCATCTTACGCATTGAAGACATTTGCTTATAAGTTAAAGGATAAATTAGTGATTTAATTAGTACTGTCAGCAGTATAATTGCGATACCATAATTGGCAAAACCAAGGGCCGAAGAAAAATGATAAAGCATATTTAATAAACCGGTCATTACATTAACAATACTATCCACAAAAATCCTCCTTAAACTGGGTCATGCCCTCCAGGATGAAACGGGTGGCATTTAAAAATCCGTTTAATTGCTTTCCAACTTCCTTTGGTTAAGCCGAATTTCTGTATAGCCTGAGCAGAATACTCCGAACAACTGGGGTAAAATCGACAAGTTTGTCCTTTCACAGGAGAAAGAACCTTCTGGTATAAACGAATCAACATAACCAGGAAACGTTTCATAATATTTTACTCACTTCTAAATTAAGGCATTTGCCTTTTTTAACATATTCATCATACTCTTTTCGACTTCCCAATAGGAAACTCCTTTTATCCTTGCCCTAGCAATGAGAATTATTTGAATATCATTTCTTATTTCCGGTAAATGAAGACGAATGACTTCCCGCATAAGTCTCTTAGCACGATTTCTCTGAACTGAGTTGCCAACTTTTTTCGAGGCAATAAAACCAAAACGTTTAGGACCTTTTAGGATATAAATAGCAACATGTTTAGTAGAATAGTTTTTTCCTTCCAAAAAGACCTCTTGTATACTTGATTTCTTGCGCAAGCGAAATTTCCTTTTTAGCATAACTCCTCCCAGCTTGCCTACCTTAGGTTCAATGATATTCTAACTTGCAATACTTCAGTTTAAACGGAATTTGTTCCCACTCAGTAAAAATTTATTTAAAAAAGGCCACATAATGCGGCCTTAAACTGATAATTTATTCCGACCTTTAAATCGACGACGTTTTATAATATTTCGTCCCGTTGGTGTACTCATACGACTTAAAAAACCGTGAACACGCTTATGTCGGCGATTCTTCGGTTGATATGTTCTTTTCAATTTAACGACACCTCCTTAATTTGATAACAAAAAAAATATTATAGCAATCAAACTTACCTTGAGATTATACTCTAATAATTTTTAATCTGTCAAGCAAAGGACTTAACCAAGATGAAATACCACCTCTATATAAAAAGTTTTGGCTTGAATAATTTAGACTGAACTCATTAATATTTTCTGTTGATAACCTCATAAAAACTTGCTATTATATTACTACACTCCTTTAGCAAACTACATTTCGAATCATCTTTTATCTTATACTACTTATATTTGAACAAGTTATCCACAAATGTGTATAAGTTTGTGTATAACTTTTTTATTGTCAATATTATCACATTCTAAAAAGGGAGGTCCGACCATGACATCCCCGTCAATCTCCCCTGAATTATTGTGGCAAAAAATTCTGGAAAAGCTGAAAACTGAACTATCCAAGCCAAGCTTTGAAACTTGGTTTAGTTCCACCCGGCTTTTTAAAATTGATGGCGATACAGTAATGATTAGTGTTCCCAATGAATTTGCAAAAGATTGGTTAGAAAGTCGTTATGCCCCCTTAATCCGATCTTCTATTCAATCTATTATCGGCCATTCCATCATTCTAAATTTTATTATCCCCTCACCAGAAGGATCCTACATTGAAGATCCTGTACTCTCTAAACCAGTTACCCCAATTACTCCCCAACAACCTGAATGTTTGCCTAATTCTCTCAATAATAAATATACTTTTGACACGTTTGTTATCGGAAACGGCAACCGATTCGCTCATGCAGCTTCTTTAGCTGTTGCAGAATCGCCGGCAAAATCTTATAATCCACTATTCATTTATGGAGGAGTTGGCCTGGGGAAAACTCACCTCATGCATGCTATTGGTCATCATATCCTTCAACGATCTCCAGACACTAAGGTCCTTTATGTTTCCAGTGAAAAATTCACGAATCAACTAATTGATTCGATCAAGGACGAAAACTCCATTGAATTTCGTAATCATTACCGGAATGTAGATATCCTTTTAATTGATGATATACAATTTTTAGCGGGCAAAGAGCGAACTCAAGAGGAATTCTTTCATACGTTTAATGACCTTCATGAATCTAATAAGCAAATTATTATTTCTTCCGACCGTCCTCCTAAAGAAATACCAACTTTAGAAGATCGATTACGTTCCCGTTTTGAATGGGGTCTGATCACAGATATTCAGGCTCCAGATTTAGAAACCCGCATAGCAATTTTAAGAAAAAAGGCTATGCTCGAAAACCTTCAAGTTCCTAATGAAGTAATGTTTTATATAGCTGATAAAATTCACTCCAATATTCGCGAACTTGAAGGAGCACTCATTAGAGTCATGGCTTTTGCATCCCTTAGTTTGATTCCGATAACCACTGACGTCGCAGTAGAAGCATTAAAGGATATTTTACCTTCTAATAGCGCCAAACAAATAACCATTGAGGAAATCCAACAATGTGTGGCGGAATATTTTAATTTATCCCCCAGCGAATTCAAAGCTAAAAATAGAACTTATGCCGTATCTTTTCCGAGGCAGGTTGCCATGTACCTTTCGCGCCAACTCACCGACTCCTCCTTACCAAAGATCGGTGACGAGTTTGGTGGAAGAGATCATACCACCGTGATGCATGCTTACGACAAAATTACTCAAGCCATACTGAATGATCCATTGTTAGAGAAAAAAGTTAACGAATTGATTCAACGTATAAAATCCAAGTAAGCGTCAAAATTATGGATATTAGTTCGTGTATAACTTGTTTATATTATTTAGGTAAATCAAGCGATAATATTATATGTGGACAAATGGATAACATTTATCCATTTGTCCACACCTTTTTCAACATTCATTTTTCAATGGTTTAGCACGCTTTTTTTACTTATCCACTTGTTAACAATAAATACTACTATTACTACTATTTATTATCTTATTATTATTAAGCCTTAGTTAGAACTTTGAGAATAAATTTTTATAGGAGGATTCGCTTATATGAAAATTTTCTGCTCGAAAGATGCACTACTTTCCGGGGTAAATGCTGTTCAACGGGCTGTATCCAGTAAAAACACCTTACCAATTCTTCAAGGAATTTTAATCAAAGCCAAACAACAGACTATACAATTTGCAGTGACTGATCTTGAAATGGGTATTCGTTGTGAAGTGCCGGCCCAGGTTATTGAAGAAGGTGCAATGGTTGTACCTGCAAAACTTTTCACGGAAGTTGTTCGGAAATTGCCTGATACAACAATTATCTTAGAAGAACGAGATAAATCAATCACTATTTGTTATTATCAGTCTGAAATTATTTTAAATGGCTACGATCCTGAGGAATTTCCTTTACTTCCTGATCTATTGGATCCACTATCATTTACATTAACTATTGCTTTATTTAAGAATATGATTCGTCAGACCATATTTGCTTGCGCTATTGAAGAAAATCGTCCGGTATTTACTGGAACTCTATTACAGATTGAAGATTCCAGTATCCGCGTAGTAGCAACCGATACACATCGTTTGGCCTACAGCATTGCTGAAATACAAAACCCTGAAAAATTAAATTTTAGCGGTATTATCCCTGCTAAAACATTATCAGAAATTTATCGTTTACTTCGAGATGAAGATGAAGTCTTAATAATTAGTTTCAGTAATAATCAAGTTGTATTTAAATTTGGATCGATTTATTTAGTTTCCCGTCTTATTGAAGGCCAGTTTCCTAATTACAAACAAGTCATTCCCCAAACGTGTGAAACGAAAGTTAATCTATCCGTTCGGAGTTTCCTGGAAGCTGTCGAGCGAGCCTCATTACTTTCTCGTGATAAAAGCGGGGCCAATATAATAAAAATAGATGTTATAGAAAACGAACTAAGAATTGATCAAACATCCGAATTTGGTCAGATATCAGAGCAAATAGATATTGAGATGGAAGGAAAAAACGTAATGATTGCCTTTAATACAAAATTTCTTATAGATGCTTTGAAAGTAATCGATAGTGAGCAAATTATATTTGAACTCTCAGGCCCATTTAGTCCAGGAGTGATGAGGCCATTGGATAATCCAAATTATCTTTATCTTGTGCTGCCGGTTAGAACGTCTTAGTTTAAAGTTATGATAATTATAAACTTTCGACTACAAAATTTTCGTAATTATCAAGATGAGACAATAATATTAATGCCTGGTATTAATATATTGATAGGAGATAATGGGCAGGGAAAGACTAATGTTCTAGAGGGAATTTATTATCTCTTGACAGGAAAGTCTTATAGAGTACAACGGGAACAAGAACTCTTGCGTTGGGACCAAAGGGAGTTCCATCTGTATGGAGATTTTTTAATGGCTCACCATAGAGTCTCTTTAGAGAGTCATTACCGGGATAAAAAGAAAATAGTAAAGGTTAATCAAGTACCGTGTCAACGTTTGTCTGATTTTGTCGGTACAATTAACGTAATTTTCTTTTCCCCGGATGACCTTGTGATGGTTAAAGGAGGTCCTTCGGAAAGAAGGAGATTTTTAGATCTACATATTGCTCAAATGCGTCCTGGATATGTAAGCTTACTCAATGCATATAATAAGGTGGTTCAGCAAAAAAGTGCCCTATTAAAATCATTTGGTGATAAATCTCAATTATATTCACAAATACTACTATGGAATGAACAAATAATAAAATTGGGTGAGATGATTATTCGCAATCGTGTAGATCTGACGAAACGTTTACAGATTGTAGCAGACCATATCTATGGAAACCTCACTTCTCAAAAAGAAACACTCAAAGTGACTTACATTGCTTTGGGTAATAAAAATGTGAATGAAGCTATCTCAGAATTCCCACAAATACTTAACGATAAATTGGAACAAGAAATTGAACGCCAGATGGTGCTTATTGGTCCACATCGTGATGATATACAAATTCATCTAAACGACAAACCTGCACGTCTTTATGCCTCACAAGGGCAGCAGCGATCAATAGTATTAAGTTTAAAACTTGCTGAATTGGAGCTTATTCGTCAGGAAAAAGGAGAATATCCGCTCCTCTTACTTGATGATGTATTGTCTGAATTGGATCGTTTTAGGAGAGACTACTTAATAACTTTTATTAAGTCATCGTGCATTCAAACTTTAATTACTATGACAAGTGCAGAAATACATCTGGAGTCAGGGGCACTTTACTTTGTGGAAAATGGACATATAAGGGGAGGGTGCTAATTGTATATACACCTTGGGGGTGATGTTCTTATAAAAAAGAATAAAATAGTTGCAATTATTGATTTAGAAACTGCAGCAGAAAGTAAAATTAACCAAAAATTTATAAATAGTATAAAGAGTAATAAAGAAATTATTTATATTTCGAAAAATGGTAAAGAAAAAACCCTAATTATCACAGTGCAAAAACATTATTTATCACCGATTTCAGCAACAACTTTGTTCAAAAGAGGGGACTTGTGTGACACAACGCTCGGTGCTTACGATGTAATACAACACTTGAGCACCTAGTTTGGCACGACTATCACATAGCCGAGGACGTGTCTTGCGAACCCTCTAATTGAAAAAGGTAGCTAATTGGGGTATAATAATAAGGTTGAAGGCATTTTTTGGGAGGAAACAGCTTTGCTAGAAAATACAAATATCCTTTATCAAGATCCTAGTGACAGTTACAATGCAGGGCAAATCGAAGTTCTTGAAGGACTGGAAGCTGTTCGTAGACGTCCCGGTATGTATATTGGTACGACGAGCAGCCGCGGCCTTCATCATCTCGTTTATGAAGTCGTTGATAACAGCATTGACGAAGCATTAGCCGGTTTTTGCGATTTAATTGATGTATTTATTAAAGCAGACAATAGCATTACTGTAATAGATAATGGACGGGGAATTCCAGTAGATATACATCCTAAAACTGGTAAACCTGCTGTTGAGGTGGCTCTGACGGTATTACATGCCGGTGGAAAGTTTGGCGGGAGTGAGAGTGCCTACAAAGTGTCGGGAGGTCTACATGGAGTAGGCTTAAGTGTCGTAAATGCTTTGTCAAAATGGTTAATTGTCGAGGTTTCCAAAGGAGGCTATGTTTACCATCAGGAATATGCACAAGGAAAACCTACCACCGAGCTGGTAAATATAGGGGCAACTGAGAAAAATGGAACAAAAATATCCTTTATCCCTGATCCGGAAATTTTTGAAGAAACCGTTTATGACTTTGATATTCTGGCACATCGTCTCAGAGAACTGTCCTTTCTAAATAAAAGTGTGAAGATTAATTTGACGGATGAGCGAACAAACGTTAAAGAAACGTTTTTACATATGGGCGGTATTCAAGATTTTGTAATTTATCTCAACAAAAGCAAAGATTGTTTACATTCCCAGCCAATATTTATTGAAACGACCAAAGATCATGTCCAGGTTGAAGTTTGTATTCAGTACAATGACAGTTATGCCGAAAACTTGTTTTCCTATGCCAATAATATTAATACCCAAGAAGGGGGAACCCATGAAGCAGGTTTTAAGTCGGCATTAACACGAGTGGTAAATGATTATGCCCGCAGAAGTAATATACTGAAAGCGGCTGATTCCAATCTTTCAGGTGATGATATCCGGGAAGGATTAACCGCCGTAATTTCGGTTAAAGTGCCTGACCCACAGTTTGAAGGGCAAACGAAAACTAAACTTGGAAACAGTGAAATTAGGGGCATCGTGGACTCTGCCACAGGGGAAGGATTAAGTACTTTTCTTGAAGAAAATCCGGCGATTGCCAGAAAATTTATTGATAAGTCCGTTCAAGCAGCCCGGGCCAGAGATGCGGCCCGTAAAGCTCGGGAGTTGACTCGCCGAAAGAGTGCTTTAGAGGGAATATCCCTGCCGGGAAAACTAGCGGATTGTTCTTGGAAGGAACCGGATCTGTGTGAAATGTACCTGGTTGAGGGAGACAGTGCAGGTGGTTCTGCCAAACAGGGCAGGGATCGACGTTTCCAGGCAATTTTGCCCTTACGTGGGAAAGTGATCAATGTGGAAAAGGCCAGACCTGATAAAATACTGGCAAATGCAGAAATTAGGGCCATGATTACCGCCATGGGAACCGGTTTTTTTGATGAATTTGATATTAGCAAGGCGCGTTACCATAAGTTAATTATTATGACAGACGCCGATGTGGACGGTGCTCATATTCGGACACTTTTACTGACTTTTTTCTATCGCTACATGAGGCCTTTAATTGAAAATCATTTTATATATATCGCCCAACCCCCTCTCTTTAAGGTTAAGAAGGGGAGAGACGTACAATATGCTTATACGGATAAAGAACTGGCCAAAATACTGGATAAAATAGGTAAAGAAAAAATTGAGCTTCAGCGCTATAAAGGCTTGGGAGAAATGAATCCGGAACAGTTGTGGGAGACCACGATGGATCCTGCCAAGCGCACGATCTTACAAGTGACGATCGAGGATGCTATACGGTCTGAAGAAATGTTTACTGTCTTGATGGGAGACAAAGTGGAACCGCGCCGAGACTTTATCAACCGTTATGCAAAAGATGTACGTAATTTAGATACTTAAAGGAGTGCTCATTCATGGCGGATGAATTGCAGGGAGGGAAAGTCCATCCCATTGAAATTGCAGATGAAATGCGAAGATCCTTTATCGACTATTCCATGAGTGTGATAGTAAGCCGTGCTTTGCCCGATGTTCGGGATGGTCTTAAACCGGTGCATCGTCGAATCCTCTTTACCCTTCACGAATTGGGTCTGACGCCCAACAAACCGTACAGTAAGTCAGCGCGTCTTGTCGGGGATTGTATGGGTAAATTTCATCCGCATGGGGATAGTTCAATTTATGATGCTGTTGTACGTATGGACCAAGAGTGGGCTAGCCGTTATCCGCTCATTGATGGGCATGGAAATTTTGGTTCTATTGATGGAGACTCTGCCGCAGCCATGCGTTATACCGAACTTCGAATGGCTAAAATGGCAACCTATATGTTGGAGGATATTGACAAAGATACCGTTGATTTTATGCCCAACTACGATGAAAAACAAGAAGAGCCCAAGGTATTACCGGCAAAATTTCCAAATTTGCTCGTCAATGGTTCGTCAGGTATCGCCGTAGGAATGGCAACAAATATACCGCCTCATAATTTATCGGAAGTTATCGCAGCAACGATTGCGCTGATGAATAACCCGGAGTTATCGGTTGATGAGCTGATGAACTATATCTTAGGTCCCGACTTCCCGACTGGCGGAACTATCATGGGTCATGAAGGAATTAGATCTGCATATACGACCGGAAGAGGGTCTGTTAAAACTCGGGCCAAAGCAAAAATAGAACGAATAGAAAAGTCCGGAAAGATCCAGATTATTGTTACTGAAATCCCATTTATGGTTAATAAGGCTAGAATGATTGAGAAGATTGCCGACCTTGTACGGGATAAGAAACTTGACGGAATTACCGATTTGAGGGATGAATCGGATCGTTCAGGGATGCGTATTGTGATTGAGCTGAGGCGTGATGTTAACCCTAAAATCATTTTGAATAAACTCTATAAACATACTCAGATGGAAGATACATTTGGTGTAAATATGTTGGCACTCGTCAATGGTCAGCCGAGAACACTAACACTTAAGGATATGCTTCATTATTTTATTGAACATCAAAAGGATGTTATTGTCCGGAGAACTAAATTTGAACTCAATAAAGCGGAGGCCGAAGCGCACATAATTGAAGGATTGCGAATAGCCCTTGACCATATTGACGAGGTTATAGAAACAATTCGTTCTTCCTCGGATGAAGCAAATGCACGGGAAAATCTGTCGATCCGTTTTGGTTTGAGCGAAAGACAAGCCCAAGCCATTGTCGATATGCGCTTAAAGCGCCTGACTGGACTGGAGCGTGAGAAACTGGAAAACCAATATCAGGAATTATTAAATACCATTGCCTATCTGAAGGCGGTTCTTGCTTCTACAAGTATGGTAATTGGGATTATTAAGGCTGAACTGGAAGAAATCAATCGTAAATTTGGAGATCCTCGTCGAACACTTATTACGGTTGATATTAGTAAGATGGATGTTGAAGATCTAATTGCAGTTGAAGATGTAGTTATCACGGTAACCCATTATGGATATATTAAACGACTGCCGCTTAGTACTTATAAAAGTCAGAATAGAGGTGGTAAAGGTGTTCATGGTATGGCTACCAAAGAACGGGACTTTGTGGAACATCTTTTTATCACCACAACGCATCACTATATTCTTTTCTTTACGTCACAAGGAAAAGTGTATCGTTTAAAAGCTCACGAGATTCCAGAAGCCAGCAGAATAGGCAAGGGAACAGCTGTGATTAATCTCCTGAATTTAAGCCAGCATGAGATGATTACCGCAGTTATGGCAATCAAAGATTACAGTTCGGAATTTTTCTTGATCACAGCTACAAAAAAAGGGATCATGAAGAAGACTGCGCTGCAAGAATATGATTCCTCACGACGCGATGGATTAATTGCTTTAACTTTAGATGAGGGAGATGAACTGATTGGTGTCAAACTAACCCAAGGGTTAGATGATATTCTTCTGGCCACAAAAAATGGAATATCGATTCGCTTTGCCGAATCGGATGTACGGCATATGGGACGTACGGCGCGCGGGGTGAAAGGGATAAGTCTTGCAGCAAACGACGAGGTTGTCGGTATGGATGTGATCGGTGATAAGGGCGAACTTTTGACCATGAGTGTCAATGGTTTTGCCAAACGTACCAATCTGAAGGAATTCCGTGTTCAAGGCCGTGGTGGCAAAGGCATAATTGTTATGAAATTAAATGACAAAACAGGTAGCTTGGTTGGAATCAAGGTTGTTCAAGTGGAAGATCAACTTATGGTCATCACGAATGACGGAATCATGCTGCGGATTCCAGTAGCCAGTATTTCTAATCAAGGCCGTTCCGCTCATGGAGTTATGGCGATGCGGACCGGTGATAGTAGTGTTGTCGCAATCGCAAAGGTTTTGATGAAAGATGAAGAGGGAATTGGCGAATCTGAAGATTCGGGAGATTTCCAGGAAGGCGATTAAATTGGCAATATTCGTGCTACGTGTTAAAATGTCTGGAAATCATAGAAGCAGAGTTATAAGTACGGCCATTCGACCAGAGAGATAAAATTTTTCGAGGAGGAAATTTTATGATTGAGATAGGATCGTTAAAAGTTAAAACTGGGCTTGCCGAAATGCTAAAAGGGGGCGTCATTATGGATGTGACAACCCCTGAACAGGCTATAATAGCAGAAGAGGCCGGAGCATGCGCCGTAATGGCTTTAGAGCGTGTTCCTTCGGATATTCGGGCTGAAGGTGGGGTCGCACGGATGGCGGACCCTACAATTATCCAAGGTATTATGGCTGCGGTATCTATTCCCGTCATGGCAAAAGCACGTATCGGACATTTTGTTGAAGCCCAAATCCTAGAAGCCTTAGGTGCTGATTTTATTGATGAGTCTGAAGTATTAACCCCTGCGGACGATGCTTATCATATTAATAAACATGACTTTAAGGTACCATTTGTTTGTGGTTGCCGTAATCTGGGGGAAGCATTGCGCCGCATCGGGGAAGGGGCTGCGATGATTCGTACTAAAGGAGAGCCTGGAACTGGGAATGTTGTTGAGGCTGTTCGGCATATGCGTACTGTGATGAGCGAAATACGTACTTTAACATTAATGCCTAAAGAAGAGCTCATGACAGCCGCCAAAAATATGGGGGCTCCCTATGATTTGGTTCTTTATGTTGCGGAGCATGGAAAACTGCCGGTGGTTAACTTCGCCGCAGGGGGTATAGCTACGCCGGCTGATGCAGCATTAATGATGCATCTTGGAGTGGATGGTATTTTTGTAGGGTCAGGAATCTTTAAATCCGGTAATCCCAAGGCGCGTGCCAAGGCAATAGTTTTGGCGACAACCCACTTTATGGACGCCAAGATGCTGGCTGAAATTTCCAAAGATCTGGGACAAGCTATGTCAGGAATAGAAATTACTACATTGACTGACGCTCAGCGCATGCAAGATCGGGGCTGGTAATAATGAAAAAGCTTGTTGGCGTTTTGGCACTGCAGGGTGCTTTTCGCGAGCAGCGGCAGGTTTTAGAGCATTTAGGGTGTGATGTTATAGAAGTGCGAAAAACAAGCGATCTTGAAGGAATCCATGGACTTATTATTCCGGGTGGGGAAAGTACGACTATTGGTAAACTCTTAATGATAGATGAAATGGGTGAAAAGATCAAGGAGCTTGGTACTCATGATTTACCTATTTTCGGAACTTGCGCCGGTATGATCCTGCTTAGTAAAACAATTATTGATAGTGATCAGTATCGTTTAAGCCTGATGGATACTGTAGTGGAACGTAATGCCTTTGGAAGACAGGTGGCAAGTTTTGAAACGGATCTTCTTGTACCTGCCATGGGTCCAAAGCCAATACGCGCGGTATTTATTCGAGCGCCTTACCTTCGGGAAGTTGCCCCGAATGTGGGTATTCTGGCGGAGTACAACGGCAAGATTGTTTTTGCGCGACAAGGTAATTTATTGGCCAGTGCATTTCATCCGGAACTTACGCCGGACCGACGGGTCCATAAATATTTTTTGGGCATGATCGATGAACATTAGGCAAGTTTTCTTTAGAGCATGGGGAGGCTTTTATTATGTTGGATCTCAAGTTTGTTCGTAATAACCCTGAAGTGGTTAAGGAAGCAATGCAAAAGCGTAATGTGTCAATTAGGTTAGACCACTTTTTGAAACAAGAAGAAGAAAGACGCAGACTGCTTTTTGAAGTTGAGAATCTAAAGGCCCGTCGCCATTCTGTTTCTGAAGAAGTCGGACGCCTCAAGAAAAACGGTGAAGATGCGGAAAGCCTCGTATTAGAAATGCGTGAAGTCGGCCAAACCATTAAGGATTTGGAAGAAAAATCGACGGATATTGTGCAAGGGATGGAAAAAGTGCTCTATGAGATTCCTAACATACCTCATGACTCCGTGCCCATAGGAGTGGACGAAAGTGCCAACGTTCAAGTTCGTACTTGGGGGACCCCTCGCGTATTTGATTTCGAACCGAAGGCGCATTATGAGGTCGGTGAAAAGCTGGATGTTTTGGATTTTATACGTGCGTCTAAAGTCACCGGTGCCCGGTTTACCTTTTACAAAGGGTCGGGAGCTAAGCTGGAACGTTCCCTCATATCATTCATGCTGGATCGACATACTGCCAAGGGCTATACGGAAATACTTCCGCCATACATGGTTAATCGCACTTCAATGATCGGGACGGGTCAACTTCCAAAATTTGAGGAAGATGCCTTTAAGGTTGTCGGAACGGATTATTTCTTGATTCCAACTGCAGAAGTGCCGGTAACCAATCTTTATCGTGACGAAATCTTAAATGGCAGTCAATTGCCAATTCGCCACTGCGCCTACAGTGCCTGTTTTCGTTCTGAAGCCGGTTCGGCAGGACGGGATACGCGGGGTCTGATTCGCCAACATCAATTTAACAAGGTGGAGCTTGTCAAATTCTCACTTCCGGAGAATTCTTATGAAGAACTTGAATTGTTGACCAGGGATGCGGAGAGTATTCTCCAGGAGCTGGAACTTCCTTACCGGGTTATGGTGTTATCGACAGGCGATCTCGGGTTTTCTTCCGCCAAAACCTATGATTTGGAAGTATGGCTGCCTAGCTTTAAGGCCTATAGGGAAATTTCATCCTGCAGTAATTTTGAAGATTTTCAAGCGCGTCGGGCGAACATCCGTTTTCGGAGGGGGCCTAAGAAAAAACCGGAGTATGTCCATACTTTAAATGGCAGCGGATTGGCCATTGGGCGCACAGTTGCAGCTATTCTGGAGAATTATCAGGAAAATGACGGAAGGATACGAGTTCCTAAAGCATTGCAGTCCTACATGGGAGTTGAATATATCGGATAACCTCTGTTGGTATTAGGAAGGATGCGTTCCATTATTTAACAAAAAGTCTTATTGTTTTTATTTAAGGTTTATGATACACTATTTTCCGGTCGTAATTCTTGGAGGGGTGTTCGAGCGGTTTAAGGACCCGGTCTTGAAAACCGGTGACTTCGTAAGGGGTCCGTGGGTTCGAATCCCACCCCCTCCGCCAGATAAATATACAAAATATTAAAGAGGGATTCGAACGGGCGGATAAAGAAAAGCCGACCTTTGGGAGGGTTTTCCCGCCCCGGCGTGATAGCGAGCAAAGCGAGCGGAGCGAATCCCACCCCCTCCGCCATAAATTAGAAGTCAGAAGTCAGAGGCCGGAGGTCAGAGTTAAAGTTTTCTTACGGGTTTTGTTAGGCCGCGCCAGTTATTCTCATTCCTGTGTTAGATTGTTGCCAGCCCATACGGGCATGTCACCCGTGTTTTCTAGTAGCAATGCAGCGGGTTTGTGAGCGAGTTTTTTCATGCGCCTGTAGTTCAGCTGGATAGAGCGTCAGACTTCGAATCTGAATGTCGGGGGTTCGAATCCCTCCGGGCGCACCAAAATCGAGGTTCGATGTTCTTGGTACGAATATTGAACATTGAATGGACCTTAGTAAAATAGCTTTGGCCTCGTAGCTCAGGGGATAGAGCGGGGGTTTCCTAAACCCTGTCTTGCGGAGGTTCGATTCCTCCCGGGGTCACCAAAATCGAGGTAATATGTTTCATCAAGATTGGATGCAGATCGCGCTCAGACAAGCTCAGATGGCCTTTGAGCAAAGGGAAGTTCCCATTGGAGCGGTTATTATTCATAATGGTCAAGTGATTGCTCTAGCGCATAATGAGAAAGAACAAAGAAATGACCCCACTGCTCATGCCGAGGTCTTAGCAATCCAACGTGCAGCAAAGGTATTAGGGGCTTGGAGGCTAACAGATGCCATCCTATATGTAACCCTGGAGCCTTGTCCGATGTGTGCCGGAGCGATTGTTCAGTCCCGCGTAAAGCAAGTCGTTTATGGAGCAGCAGATTTAAAAGGCGGAGCTGCAGGTTCGGTGATGAACGTCTTGGACTATACTCTGTGGAACCATAGAGTCGATGTCGTTGCTGGGGTTCTAGAAGAAGAGTGTTCGGATATCTTAAAATCGTTCTTTAAGAAGATACGCTGATTTTCAGCGTTATTTTACACTAGTCAAAAGAATAATTTTGGCAAGTCCCTTCTCGTCATCCGGCATCTAGACATCCTTGGCGATGGTCCTTTCTCGCCATCCTGCAAGAAGGTTAATACGTGCGAAGACAGTGTCTGCAAGAAGGGTTAATGCGTGCGAAGACAGTGTCTTCGTGGGCTACAGGGACACTCGTCCATCCATGGACAGCGCATTATATACGGAGAAGTAGCGAAGAGGCCGTAACGCGCCGCACTCGAAATGTGTGGAGCTTTGTGGAAACCATGTAGCCGAAAACCTTGATTTATGCGGTTTTTCAAACCCTCAGAGTTCGAATCAGGACAGGTTTTTGAGCTGTTCTATCCAAGTTCTATCCGAGGCAGTTTTACAAGTTAATAATTTTGGAGGAGTACCCAAGTGGTGAAGGGGTCGCACTCGAAATGCGATAGGTCGGCAACGGCGCGTGGGTTCAACCCCCACCTCCTCCGCCATGGAGCTGTTAATTTCAAAGATTAACAGCTTCTACCTTTTTAAGCGGCAAAGACTTCTGAATGATCTTAGCCGTTTTTTTCTTGGACTGATATTCCAGATGGCCATAGGTATTGACCGTTGTCCGGATGTCGCTATGACCAACCCAATCTCTGATACGCTCCATAGGCACTTCATTGGCCATCATCAAGCCTACGCACGAATGTCTCAGATCATGGAATCGAACATGGGGCAATCCGGCTTTTTTGAGCAAATCAGCATGCCTGTTGGTGATATATCCTGGGTCGATGATTTCCCCCAAGGGATGGACGCAAAGATATCCAAGCCATTCATTGCTGTATGAGCTGCCGCAAAGCTTTCTCAGTTCCTTATTCTCAGCTATTTTTGCTTTTATCCTATCCTCGACATAAGGAATCAAGGGGTAGGTACGGTTGCTCAAATCCGTTTTGAGCTTATCGGATGGGATATATATTTTCTTCTTATCAATCACTGCTGTCGTTACGGTGTGATTCGCCCGAAAGAATTTGTGCTGAAAATCAAATTGCGATTCTCTGGTGCCAACACACTCACTGCGTCGCATCCCATAAAAGCCGCCGAGCAATATAGGGATTTCAATAATATCTCCGACAATAAATTCGAGATAATACTGCATCTGTTCGGCATTGAGCGTCGCCGCATTATATTTCTCGATTTTGTGTAAGGTGATTGCGCTGTTTGGATTCACGCTGATCATCTTTTTGCTGACGGCATAATTCAATACCTGGTTGATAACGGTGTAATCCTTGGCAACTGTAGCCTTCTTCTTGCCGTGTTTCAGCCGATAAGCGTAATGTCCCTTGAGCAGATCGGGCGTAATTTCCCGGACCGTGCATCCATAAGCCTTGAATGTCGGATATAGGTTTTGCTTTATGTTGTCTGCATATCCGGCCCAGGTATTGAGCTTGATTGTTCTGTCAAAATTAAAATCTTCACCCACCACAATATTATCCGGGTGTCTGAATGCCAGCCATTCGTTTAATAAATCCGCGAACAAAGGATTTGCGGAATGGTTTTCATCGGAATCATCATGAACAATGCTCTTTTCAGGCACTTCATGCGCAAACGTCTTCTCCGCTATACCATTTTTCAGGTCAAGCGAATATTGGATTCTGGTTGATAAGCATTTACTTTCGGCTTCTGCTTCATTTTCTTCGATTGCAGAAAGCCCTGTTGAAATCCAAAGGGGCTTGCGCTTACCGTTCTGATCTTTTCGATTGAGAACGATGTAATAATATCCTTTCTTTGGTGTTATGAAGCCTCCAATCAGTTCATCCTCGGTCAATCTGACCATTTTCAGCATTTGAGTGAGTTCCATATGGTTCCTCCTTTCAAATTTATTCACTCACCTGCCGTTGACATGATGAGTGTAACATAATAAAAAAGACTCGTAAAATGTGCAAATATCATTTTATTGACTGTCGCTGCTTGCGCCTATTCGCAGGTAACTTAATAAAAAAGGCTTGGGGATTTTATATGCCCGCCCAACCTTTAGACATTCAATTTTATTTTCTTGTATGAGACCGTATCCTGTCTTTAGGCTAATGCCAAGAATTTCACACATTTGCTTGATGTCAAGCACATCGGGGTATCCTTTTAGCATGATCCGGTAGGCTTTTTCTTGGGATAATTTTTCATTATATAAACCCTCCGTTTTGATTTTTTTAGTAAAGAAAAACCAAAACAGAGGAGGAGAGCGGCACCCGGACGAATATCTTAAAAAAGCAAAAAAGCAGAGCTTGTCCACTTTAAAACTCATATTCAAGAAAACAC
>JQID01000137.1 GCA_000770645.1 Desulfosporosinus sp. Tol-M
TCGCGAGATAAAAGCCGCCGGCTAACCTTGCCAGCAAAGTTGCAGTTTCCGGAGAGGGCTTGGCAATCTTTTGATAGAAGAGGGCTGCATCATACATCACATCTCCTACGTTTAACACCATGGGGTCGGATTTTTCTTCACCCGTTTTACACACTCCCGCTTCGCCTTTCACCGCCATCGTCGCCGCACTCGCCATCGTAACGCGAAACCCTTCCCGCTCGAGATTCCGAATAGCCGTCTCAGTTGGACAAAATAATACCGTAGAAATACGGTCGGTGAGGATGCGATTGATTTCTTCCGGCATCCGCATATTAAAAGAACGGAGCCCTGCTTCGACGTGGGCAACGGGAATATGGAGCTTAACCGCGGCCAAGGCACCGGCTAAGGTCGAGTTCGTGTCCCCGTAAACCAAGACCGCATCCGGTTTCTCCTGTAGTATGACCGCTTCAATCTTTTCCAGCATTTGACCCGTCATTGCGCCGTGTGTGCCTCCGCCAATTCCCAAATGGTAATCGGGTGAAGGGATTTTCATCTCCTCAAAAAAGATATCCGACATGTTCGCATCATAATGCTGACCGGTATGGACCAGCACTTCCCGGATCTGAGATTCTCCGTGGTTTTCGTTGTGCCTGGCAATAGCGCGGGATACCACTGCTGCTTTGACAAATTGAGGCCGGGCCCCGATAATCGTTAATACTTTCACTCAGTCACCCTCCACCTTCTGCTTCGATAGGAGTAGAGTCCCCCACCGAGGTCTCGAAGTCCAGCTTTAGCTGAACATGTACACTTGGATTAATTTGGTTCGGACTCAAATCAGTTCCTGATAAATCTTTAAGAAAATATCGCGGTTGGCTTTTACTGTTGCCAAACGGTCGATTAGTTTCCGGTTGTGTTCTTGTACTAAAGAAGCGTCCAATTTCAGGGCTGCCTGCAGGAAAGAGGTTGTTACGTCATCGACAAGGACCCCATTCCTTCCGGCTTCCACCCATTCTCTGTTGGCCGGGAGGTTTGAGACAACGGGAAGACACCCGCAGGCCATGCTCTCCAGGAGACTAATCGACGTGGCATCACTTTCGGGAATCGAAACATATAGTTTCGCTCGATTGTAATAAGCCTCATTTTCTTGAGGCGAGAGCCAGCCTACAAAGTGGACGTTGTCCTCAAGGTTCAAAGCCTTGACGAGCTCTTTCAGGGACTCCGTTTGACTGCCGGTTCCGGCAACAACCAGCGTCCAGGTCTCTTGGACACTTTCCCTAAAGTATTGAAATGCCCGGAGGATCGCATCTATACGGTAGAACGATTCATGGAGTCGGTTAGAGTAGATCAGGTTTTCCTTGGCTACAGAAGGGTCCGGCATTACGCCGATGCCAAAGTTGGCGATCCGAATTTCGAGGCGTTTCCCGGGAACCAGCTCTCGCATAATACCCGCCATATACCGGGAATCCGAGGTGAGGATCCGGGCCTTGTCAAGATTATATGTAACCATCTTGCGTAGTAACGAGTTTTGAAATGGGGCAATCAGAATGTCACTTCCCCAGGTGGTCAGCACCATTGGAATCTTGGAGCCACGATTCGCGAAGTTCACAGCCAGAGCGGCAGTACCGGCCATGTGGCAATGGATAATGTCCGGTTGATAGGTACTGATAAGCTTACGGATGGTGTGAATACTTCGAAAAAAGTCAACCGGATGACGCAGGGAGAGCGGTAAGACGGTAATCTTGTACCCATCCGGCAAGGTAGTCCCGGGATCAGCATCGGTAATTACCGCAATATCATCTAACCCGGGTTTAACCATCTGGTAATAGCGCCAAAGATGTATTGAGGAAGGCCCTACTAACAACAGCTTACTCATAGGCGACTCACTTGTTTAAGTGAAAACTCCGGCTCAGACTTAAGCCCCTGCTCAGGTACAGTCTTAAGCTTGGGCCCAGTCTCAAACTCCTGCTCCGCCTTACTATTTGCAAACATAAGGCCGCACAACATGGCATAAAGAACCAGGATGCGCGGTTCAGACAGCGGGTTATTCGTAATGGCACTGACTAAGAGCATGGTCGAAAACAGGATCACACTTTGGGCATAACGTTTCCCGTTCTGTCTGAAGGCAGAGACAAAGGGGATCAAAATCCAGAGCAAGTAAGATAACAGCCCCACTATGCCATAGCGCCAGGCCATAAGAACGTACTCGTTCTCAGAATAGAGGGCATTAATGTAGAAATATTCCTTGTTCGGTCCATAACCGATCCAGGGAGATTTTTGGATCATACCCACCAGGTCCTGCCACACTTTAAGCCGTCCGGTCCACGATTCATTGGCCGACCAGTCTATTGTCCAAAGGGAAGAAATATAAGTAAATTGAAAGACATTGATCAAGACGACGGATGCCGCCCCAATCCCCAGCACGGCCAACAGTTGTTTGATGCTCATTCTGGACAAGAGCCAATAGACTGCAAATACAGACACTAACGATAGTACCCCTGTTTTTGAGCCGCTCATGAGGAGCATAAGTATCGCCAAGCCGGCCAGGATGTAATTTTGCTTATATTCCGGCGACTCCTTTGTGGAATGAGCAATGAAATAAATACTGAAAAAGCCCATCATTATCGAATTATTGTTTGGGTTACCCAGCACCCCCAGCATGCGTTTGACATCCGCTTCCCCGAGACTGTTTACCCCAAAATGAGATAGTTGAAGTTCGTTCGCATAAAAAGGCATGACGATAGGGTTGTAGCTGAGAATGTTAAAATAATGCAGCATGTTTAAGGCAAATACCAGACAGAAAATAACGCGAATCGTCCTGAGAATATCCGTTTGTGAGAAAATCTTCTGCTTGTAAATTAAATAAAAAGTTAAGAGCACTACCCCGAATTTGAACATTTTATAATATTCAAAGTAGTCGCTCATATGGTATAGGCGACCGTTTCCCAGTTGAGTGATCATCATCCAGATCGTAAACAGCAGGAGAAAGAGCATATACTTTTGAATACCGGAATTCCAAGCAATTGTCTTGGACGGCATCAAGAGAAGGGTCAAGAGCATACCGTAGACCACGAAGTCTTCCGGACGAACTTCCGGTAAGCTCCCGGAAAAAGTGATACCCGGTAATAAAAAAATGCTTACTAAAAAACTGTATGCCAGGAACTTCAAAAGATTAAAGCGCTTGACTTGTTCCAGGCGTACTGCAAAATGACTCATACAGTGCCCCCCTTTGCCCAAGCCGTATAGTACTCCTTCAATTCCGGATACTTTTGAAGCATTACCGCATCCGAGACACGAGTGTCGCCGACAACCCGGGCAGGGTTTCCGGCAATCACAGAAAAGTCCGTAAACTCCCCGGAGACATAACTATATGCAGCAACAAGGCTCCCTTTGCCGATCTTCGTCCCCGGCATGATAATGCAATGGGGTCCGACAAAGGAATAGGCTCCAATCTCCACGGAGCCTGTGACATAGCCTATTAAATCCGAGAAATTCCGATACTCCCTGCCGTATAGTCGTATAGACTGGTGGCTGGAATGGGTCAGGATGCTGATATAATTGGTAATCTGACAGCCTTCCCGAATCCGGATATGATGGCTGGCTTCAATAAAATTATAATGTCCGATGAACACATTATCTTCCAGTTCCAAATATCTCGCATTTTCCAGCACGCTGGTATTACTGACCCGGGTGTTCGGCAGCTTTACCCCATTCGGAGAGGTATAGCCATAGATCATCTGGGGTTGAAAGCAAGTATTCAGCGTATAGCGTATTCGGTTTGTAATTTTCGTCCATAAACGATGCACTATATTCCCGCTTTCTTCTTCGAGATCTTAAATATCCACAGGATGACAACCAGATAATAAACTGAAATCGAGCCTGACAGGATATAAAAGCCCATTTTGATATTATGCGCAATAATTCCACCGTAAATAACCGAAAGTATAATCAGGGAATTTCCCACTAAAGCAAACAGAAAATTCTTCTTTTGTTCACCAACAATTATGGGAACTTGGGAAATGGGCGAGACAATAAAGTTGAGAAAAAGCCAGGGCACCAGGATTTGGGCGTAGGTCCCTGCTTCCCACCACTCCTCACCAAAGATAAATCCAAAAATGGGCGGAGCAAAAAGGGCCAGGATTAAAAAAACAGGCAAAGCCATCGCCGCGAGGCTGAGGATTGTCTTCTTAACTAACCCTTGAAGATCCCCGCTGTTTTTGTAGACTTCCGATGCTTTCTGATAAAAGACCTGGGAAACGGAAGCCCCCAAAAGCCCCAGCGGGGCCTGGAGAATACGCAGCGTAAACGAATAAAAACCCAAAACCACGCTTCCGAAAAATGAGGAGATAAGAAATACGACGCCGCTCGACTGTAAAATGTCCACAAAGGCTTGCAGTGAATTGACTTTTGGGAAATCCTGATATACCTGCGCATTCCGGTGCATCCGATCCCAGCGAACCACGGAGCGATATTTTTGCACATCCGGCCAAGCCTGACGGACGAGAACTCCGGCGGAGAGAACTTGCCCGGCTAAGTGTCCCAAAATGAGACCGCTGACACCCATGTGGGCAAAACCCAGTCCCAGATTAACACTGCCATTGGCAACAGACTGGGTGACCCTGGCTGCGGCGAGACGACGATAAAGATTGCGACGCGTCGACCAATAGTTAATAATTTGGTATATGCCGACAGCCAAAACAGCGAGCGGAACGAGGTATAGCCATTGGGCAATTTCGGGCTTGCGCAATAAACCGGCGATTGGAACATTGAAAAACAAAACAATGAGCACTGTCAGTGCGCTGATAATGACGGCAATGCTCAAAGACAAGGCGCCGAGATTTGCCGCATCTTCATCTTGCTTGGGCAACATGATGGCTATTTCATAGCGGGCAGTAACAATCACCGAAATCAAAGAAACAACCGAGATGTATAATGCCAGCAAGCCAAAATCCTCAGGGGTATACAGCCGGGTTAGAATGGGCGAAATCAGGATGGGGATAGCCTGCGCTATCGCTGTACCCGTCATCAGGGTCAAGACATTATGGAGAAAACCGCCTTTGGGCAATCTGTTTTTCAGATCCATCATAAATGGCATTACACAACACCCAGTTTCCCTGGCAAGTAGGTTATCCAACCGTAAATCTCCCGCTTCCTCAAGAGGGAGTGGGACCCCGAGTTCACTTGTTAGTCCCGGCCTTTCCGGCAAACTCAAGCAGGAAAGCCAAAAGAGTCGCTGCCAGGAGGCCGAGTAATCCTACAAGTACTATATTGTTAGTTTTGTTGACATAAACACGCGCT
Source organism: Desulfosporosinus sp. Tol-M (assembly GCA_000770645.1). Taxonomy (GTDB): domain Bacteria; phylum Bacillota; class Desulfitobacteriia; order Desulfitobacteriales; family Desulfitobacteriaceae; genus Desulfosporosinus. The sequence continues at coordinate 5,275 of JQID01000137.1, forward strand.
TTCGGCTCAACAGCATGATCCACAACCTGAAGTACCTCAGCATTTTCCATTTCCACTAAACGCTGCGTAAAGGCAGTTACCGTTAGATTGGCAAGTTGGGCCGCCCGTTTCGGGTCCTGGTCCTTAATCGAAATCTGGAGTAATTCTGTTCCTTTAATCGTGCTTACGGTTAATTTTTGCATAAGTTCATCGGGATTTGGCTGATCGGGCAGTGCTGCCGATACTTTTTCTATCACGGAACGGCTTTTCGCAATATTCTGGTAAGTGAGAGAGAGCTGCTGATTGGCTTGTCCCAAATAATACAGACCTTGTCCGTTTTGGTCGCCAATCTTTTTCCCGACTTGAACAGTTGCTTTTGCCTCGTAGGGCATCGGGGGAAACAGAAAGGCGTAATACGCTGCGCTGAGTATTATGGCCAATACCGGTAAGACGATCACCAAAGGCCAACGGCGGCGCATCACACGCCAATACTCGATAAGTGAAAACTCCTGTTTCATAACTTTTCTCCTTCAATAACAATTACAGGTACGGGCAAGCAAATTTACAACTATTATTTATTTACCTAATATTTTGCAATTGCAATCGCTTTTATTCATATATATTAATTTTTATTCGACAAGCCTTTACAATTTCCTGCCCTTATCGTAAAGAGCTCCCTTCAATTAAAAAGGTGCAAATCCAATGGGGTTTGCCCGCGAAAGAAAAAAGACGTCAGGAGCCAAGAGTTTACCGCTAGTAAGCTCCTTTTCCTGTAAAAACGACAACCACAGTTTCCCATAGGATCTCAATATCCCGCCAGAGACTCCAATCACGCACATACTGCAGATCGTAATCCATGGTTTCTCCAAGTGTCAGGTCGCCCCGTCCGTTAACCTGCGCGAGTCCGGTAATACCGGGGGGCATATTTAACCTCTTATACTGTTTTAAAGTATAATGTTTGACGATTTCCGGAATCTCCGGCCGCGGACCCACCAGGCTCATATTCCCGATTAAAACATTGATTAACTGCGGCAGTTCATCAAGACTCGTTTTGCGCAGAAAGCGCCCGCTCCGCGTAATGCGGGAGTCACCTTTTTCCTGAAAGACAAAGTTATCCAGATCCTTGACGTTCTCCAGCTTCGTTTTCGTGATTTGTTCGGCATTTTGCACCATCGTGCGAAACTTATATATCGTATACGGCTGACCCCCTAAACCCACTCGCGTCTGTTTGAAAATAGCAGGGCCGGGTGAATCTCTCCGAATCCAAAGCACAATCAAAAGCCAAACCGGAGAAATAATGATTATTAATATGCCGGCAGCTAAAATATCCAACAAACGTTTTGCTCCAAGCTGCCACCTGGAATAGTTTAATCCGTGATTATCCACCGGAGCTAAATCCCCCTATTTTCGCGTCCTCTCAACAACACGTTGGACAGCATTAATGACGTCTTCCGTATCCTGTGCACTCATTTTTGGATAAAGCGGCAAAGAAATAATCCGTTTATAAATTACTTCCGCCTTTGGAAAGTCGCCCTGTTTATATCCATAGGTTTCCTTATAATAAGGATGCATAGGGACGGGTATAAAGTGAACACTCGTACCGATATTTTCCTCTTTGAGCTCTTCAATAAATTGAGCGCGATCTATTGTTAATTTATCCAAATTCAACTTAATAATATACAAATGCCAAGCATGACGAGCATATTCAAGCTCAACCGGTATTTCAATTTCCGGCATTTTCCCAAATTCCTCGTTATAGCGGGCTGCAATCTTATTGCGAATACCCTGCATTCGTTCCAGTTTCCCAAGCTGTGTCAAGCCAAGTGCCGCTTGGATATCGGTCATATTGTCTTTATAGCCCGGGTAAAGAACTTCGTAATACCATGAACCTGCGGCGGTATAACGATTCCAGGCGTTTCTGCTCATCCCGTGAGCGCTCATGATCCGAACTTTGTCCGCCAATGCTTGATCATTTGTGGTGACCATGCCCCCTTCGCCGGTGGCCAGATTCTTGGTCGCATAGAAGGAAAATGCGGTGGCATCACCGAGAGAGCCGATCATTTTACCTTTGTATTGCGTGTAAACCGCATGGGCTGCATCCTCTAAAACAAACAGATGATGTTCGTCGGCGATAGCCATAATTTCGTCTAATTGTACCGGATGACCGGCGATGTGCACGGGGATAATCCCTTTCGTTCGGGGAGTAATCTTCTCGCGAATTTTGTTCACATCGATATTCATCGTCACTGGATTGATGTCGATAAAAACCGGTTTGGCGCCAACGTGAACGATCACGTTCGCGGAGGATGCAAAGGTCATCGCAGTGGTGATAACCTCATCCCCCTTTCCGATCCCAGCAGCTACTAACGCCAAGTGAAGCCCTGCGGTACAGGAATTCACTGCCACAGCGTACTTTGCGTCAACGTACTCGGCAAAACGTTTTTCAAACTCCTGTGTTTTAGGGCCCTTCGTTATCCAGTTTGATCTCAAGCTATCCACAACTGCCGCAATATCATCTTCTTCGATCAAAGGGACTCCATAGGCTAAAAACTCTGACCTGCGTTTTGGGCTGCTCATCGTAATCATTCTCCTTTATTAACCAACTTTACGATCCACTCTTGCTGTTCGATTGTTAATTCAGGATAACAGGGTATTGCTAAGGCCTGTTCGCAGGCCTTTTCCGCTGCCGGGAAATCGCCCGCTTTATAACCTAAGTCTTTAAAAGCTCGCTGTAAGTGCAGGGGAACCGGATAATAAATAGCGCTGGCCACCCCGCCCTCCGCCAAACGGTCTATCAGGGCCTTTCTTTCGTCAGTGCGAATGACGTAAAGATGATAAATGGGCCTGGCGTTCGGGTCTCGACCGGGTAAAGTCACAGCTTGGGGCAAATGTCGATCATAATAGGCAGCTTTTTCGCGGCGGCCTTGATTCCAACGCTCCAGGTGTTGTAATTTTACTCTCAGGATAGCCGCCTGTATTTCATCCATGCGGCTATTGTAACCGATTTCTTCATGATAGTATTTAATACGGCAACCGTGGAAACGCAGCATGCGAAGCTGCCCTGCAAGATGTTCGTCATTAGTGACGATCATTCCCGCATCCCCGTAGGACCCCAGGTTCTTTGTCGGGAAAAAACTAAACGTCCCGGCGTTCCCTATGGATCCGGCTTTACGCCCCCGGTATTCCGCCCCGATGGCTTGTGCCGCATCTTCAATAACTATCAGAGCATGTCGGGCAGCAATTTCCATGACACGCTCAACATCCAGCATTTGGCCAAAAATATGTACCGGAATTATCGCCTTTGTTCGAGCAGTAACTTTATCCTCCAATTGGTTGAGGTCCATGTTCAACGTCACCGGGTCAATATCCACAAACACGGGCGTCGCTCCAACTTGCGCAACGGTCTCCGCCGATGCGAAAAACGTAAACGGGGTAGTAATGACTTCATCCCCCGGACCTATGCCATAAGCCTTTAGTGTAAGTACTAAAGCATCGGTACCGTTGGCTACCGCTACAGCCTCCTTCGTCCCGCAGAAAGCCGCAATTTCCTTCTCTAAAGTCTTCATTTCCGGGCCCAGAATATATACTGAGGAATCCAGTACCTTTTGGATTGCTTGATTGATGTCTTCTTTGATCGTTAGATATTGAGCCTGAAGATCAAGTAGTGGGATACGCATAGGGAATCTTCCTTTCTTGAATCAGTTTCTTAGCGCGGTCGCACACGTTCGGAGGAAGCTTCTTAGNNGTCGACAGGGTATTTGGCGTGACCGAGAATCCCATGCTGCTCCCTAAGCTAAGAAACTTCCTCCAGCTTAGGTAGAACGGGGATTTGGAACTGCGCTCTAGGCGCTCCGGGGAGCTGTTTCCGTCTTTGACGTAAATGCGCTCACGCGAAAGCTTTCGAACTGTTCAACTTAACCCTGTCCTTAAGGAAGGAGTTCTTCCTCCGGTACTTCTCGAAGGTCTTGGGCTGGGAAACCTTTTTGGACACGTTTTTCCGTAGTGTCTTTCGTAACCAAGGCTCCTGCTGCGACAAAGGTCTCTGGTGCGACTTTTACGCCAGGCAAAAGGATCACCCCTCCGCCAATACGAGCTCCTCTCTGAATGGTCGGACCCTTGATTAATTTGAAACGTTTTTCTGTACGTCCCATAAAATTGTCATTTGTGGTTGTAACCATGGGAGCAATAAACACTCGTTCGCCGATCTCCATATAGGCCGTGATATACGAGCCCGTCTGGATCTTAGTGAACGAACCAATTTTAGTATCATTTTCTACCGCTACTCCGCTGCCGATGACTACGTTCTGCCCAATCGAGCATCTTTCCCGTACTACAGCTCCGTCTCCCACAAAGGCTGCGTCGGCATAGCTCGTCCCTGCATAGAGGACGGCAGAGCACCCAATCGTGAACCCATTTCCCATCCGAAGAGGGGGCAAATCTGCTTGTGCTTTAACCGTACTCGTAGCTGCAGCCTTAGGCAAACGACCAATCGAAGAGTTGCTCCCGATAAAGCCGTCTTCTCCAAGCTCAACTTGCGGGTAAATCGTGGTATGATCCCCTATGCGGGTCCGAGCGCCTAAACGTCCCCCGGCCCCGATACTGACATGATTGCCCAGCACGCTTCCGGCCCCAACCCTGGATCCGTCGCCAAGAACACACCCCACTCCCAAGACGACATTTTCCCCGAGCATAACATTTTCGCCGATCACGCAAAACGGTCCGATGGTTACGCTGGTAGGTACGGTTGCAGTGGAGGCGATTAGATTATAAGTCATTAACTTTCTCCTTTCAAGAGATATGGGGAGAGCCATGATATAACCACTCCATCATTAGGCTTTTGGACCTAATCGTCACTGACTTCAATGTCTGAATATATGGTTCCTCCAGAATTACTGTTCATGTTATACTATAAAGGTAAATGATCTTTAGCTATTGGATACAATAAGCAAAACATAATATTAGATAATAATGGAGGGATTCACAAATGGGTGTTAGATTTAGAATTATTCTTGATTTTGATGAGGAAGACGGCGGTTTCACTGTGACAGTCCCGGCCTTACCTGGATGTGTTACTGAAGGAGATACTATTGAAGAAGCATTAACTAATGCTAAAGAAGTAATTAAGGGTTATCTAAGAGCATTAGAGATTCAGGGCCGTCCATTACCTCAAGGAGAGTTCTTGCCTTTGGAAAAACAAGAACTGGTGATCAGTGTATGACGCCTCGACAACCAAGAATATCCGGCAAGGACATGGTGGCTGCTTTAAGACGAGCCGGGTTTATTTTAGTTTACATTGAAGGGAGCCACCACTACTTAGAACCATCTGGAGGCGGTGCTCTAGTTACAGTACCAGTACATACTAATAAAATTCTAAGACCTAAAACTTTAAAAAGCATCATAGACCGAGCTGGTTTAACTACCGAAGAATTAATAAATTTATTATAAAGTCCTGTTTCCAGGTCAACTGAGACACGGAGGTCGAATTTGGCAGAACCTAGCCCGCTCAAATCCAGTAGGTTGGCCTTAGTTTGGTCTGCGAGCGTATGGACGGAGTGGCTGTATCGCAACTCTCCTTACTCAACTAGCGGAAATACAACAGGCTCCTTCGTCTCCTGGCACTTGTAAATCGCTAAGATAATCTCCAATGCTTTACGTCCTTCTTCTCCTGGAATAGCCGGTTCCCTGTCTTCCCGAATAGCATGGATGAGATCCATAATTAGTTCCCTGTGTCCATAGCCGTATACGTTCGGCGGATCCCCTGCCTGACCGGCGAAGATCTCTTTTTTCTCTTCCTCACTGTTCGGTAATTCCCAGACTTCAATTCGGTTAACGGCTATTCCTCCGACAATAACTGATCCCGTTTCACCGAAGACATTTAGGGTCTCTTCAATGTTTTTTGGATAGATGGTTGAGGCTGCTTCGATAAGTCCGATGGCCCCGCTTTTGAACTTGATAACGGCTGCACCCATATCTTCCATTTCAATTTTGCGCATAAAGGTCGCTGTATATCCAAAAACAGATTCCACTGGACCAAAGGTCCATTGTAAAAGGTCAATGTTATGAATGGATTGATTCATAAGTACCCCGCCGTCCTTGAGCTTAGTCCCGCGCCAAGGTGCTTGAGTATAATAATTATCATTTCGATTCCAACGGACTGTTGCCTGTCCATGAGTTAATTTGCCAAAGCGGCCGTCTTCTAAGGCCGTGCGCAGGAGTTTTATCGAGTCGTTAAAACGGTTCTGGTGTATGACGCCTAATTTAACGCCTGCGTTATGGCAAGCCGCAATCATCTCATCAGCAGTTTTTAAGGTCATGGCCATTGGCTTTTCTACCAAAACATGCTTGCCTGCTTCCGCCGCTGCAATTCCAATCTCAGCATGTAAGTCACTCGAAGTTGCAATAGTGACGACATCGAGGTCATCTCTCTTTAACATCTCTGAATAATCGGTATAGGGCTCTGCTCGATATTTATCGGCAAAGGCTTGAGCCAACTCCGGTATAATATCGCATACTGCGACCAGTTCCGCTTCAGGAAGCGCCAGAATCGACTCCGCATGTTTCGGGGCAATTCTCCCACACCCAATGATCGCAAACCGAATCTTTTTTTCTTCGTTCATCTTCACTCGACAACTCTTTTCTCTCTTATTTATAGAAAACTTGGCTAACGCCAAGCCTTCAGGCGATGACCGGGGATGGTCAAGTATCCCTGTAGCCAGGACTCGAACAGGACGTTCAAGATTTGAGCATCGCCATGGATGGCGGGATGCCGAATGACGCGAAGGGACCTTCCGGAAAGTATAACTGTCAGTTATACTTTCTGACCGGTATGGCATAAGTTTAAGGGGAATCTGCCGATTCCCCTTAAACCCGGATACTTGAAGATCAATCCATAAATTCAAATACCCAGGTCGTTTCACTTTAAATTTTAACAATCTTCTCTCGATTTTCCAGGACATTTTTTGTGGCATTACGAGTATCCACTACGAGCCGGGCTTTGGCAACTACACGCTCATAATCAACGTTACTATGGTCTGTAAGGATTAATACACTGTCAGCTGTTGCGAGCACCTCATCTGTTATAGGCATGCTCTCCAGGTGGCGAGTACTGCCACCGTGTGGCTCAATGACCGGAATAAATGGGTCATGATACGTAATATTCGCTCCCTGTTTACGCAACAGCTCCATAATCTTCAAGGCTGGTGATTCGCGCATATCATCAATATCTTTTTTATAAGCTACACCCAGGATGAAGATTTTAGCATCCTTCAAACTCTTATTTTCGTTGTTCAGAGCACGAACTACTTTATTGACGACATAATATGAAACTTCTACGTTCATTTCTCCGGCAAGTTCTATGAAACGGGTATGGAAATCGTACTCCCGCGCTTTCCAGGTAAGGTAGAACGGATCGATGGGAATACAATGACCCCCTACGCCAGGTCCTGGATAAAAGGTTTGGATGCCAAACGGTTTTGTTCCGGCGGCTTCCACAACTTCCCAAATATCAATCCCCATTCGGTCACAGAGCATCATTAACTCATTGACCATAGCAATATTTACAGCCCGGTAGGTGTTTTCAAAGACTTTGGTCAGCTCCGCTGCGGCCGGAGAGGATACCGGAACTACATTGATAATCGTCTGGACATACAGGGCATATGCAATCTCTAAGCAAACCGGGGTCATCCCCCCAACCACTTTAGAGGTATTTTTCGTGCTAAAGCGTTTGTTGCCCGGATCGACGCGTTCTGGGGAGAAAGCGAGGAAGAAGTCCTTACCTACCTTAAGTCCCGTCTTTTCCAATAAGGGAAGAATAACTTCCTCCGTGGTCCCGGGATAAGTCGTACTTTCCAAGGTGATTAACTGCCCTGGGCGGAGATAGTGTACAATTCTTTCTGTAGATGCCCGGATGTAAGAAATATCCGGATCACGGGTAATGGTTAAGGGGGTGGGAACACATATAATCACTACGTCACATTCGGCCAGTCGGGAAAAATCCACAGTAGCAACCAATAGGCCATTGCGCACCACATTTTGGAGATCTTCATCCAAAACATCCCCAATATAGTTGTCCGCTGCGTTCACGCGTCCGACACGTTCAGCATTAATGTCAAAACCAATCACGGGGAATCCGACCTTACCTTTTTCTACAGCTAAAGGGAGTCCCACATACCCTAAACCGATAACCCCAATTAGCGCTTCGTGCTTGAGGATTTTTTCTTTAAGGGCAACTGCGACTACATCTTCGCTCGTAATGACGTTCTTAGCGGTCATCATATTCCTGATTTTCCTCCTTATTGATTGGCTACTGCTTTTACTGCCTGCTTACGAAAGGTAGGAATGACTGTCTGTAATAATTCAATAACTTCATTTCGCGTTAAATAACTGCCACGCTCCCGAATAATATGGGTTAGCTCTTCAAGGAGTTTAACGTCAATCCCGTTCGGTTTCGCTACAAAAATTCGGCTGTGTTTGGTTGAAGTGATTCCTTCTTCGGCCGTTAATAATTCCTCAAAAAGCTTTTCGCCCGGCCGAATCCCTGTGAATTGGGTCTTGATATCAACATCGGGTTCGAAACCCGAAAGCCGAATTAAGTCTTTGGCCAGATCCACAATCTTGACCGGCTTTCCCATATCCAAAATAAAGATTTCTCCGCCCTTAGCCATGGCCCCTGCCTGAATGACTAATTGGGCGGCCTCCGGGATCGTCATAAAATAGCGCACCATATCAGGATGGGTAACCGTTACCGGACCTCCTTTGGCTATCTGTCTCTTGAACGTTGGGATGACGCTTCCGTTGCTTCCTAAAACATTTCCGAACCGAACTGCTACAAACCTGGTTTGTGAATGACGGTCCAGGCTTTGAATCAACATTTCGACGATTCGTTTGCTTGCTCCCATAACGCTGGTTGGGTTAACCGCCTTATCTGTGGAGATCGAGACGAAGGTTTTTACTCTTGCTTTGTCGGCTGCTTCCGCCAGATTTTGTGAACCAATTACATTATTTTTCAGGGCTTCTTCAGGATTTCGTTCCATTAAGGGGACATGTTTATGCGCTGCAGCGTGGAAGACGACGCCTGGCTTATATTTTTCAAAAATTAAGTCCACTTTCTGTCGGTCTTTAATATCCAATATTTCCGTTATATAGTCGATTCCTGGGTGTTCGGCACGTAACTCCTGTTCGATCTCAAAAATGCTGTTTTCCCCATGTCCAAGTAAGACAAGTTTCCCTGGATTAAACCTGGCAATCTGACGGCAAATTTCAGAGCCAATTGAACCGCCGGCACCAGTGATAATCACCGTCTCTCCAGAAACATAGCCCGCAACTTCTTCTAAATCAACTGAAACAGGATCTCGACCCAGTAAATCTTCCACTTGAACCTGTCTAATCGGATTAATATTAATATCCCCGCTAATGATGTCATAAACACCGGGCATAATCTTAATGTCGACCCCAGACTTTTCACAGATTTGCACGATTTCGCGAATAGACTCACCTGAGGCGGAAGGCATGGCAATAATAACTTCATCTACATTATGATCTTTTACTGCACGGACAATATCCTTACGAGTACCCAACACCGGAATTCCGAGTACCTTCAATTTGACCTTTGAGCGGTCATCATCAATAAACCCGATCGGGCGTCCATCCCGGTAATTACGATTTTTCAGTTCTCGAGCTGCTAAGACGCCTGCATCGCCTGCCCCCACAATAAGTACTTGCTTTTGCGAGCCAGGAACATGGCGGTCATATCTACTATCTTGTAAGATCCGCCAAATAAAACGCGAACCCCCGATTAAAAGGACCATAGAGAACCATAACAACACAGAAGCAGAGTTCGGAATCCTAAAAGGAAGTTTGGCAGCCGTAGCAACGCCATATAGATAAACCGCTGCCGCCGTTCCGCCCGTTCCGACGGTTACTGCGTAAACAATGGAAAGTAACTCCCCCGTACTTGCATACTGCCAAAGCCGATTATATAATCCAAAGATATAAAATACTGCGATATATATAATAGTCGCCGCAATAGCTGTGTGATTATAGATTTGATAATCCTCTAACTTAATATCTCCAACAAAGCGCAAATAAAAACTGCCGAAAGCTGCCAGGTTGATCAACATAGCATCAATCAGCATTAACAGCCACGTTCGTTTGCGAAATAACATAAAGACCTATCCTTTCTCAGAGGAAAGCAACTTTATCTCCAATCTCTTCTCTATATTACAGTTTTACATTTTACTATAGTTTTTGTGGTTTTACAACTTTCGCCCTTTTCTCGGTCTCTCGGACATTTAAATACCCCTCTCCTCGCTAAAAGAAAACAGTTTAACATAGTGGAGGCCTCCGATAGACCGCAACTTCAGTTAATAACAGTGCAAAAACCCTGGTGTTTAGCTTATAAAAACCTCGTTTGGGAATTTCTATTTTCTTGAATATGAGTGTTAAAATAAACGTCCAGAGAAAATGAGCCAATGGTTTGGAGAAGCATAATATCACGTCCTAGAAATTATTATAAATAAATGGGGCCGGGGTATGCTGCTTTTGGACAACGTATAAAAAGAAAAGGAGCATAAGGATGAGATAATAATAAAAGGCTTTACCTGACCAACGTAAGGGGGATTTCCAACGTCGAAACCCGACGCTATTTTTCATGGAATTGAACCAGTGATTGATTGACATAAACCCACCCTTTCCAGCCGATATGCATGATGTCTTTCAAAAAATACTTCTCATACTCTTTATCGGAAAAATCAGCCACTGTAAACCCCTTTTCTTGAATCATTTGTTTAACACGCCTATAATAACCCGTTCGCTCCTGAAGTGGGAAACCTAATCACCATAGCCGCTCTCCCTGAGCTAATGAGCGCAGAAAACTTCTTTGTAGAAAAAGAGGACTACCTTGTCGTTGTCGACGGTAGTCCTTTTATCATTACAGGATTGACCTTACCGGATTGAGTTTTCGCCTGTAATCATCCAGCGCGAATTCTGTTTCAACAGATTAACCCGGACCTGCACGATTTGTTCATGCTCTTCCCCGAAGGAAGCCCTATCCGCCAGGCTATAATCCCTTGCCTTGTAACGGTAATCCACTCGGAGTGTGGCTGTATTCGCGTCTGCACTTTCTACGGCAACCTGGTCAAAGGTTATTTGAGTGACATCTAAACCTATGCCTTGAACCAGGAATTTTTCCGCTCGTCGGGCATGTTTTTCTATTAGTTCCCCCGTATAGGCTTTGGCTAGTTTGAGACGAAAGGTATCTATATCCGCCGACTTCCAAGCCCCGAAGAAAATACCGATATCCTGCTTATAGTCTGCTACGATTTGTTGCTCCGCCTGATTTAAGATCGAATCCGGATTAGCGCTATCCAAGGCGGCGTTAGTTTCGGAAAGATTATCCTGTTCCGTGTTAAGGACCGGAGGGGTTTGCGTCGTGTCATTTACCTCTCCGGTAACCGTTTGAATGTGGTCTTGACCACGAAGTTTGGAGATAAAAGACCCCGGGGAGCTTGGATTCGTGAGTAAAGATACACCCAATGTTCCCACTATTACACCAAGACCTAAAGCCAGAACTCCAAATAACAAATTCATTTTACGCATAAAGACACAATCTCCTTTAACCAGTTTTATTACTAGCTTAACCAGCGTCAGAAGATCTTAGACATCAACAGTATTAAAAAAGGAACGGTCCATTTGCAGGAAGAAATCCCTTAGCGCCTGCTCATTCATTCTCATCACCTCTAAATATTTCCTATGTGGATATACTTAAGACCAGTTTTTTCTGTTTCCTTCGGCAAACCTACCCCTGTGATTGCATTCTTCCCTCTTCCCTCACAGCTTATCCAATCCCGAAAGGGTTATTTTGAAGTTGATATCGATTTTCTTTTATCAGTCTGACACAAGCGGCAACTATACTTTCATCATATAATTTACCGGCATTTTTTTGGATCTCGTCCATAGCTTTTTCAATCCCAAGAGCCGGCCGATAAGGTCGGTGTGAGGACATGGCTTCAAATGTATCCGCAACTGCCAGTATTCGGGCTTCGATTAATATGTCCGGGCCTTTTAAACCTTTTGGATATCCGCTTCCATCCATTCTTTCATGGTGTTGCAAAACAATCTCCGCAATTGGCCCCGAAAAGGGAATTTCTTTGATAGTATCATATCCCGCGGCCGAATGAGTCATTACCAGCAACCTTTGGATTTCACCTAGTTGGCTGGTCTGATTCAAAATATCCATTGGTACATATAATTTACCGATATCATGTAAGGTCCCGGCAATTTTTATATTTTCGATTATGTTTTCGGAAACACCTATTTCTTGAGCAATAGCACAAGCCAAATTGGCTACCCGTTCCTGGTGTCCTGCAGTATATTGATCCCGTTTTTCAGTGGTGATAGCAAGAGCATGGACAGTGCTTTCTAATATGACTTTCAACTGGTCGTGACTCCTTTGCAATTCCTCTTCCTCGCGCTTGCGTTCAGTTATGTCACGTATTGTTTCAATTGCTCCCACTACCTGTCCCTGACTGTTATATATGGGAGCAGCCATGCCCCACATGATCTTCTGCTCACCCTTCAAATAGGCTAAATTGTTATCCGATATCAGTATATCTCCTTCCCTCCGAAGGTGAGTATACATATGACTGATATTTAGGCTGGGGTTCACTATCAAATCTATCAGCATGGGTCGGCGATTACCATTATATAAAACCCATCCGTGTTCATAATTATCCTTACCTAACATTGATTCCGCAGTATAGCCGGTTATTTCCACCATTGCGCGATTCCAATGCAATATCTTCCCCTCTCTATTGATTACCAAGGTTGCGTCAGGCGACGATTCAATAATATCCATCAACTCATGCTTAGAGTTTAGCAGCTCATTCTTAATAAGAATACGTTCGGTTATATCTTCCAGTAAAAGAATTCCGCCTACTATTTTATCTCCTTGTTTTAACCTTGATGCCTTAGCCATAACCACCATTTCTCTTCCATCCGGGGTACGTATAGATAGCTCTCTTTCTGAAGCATCCCGGTCCAAATATTCTTGGATATTACGCAGGTTTTTATCATGGTTAGGCTCGGTCAGCAAATCCACAATCTGTAATGCAGAAGATTGCTTGTCTGTAAATCCCAGCCAGGATTTCATCTTCCGGTTCATAAACAGTATCTTGCCGTCAAAATCAAATATGCACAAATAGCTGTTAATCAGTTCCAAAGCTTTTATTAATGCCTGCAACTCTATTTCCCCAATATCTGATTGGGGTTCTAAAAAACCGAATGAGTTATTATCTTGTGCCATAGCGATTCGCCTCCCTATTACCTGCTCTTATTTCCTCTTAATCTTCTAAACATGCAAAAATCATCTTAAATCACAATATAAGTAAATTAAATCCAGATATCTCCGAATATCTCTCCTATACTGTATAATTCAATATAACGGAGGTGAATTCCTGCTTTTAGACTAGAAATGGAGGGTTCCTGCACCGAAATCATGATTTATCAAAAAGAATTTCTCTTAAGATGTTCTCTTTCATACTTTTATAATACCAAATTCGCAAGTAAAGGGTGACTCTAAACTTATACTTTCTGACCTGAAAATGACCTATTTTCATTCATCAGTGGTAACGCGCTGCGGCATGGGAGTCTGATACGTCAAGTAAACTTGTCTAGCGCCAGGCCTTGAGGCGATGACCAGGAATGGTCACATCAGTTAATACTTTCTGACCCGTATTATATAAAGCGCAGGGCCTGTCCCTGTAGGGCAGGCCCTGCGCTTTATATTCAGTTTTTCGAGACGAAAACCACAACAACTAAATTCGTTTTTCAACCTTGATACTTACAAGGTCACACATTCACTTAACTTAGTTGCCTATTCAGTTATCTAAACCCATGAATCAATAAACTTTTTAATCATTCCTCTAATTTCGTTTTGAGAATTTATAAGGACAAGAGCCATCGTGTACCTGGGAAACAATTCAGTGTGTAAATAATAGCGCATATAATACTTCGTCTTAAGTTCATTTCCTTCCTACTGTCAAAGCTTACTTAATGAACTGAATTATGTCCGTTTGGTTGCAAACGGCGTCGCCCCGTAGATTTTTGAACTCAGATCATTACGCATAATATGCGTATCCAAATCATGAATTCCTTGGTGGAACTGTTCAATCCGCGTTTTATCTTTTGAGTCAAAAGCGTCGATTCCGCTGTTCAAAAGCACATCTAAGTAACTGGTGAATGTGACGGCTTTGGGAGCATTCGCTTCATTGTTAAACTGCTTGTCCAGGAGTGTTTTATGAAACACAATATACTTCTTAATGTCTTGCTCGTTCATCTGCGGACCCGCGGCCGGCCCAAAGAGAAAACCGTCTACGTATTGGTGAATGTTCCACGCCGAACCAAAAATTAATGATTTAGCATCATTGCTTAAGGCGTTCTCACCAAAGTACATAGCAACAGACGGCGCCGGGTCTATTAGGTTATTGTTCGGTTCCCTATATTTACTTTTGGAACCAGTGTCTCCTTGTGAAGGTACCGTAATTGTAGTAGCCGCATTAGCTGCCGACTGCACCGTTCCAGGTGTCCCATATGGAGCCGTACCATTTGATATGCCATTTTCTCCGTTGATCTCAGCGGCTCCATTCGAATCAACGGCTGGGGATTGAATGACTACCTGATCGGTATCGGTGATGGCACTTTGTTGCCTAAAAACCTTCCAGGCACTCGGGCCATAAACCCCGGCAGCAACAACAGCACCGGCCAGAACTAACGTCCCGGCTAAGGTCACAACCCTCTTTTTGTCCATAGGAATTAGTGATCTTATTGATCTCATTGGTCTCTTCCCTCCTTAAACTTTTATTTACATTACGTAGATATTTTACCATTTATTAGGAGAAAAGAGTGTCGTTTTTGCTGTAAAGCTTAAACCATTTTCCGTCATCTGTTTTCGAGAAATACTCTAAGGATCCTGTCCGTCCCTAAATTTCGCGAAGATGATGCAGCATTTCCAAAATAAGATTCAGATCACTATCTCTCAATTTCTGCTTTTCGAACCAATACCCGCAGGTAATTCATGAGAGCTTCCGTAAGATCTCCCCGGCGCAAGGCATATTCGATCGTCGCTTCCACAAAGCCCAACTTGTCTCCAACGTCATATCTCCGACCTTCGAACTCATAGGCAAGGATTTCCTGAGATTGACCCAATTCCTTGATCCCATCCGTGAGCTGTATCTCCCCACCCTTCCCCGGCGGAAGGGCACTCAGAATATCAAATATCTCTGGATTTAAAATATATCTTCCCATTATGGCTAAATGAGTTTCCGGAGCGTCTTCCGGACGGGGTTTCTCAACCATATTCCTGGCACGATAAAGCCTTTCGGCAAACTTTTCGCCATCCACGATCCCATATTTGGACGTATCCTGGAGAGGAACTTCCTGAACCCCTACGATACTGGCCCCATGGCGCTCGTACTGATTCATCATTTGGCGCAAAACTGGCACTTCGGAATGAATGACATCATCCCCTAAAAGGACCGCAAACGGTTCATTTCCGATAAATTTTCGGGCACTATAGATTGCATGCCCCAAACCTAATGCTTCCTTTTGCCTGACGTAATATATATCCGCCATCTGGGCGATATCCTGTACCAAATCCAGAAGTTCATCTTTTGCATTTTTCTCCAGAAACGCTTCCAGTTCCATCGAGCGGTCAAAGTGATCTTCGATAGCCCGCTTATTGCGTCCTGTAACTATGATAATATCCTCGATTCCGGATTGAATAGCCTCTTCAACAATAAATTGGATGGTTGGTTTATCCACAATGGGCAGCATCTCTTTTGGCTGAGCCTTTGTTGCCGGCAAAAAACGAGTTCCCAGCCCGGCTGCCGGGATTACGGCTTTACAAATTTTACGCATTCATTAACTCTCCTTATATAAATACTCTTAAATTAAGTTACTTCTAAACACTTAAATGATCTATTTGTATGGAAAGCTTAATCGCTAATTATTTTGTATTAAACCACAATCTAAAAATTGTTAATTTCAATTTTAGTATAATTGTAAAAAATATGCAAATTTATAAAACGAGAACATTTGTCCTCGTTTTATAAAAGATACCTGTCTTAAAGTGTTCCCTCTCACTTCTTGGTTTCCTTAATCTGTTTTGATCTGTCTAAAACCTGATCAACCAGACCATATTCTTTTGCCTCTTCTGCTGTCATATAGTAGTCTCGTTCAGTATCCTGCGCGATTTTCTCAATGGGTTGCCCGGTTTTCTCGGAAAGAATTTTGTTTAGCTTAGCCTTGGTGCGGAGCAGTTGCCTAGCGTGAATCTCAATCTCGGTTGCTTGTCCGGAGAGCCCATGCCCACCGATTAATGGCTGATGAATTAAAACTTCCGAATTCGGCAGCGCGTCCCGCTTACCTTTCGCGCCGGCGGCAAGGAGGAAGGCCCCCATACTGGCTGCCATCCCGACACAAATCGTATGAACATCCGAGCGTATGTGCTGCATGGTGTCATAAATGGCCATTCCGGCTGTGATCGAACCACCAGGACTGTTGATATACAAATGGATATCTTTTTCAGGATCTTCTGCTTCGAGGAAGAGCATTTGTGCCACGACTAGATTGGACATATCATCATCAATTGCACCGCCGAGGAAAATAATTCGGTCTTTCAAAAGACGAGAGTATATATCGTAGGAACGCTCCCCACGACTTGTTTGTTCCACAACCATCGGGACGAGATAACCCATTTATTATTCCCCCTATTCATCTGAATTAATTAATTAGTACTGCATTTAACCCATTATATTCTGACCGATTAACTTTATTTTATTACAAAGGTCAGTTAAGGTCAAATCATTTAATTAACAAACTTGCAAAGTATTCTTCGATTTCAACTTTCTACGACGCGCAAAATTTCATAACCCTAACTTGTTCTATGGAATATACTGGTATTATACATCCGCGGAAAGGTGGTCGTTAAAAGGTGGACTATTATGGAACTTATCCCTTAAACCCAGGCATTATTCGAAAGTATACGCCCCCATTTTCAAACTCCCAATATTGTACCCCTCCCTGCAAACAGATCCTTCCCTTAAACCCGACACTCAAACTTGGCTATTGGGAGTTCTTATCTCCCGCGCTTTTGGGAGCAACCGGAGCGCTTTTCCTGAGCCTTTTCTCGGATAGCGATCATGTAGCGGACCGCTTCGGGGAGACTCTTTTTAAACTCTTTATCGTTTGGTATGCTATCGGCGCTTCAGTCGCAGCTTCCTTCGCAGTTACTGATGTTATAGTACGCTCCAAAGCCCCCCACGACCGCCTGCTCTATTCCATTGGGGGAGTCCTTGTCTCAGTCATCTTACTTTTCAACGCAGAATATCTCCTCCTCTACCGATTTTTTCCTTCCAGCTTTAAGGGGGATGTAGGAGATAACTTTTGGACCCAACTCTTTTCGTTTTTATATTTAAGCATTACCAGTATTGCTACTGGTAACTTAGGAGACATCATGCCCGAAAATTTGACTGCTCGTGCTTTAATCGCCACAGAAATGGCATTTTACCTGTTTACAATGGCTATAGCAATCCAGCTTCTCCTGGCTCGATTAAATTAAGCGTTAATTCAGAAACTCTTACCACTTTATTTTTTGGGGACTGTGTTTTCACACAGCCCCTATGTTTAACAGTCAAAAAGCATAAGGAAAATGGGACCCCCCAATAGGAGCCCCATCTTTTCCGACCATATTTTTAGGCATATTTTTTAGAAGATAACTCCCAAAGCAATTAAGATTAAAATCGCAATCGCAATAATCCCTACGCCTACACACGTACCTACGGGAGCAACGGGGCGACAACAGGCACCACCATATCCGTACATATTGTTTTACCTCCTTCAAGTTAAGTTATTGAACGTGAGATGCCAAGAGTTTAGAATACGATGCCCAATGCGATGAGAAGCAAAATTATTACAACAACGATCGCGATACCAGCTCCTACTCCACCGCATCCAACTACACCAGGTCCGCCAGCTCCGAGTGCCATTTTGAATCCCCCTTTCTTGTTTATACATCATACGCTTATAAAGATTTTATGTTCCATTTATTTCCATTGAATACATTTTTTATTGTGCAGCTCAGAAGGCAAAGGATCTGATAAGACTAACCACTATTGATATCCGGTGTTCGGCTTGGCATCTCATCGGATATAGTTCATTATCACAGGTATAATGATGGGTTCATAGACAAAATCCAGGAATAAAAACATGAGGAGCCCGACAACCCCACCAATCATCGACCCATTAATCCGGATCCATTGGAGGTCGTTACCTGCCTTCTCCTCAACAAATCGATTGAGATCCTGATCAGTATGCGCAGCAAGGGTCTCCCTGACCATGCCGCCAATCAGGTCATGTTCATTCTGAATCACCCGACAAAGAGTATCCGCAAGGAACGCATTGATCCTTGCCCGTAGTTCCGGGTTATGCTGAACGCTAACCCAGTATTTCTCTACGTAAGGATGAATCGTACGATACAAGGCATTCGGCTCCGAAGGAGTAGAGGGAGATGAGGCGACTTTCAGTGCTTCCCCAAGGACAAATTCCAAAAATCTGCTAAATATGCCATCGTTCAATATGTCCTCCTTCCATTGCTCGACTTGAGTGCAAAACCGGGTATCAAACTCTAATTCTGCTACCCTATTTAGAAGCATATCCTTAAGCCTTATACGCAAAGAATCCAGCGGGTCTCTAAATTTACGTAAGGTTAGGAGCAGCTCCGCTTGCAGCGCATCGGCCGCTTCGTCGAGGTTTAACCCATCTGACATTTCTACAAACCCCATCAAAGTGCGAAATATTGCCCCACCATTGCTTACTTTTTCTTCTTTAATTTCTTCAAGGTAACGGAGAATGGTCTGACGTGTTTCTTCATCAGCTGCTTTATCCCAGAGCCCTTCTGCTAAGCAATCCATTCCCAGATCGATATAGCCATGTTTTAACGCCCACCCACTTATACCCTGCACCCTTGGCGCCAGGTTCCAGGTCTTCGCTGTGCAACGGATAAACGTGGCTAGTTTCTCCGCCAGTTGGGCCGGTTCCTGTTTTTCCGCATAACGCCGAAGGTAGACCAAAGCCTTGTCAGTTAGGTAAATTGAGCCGCCTGCTTTCTCCACGCTTAGAAGGAGTCCTTCAATAAAAGGAATTCCCTCAATTTTCTTACGAATTAAAGTCATGTTCAGTAACTCTGTTTGCACGATTGACGCCACAGCTTCGATCACCTTTTCGCGATTTCGAGGAATCAAGGCAGTATGATAGCCCCAACCCAGTGGCTTTTTGAAAATCGCTGTTACCGCAAACCAATCAGCAATTCCGCCCACTAAGGCCGCTTCCGAGACAAAAAACATCAGTCTGATTCCGAAGTTACCTGGATTAAAGTATTCTAACACTGCAGCACTCAAGAAAAAGAGAAAAACGGCGGCCAAGGTAATATTTGCCCTTCTGTGATAATTCGTTTTCATGCTAACACCATCCTAAGGACGTAGATCAGCATTCCGGTCAGACCGCCTACTACCGACCCGTTAATCCGGATCATTTGCAGGTCATTACCCGCTTTGTCCTCAATCAATTCAACAAGCTTGTCATCTGTCAGAGGGTCCAAACCTTCACGAACCATATGTCCAATGGCATTGTGGCGTAATCCAATCTGTTTATCGAGGATAAGCTTGACCCTTTCATCCACTTTCAACCTGAGAGAACGATTGCACTCTAATATTCCAAGGTACTCATCGTAATTATTCCATAAATCCCCCATAAAGTGTTCAATTATCGAGCGCACCTTTTCCGTGCTTGTCCCCCTGAAAGCCGGGATGTTAAGGCAAAACCGATTGAGGCTTTCCTGAAGCGAGGGTTTTGTCTTAAGTTCCAATACAAAGCGGAGTAAAGAATCCTTTAACCACCGTTCAACTGTACCGTCCCGGAGCGCCTTTTTGATCTTTTCCTGGAGACCATGCGCCAGAACAGAGGGTGCAGGAAGAAACTTTATGACCATTTTACGCGTGGCATTATTTTCACCATACCTGATCAGGGCTGCTTCCATCATATTCATTAGGGCAGCCTTGACCTCAGGCTGCTCCACATATTCATTAGTTGCCCGGCAAATAACTGACAAAACCTGGTCAACATCTCCGTGGTCTAATGAAAATTCCAGGACCTCGGCCAAAGTTTGCGAGAGATTCAGGCTACCCAAGTTATCTTGAAGTAAGCTCTGAAGAATCAGCGTGAACTCCCCTTGCTCCATATGTCTAACGATATCCCCCGCAAGATTGGTCAGTAAGGGGATAACGGAAAGCTTAACCTCCTCCTTGCCCAAGATCCGAATGAGCACGCCTGAAAAATCCCAAGCGGATAATTTGTGTCGAAGTGCGTCCTGTGAAAGTAATTCATGCTGTACCATATCCGCCAAGGCCGCAAAAATTCGTTCTCGGTTTTGTGGAATAATCTCAGTGCGAAATACTTTGCCCGGTCGAATTCCCAGGGGACGTCGAAAAAGCGCTGTCACAGCAAACCAATCGGCAAGCCCCCCGATCATGCCCGCGCTACATCCACTGGAGAGGAGCCCCCCGACAAAACTCGCATGAAACGGATAACTGAGCAAAAACCCAAGGGTAATCCCCCCCAATGTAAGATTAGCCGTCTGGGTATTATCTCTTCTTTTAGTCATTATTTTTTCCACCTACTAAGACTTTAAAATATATCCTTACGCACGCCCTGTAAACACGCAAAGCGCATCTGCCCAATAAACGCAAATCGTATCCCGGGATCATCCGTCGTTTCAAACTTCTGTATTGGACACAAGCTAGGGGAAGTTTCTTAGCTTAGGGAGCACGGAGAGAGGAGTCGCGTCAATGAGCGCAGGCGATAAGGCGTTATAAACCGCGTTGGTTTACATTCAAAGAAGCCCGGAGGTTACGCGGTTTAGCCTTAGCGACAAGCGAATAGCGACGGAACGTGTGCGACTGGGCTAAGAAACTACCTCCTGAACGTGTGCGAACGGGCTAAGAAACTACCTCCTGAACGTGTGCGACTGGGCTAAGAAACTACCTCCTGAACG
>JQID01000002.1 GCA_000770645.1 Desulfosporosinus sp. Tol-M
GTTATCTCTCACAGATTTTAAGAAAAACTCACATCCGAGATAACAAGGGATACCCCTTGATATGACTGGATTAGACGGGATTATTATAGTTAACCAGGTCTCACACCATTTTGAGAAAAATAACCGTTTTTGACCTAAAATTCATCGGTAACGGTAGACCCGTAGTTAACCGTCGCTAACCGTCGCTAAGTAGCTTTAAAGCCTTGGTATTCAAGGCTTTACGCTTGGCGACGGTCTTTTATTTATAGGCATTTTTCAATGATTTTTCGGGCTTGAGCCGCGGACATTTTGAATAAAGCCGCGGACATTTTAGAAAGACCCGCGGACATGCATAAATACTGGGTTTTTAGGCTGTCAAACAAAATCCGCTGCGGACATAAGATATGTATAATTATGTAGTAAAAATGAATGAATATGCAAAATATTAAGACTATAGTTCCAGTTTTATTTTGTGATGTCTTAAATAGATGTTAGCAGCATCTTTAAGGCTATTAGTTATCAGTTCTAATAGCTCGTCCGATCGAACTTTGTAATATAGCAACATTTCATAATTCTGTTTTTTACTTTTAAAAAGCCTTAGATCATCAGTGTTGACAATAAACTTCTCAATATTATCTATTATAGCATTTGCCACTTTTAAATATTCTGCTACAATTTCAGGATCTTTTAAATGAGACGCAGATAATAAACTAACAAATGCGTAATAAGCATCTAAATAAGCTTCTAATGAATCCCCGGTATATTTTTTAAAAGCGCTTTCAAATAACAATTTCATACCATTATATTTATTTATCATTCCTTCATCAGTAAAGTCCCAATTACCAGACATACTTCCTTCTCCGGATCTAAGCCAATTTTCATCAATATTAAATTTTGTAGCGAGAAATAAGATAAACATTTCAGATGGGTTTTCCTTCCCCGTTTCCATGTTAGACATATAAGAGGAACTTAGTCCAAATATATTTGCAAATTCGGCTTGAGTTAATTTGAAATGTTTTCTAACTTCTCTAAGACGCTCTCCAAAAGTTAACGACATAAAAAATCCTCCAAAACCTTCGTTACGAATGAAATATTCATTGACAATCTTCGTAACGAAGGTTAGTATATTGTTAGCAGTATCCCATATTTAACACTAGTATAACATTCAGGACAACTATAGGAAAGGAGGGAAAATCGTGTCAACAATCCGATTTCAGACAGTAACCGACAGACCGTCCCATATTCAGAGAATAGTTTATAAGCTCTTTGAAATTGGAAAAACTCAGGCATGGCTTGCGAGACAAGTCAAGATAGCTCCAAGATATCTAAATGACATGTTACTTGGAAGACGATCTTTAACTCTCCCCGTAGCATATAGAATTGCCTTAACTCTTAGCTTTGACCCAGAGGCGTATATCAAAGAAGTTAAAGAAGCTTCTCAAAAGAAATAGATGTTTTTTCTGTGGTGCGTGTCCTCTATCTTAGTATATTCCCCCGAACCACCCCAGCGCGAATGATGTGACTGGTCATGCTAAATGGGAATGAACGGTTAAGATACGCTAAACAGATTACACTAATATTTTTTGAGAAGCAAGTAACTCCGCTGGGTGTTTGTAATTCAATTTCGCTTGTATCAAAAGGTACCGTCAAATTGACGGCCCCTTTAAGGGCTGGGTCAAGTCGAGGCTTTCTTTAACCAAAGGATTGTAACGTTGTAGGTAATGGCAAATTCGGAACAAATGGTTGAATAACATGGATTGGAGGTGAAACTGTGGCATCTTGGCTAACTACTTCTCAAGTGGCTTATTATGAATGCGTAGACGAACGACAAATACGACGCTGGCTTAATAAGAACAAATATGAATATCACATCGAACACGACACTGGCAACATTCGGAGATATCTCATTAATCCTAACACTATGTCCGAAAAAGCCAGAAAAGCTTACTTGAAGGAGTTATCAGATACCACCGTTACTGAAACCTCTAAGCCTGAGCCAATCACCCGGATCAAGACGAAGCCTGACACCGATGTACTGGGCATGATCGTCAGAAGATATGGTGAAGACAATTTAGCTAAAATCGTTGACAGCCAAGAACTTGCTAAAGAAGTCTTGGCAATTAAAAGGTCGCGAGTTCCAAACAGAACTAAAATTATTAAAGACCTGGCTAAAGAGCGCGGAGTAAGCGTTGCTACCCTTTATCGACGGGTAGACCTTTATCTTAAGTACGGCCAGGACGGATTGATTCATGGAAATGTCCTGCATCAGATTGTTAAAATGAATGAAGCTCCGTTAACCAGGGAGTATGAAAGTTTTAACCTGCTTGCCCAAGATTATATCATTGTGACGCATCTTTCCAACAGGAAGTACTCAGTCCAAAAATGTTACGATTTGACTGTCAAGGAAGCTCAAAAGAACAATTGGAAAATTGGAAGCTATCAAACGGCCTGCAGGATCATCCAGGATATTCCTCTGACGTATAAAGACTATCATCGCCGGGGCAAAGACTTCTGGAGGCTCGAACATATGACCAGGGCATTAAGGCAAGACCCCGAGTTTAACAATGAAGTCTGGGAAGCTGACCATACAAGGATGGACTTTTTCATCAACTATGAAGGCAGAGCGTTAAGACCCTGGCTGACTATGATAGTAGATGCTAGAAGCCGATGCATTGTCGGCTGGTGTGTATCTACCCAGGCTAATTCTGAAACGATCGGCCTTGCGTATCGGTACGCCATACTTCCGAAAAAAGGATCATCTCCTATCTATGGTGTCCCAAGGTTCACCCTTATAGACAATGGAACGGATTTTATCTCTAAGAGGATATTAGGGAACCGCAATCCTAACTTTTCAGAGGAAGCAGAGTCAAACCATCTTCAAGGATTATTTGAAAGACTTGAAATCATAGCAATAACCTGCGCCATTCATAACGGCCCGGGTAAAGGCCGGATAGAAAGAAAATTCCGGGATGTCAACAGTAACTTCTACAGGGATAATCCGGGCTGGTGTGGAGCCAGTCCGAAGGAAAGACCTGAAGATTTTGATGAGAAAAAACTCCTGAAAGAAAACAAGCTGGCATCTTTCGAGCAGGTTATTGAGGACTTTAAAGTCTTTATTGATGGCTTAAACAATGCTTATCATTCCGAAATCGGTATGACTCCCATAGAGAAATACCTTG
Organism: Desulfosporosinus sp. Tol-M; assembly: GCA_000770645.1. Taxonomy (GTDB): domain Bacteria; phylum Bacillota; class Desulfitobacteriia; order Desulfitobacteriales; family Desulfitobacteriaceae; genus Desulfosporosinus. The sequence goes on from JQID01000002.1 coordinate 3,159, forward strand.
AAGGGAAACGTTGGAAAGAAGAAGTGCCTTCTCCTCGTATGTTGGATATGTGGTTACTCAGGGGAGCTGCCAGAATCGTCCGCAAGACCGGGATTATGTTTAAAGGTAATATCTATGACGATCCCATTAAACTATGCAGATACTCCAAAGAACAGATCAATATTTATTACGACCCGGCAGATATGAATCAAATCTATGCTTGTGACGACGAAGGAAACCTTATCGGAGAACTGCCGTTAAAAGAGCGTAGAGACTATATCACCAGTGCAGAAGAGACATTTAAGCATATCGCACAACAGAAGAAAACTGAATCAATGGTCAAGAATTACAAAAAGAACCGACAGGACAGGCTTGACGATGCAGGAAGTAAGCACCAAAAACGCACTCACAAGGCAGCCACCGGGGAAAACAACGAGCCGGTTAAAGTCGTACAGCTCTCGCAGGGTGAGACTACCGCCAAGGAGATCAGCAAGGCCAGGAATAAAAAGACTGAACCTGAAAAGCCGGAAAAATTCAGCTATCATGACGCATATGTCAAAAAGCTTACCAACCCAATTATTGATGAACTGGTCGAAAAAGGTCTTATCAGAAAATCAGTTTAAAAAGGAGGAGAAACGTGAAGCAAGTACTCAAAGTAACCACTTCCCACCATGAGAAAAGAGAATCAACCCATCCAGAGAAGATTCCTTTTTATTCAACAAACGATGTTATTGAAACCATGGCTATTCTTGAAGATTGTAGGGAAAGTAATCTCTGGGGAATTATCGCCGGTGCAGCAGGGCTGGGGAAAACGACAACCATCAAGCATTACCTGGAAGTAAAAGAGCAGGCACTATTCTATACACCGCGCTCCAATGTAACCCTAAAGAGTTTTTTAAAGGATCTCGCTGATCTCTTCTGCATGACACTTACCAGTACCAACGCCAACGACATGACCAACGAGCTGATCAGGTTCCTTACCATGAATCCTAAGTTTATTATTATTGATGAATTTGGTCGGATCATGCGGAACGGTAACATGCGAATAATGGAAACCATCCGGGATATCCGGGACGCTTCCGACAGGAACTTAGGGGTAGTCTTATCCGGTCATTCGGATGACTTTGGTGAACTTGTCCGCTGCGGGAAAGGACAGATCGTTTCCCGGTTCGGCCCGGTCTATGAACTGCAAGGCCCGACAAAAGAAGAAGCCGCGCAGATCGTGGAGCCGCTCTGGATGACTCCTGAAGCCAAGAAAGAAATGGCCCATCTTATTACGGTTTTTGCCCGGAAATATGGAATCAGGGGAATCATGGAAGAACTTTATGAGAAGTCCGTCCGGCTGGCTGGGGACAGTATAATTACCATGGATATCTTGAAGGATGCCGGCAGAAGGACTGTTTACGGCTTTTGGTCAAAGAGGATATAAAAAAAATCTGGCAAAAAGCCAGAAACAAAAACGCTAAGTAATTATATCAATAAAAATGAGATGTTTCAATCTCAAGAATTTGGAGGCGGTTCTGATGAAAAAACATAGATATATGCGGATAGTGGAGCTGCCAGAACAACTTAAGGAAAAGGTTAATATAATGCTGTCAAATCCTATGAAGACCTACTCTGACATATCATTATGCTTAAGGGAAAAAGGGTTCAATATCTCTAAATCTGCTATTGGAAGGTATGATTTCTCACAGAATTTGAGAAATCATCAAATGAAAGGAGCGGAAAATATGTACGATAAAGATACTTTTTATAACTTTATCAACGATGTGCAGGACAAAGTGCTTCATGATCTAAAGGAAAATAATAAAGAATATTGCAGCTGTGATGAGAAAGTAGACCAACTTTGGGATTCTCTTTTCTGCGGCCCAAAGGAAATTCAAGATAATTTAATGGTTCTGGAGGAAGCATTTGTTCAGAGAGCAAATATCATGGATGAAGCCATGTACCTTAAAGGTTTTGAAGATGGATTTGCGCTTATAAGTTTAATGTCGCAAGGTTGCATAATCAAAAAGTATAGCGAATTTACCAACAAAGAGATTATCAAAGCGGGTTAAAGGAGGGGAAGTGCAATGGCTTTCATCAGCAAAGCTCAGATCGCTAAAATATGGGCAATGGCACGCGAAATAGACCTCTCAAAAGAATCAGTATACGACGTAGTCTATCGAGTAACAGGATCGGACAGCATCTCTTCCCTTTCGAGTAAAGAGGGGATCGATGTAATCGAGGTATTGATCCATATAATGAAGGAATTAGGAATTGACCCAGAGAGGAAATACCGGCCAGGAATGGCCTCAGAAAAGCAAATCAGATACATTGAGGACTTGGCGTATAAGCTGGGCTGGGATAGTGATCCAAAGCGGCTCAGAGGCTACCTGAAGAAGTATTACAAGGTGGAGCATATCCAATGGCTGACCTTGGAAAGCGCATCCAAAGTTATTGAAGGACTCAAAGCTATCTACAAGAGAAGTCAAAAACAGAATTCGCAAGAAAAATTGCAAAAAGCTAAAGAATGAGGAGGGTTCTCCTCTTCCTTTTTTTAGAGGGTATAAAGTAATTTCCTGAACTACTTTCGTAGAATCTTCCGAAAAGAAGTTCTAAAATTAAATTCAGATGAAATCGGTAAAGTGAGAGGAGAATTGAGGATGCCCGAAGAGTTAGTAAATGGCACAGAAACAGCAGGTCAAGCCCAAGATACACGAGCAGCGGAGGTAACCCAGGCCCAGAGTGCAGAGCAAACCAATGTAGATGCTACAACCCCAAAAACGTACACGGAAGAAGACTTTAACGCTGCCATTGAAGCCAAGCTGACCGAAGAGCGTGGAAAGCTGCAAAAACAGACCGAAGAGCTTGAACGCCGTTCTAAAATGACCTTAGAGGAAAGAGAAAAGGAAATATTAGAACGGGAAAAAACCCTGAAAATTGCTGAAATGAAGGCTGATACAATAATCCGCTTTAATAAAAGCCAAATCCCGCACGAGTTTTTAGACATTATTAACTTTAAGGATGAAACTGAGAACGTTCTCAAAAACATAGAAAAAGTTGAAAATGTCTTTGGTGAAGCAGTCAATAAAGCCGTTAATATGCGGTTAAGAGGCACTACGCCAACCGGCGGCGGTCAAAACAACGTTGTCGACGATCCATTTGTTCAAGGCTTAAAAGGCCAAAAAAACTTTTTAAAGTAAGGTGAGATAAATGCCAATTAATTACGCTGAAAAATACTCTTCTCAAATCGATGAATGCTTTAAAATTGGCGCATTAACAGCAGCCGCCATAAATGATGATTATGAGTTTTCCGGGGTAAATAAAGTCAAGGTATATTCGATTCCTACCGTTCCCTTAAATAATTATTCTATGGAAGGAACTAACAGGTACGGTACTCCTGTGGAGCTGGGCAACGATATTCAGGAGTTTACATTGACCCAGGATAAGAGTTTTACTTTTGCCATTGACCGCCGTAATTCCAGCGATACCATGCAGGCTAATAGTGCAGCAGCAGCCTTAAATAGAGAACTGGACGAAGTTGTTATTCCAACAGTGGATAAATACAGGCTTTTAAGAATGGCGCAGAATGCAGGAAAGACTGTAAAACAGGTAGTTGGTAGACTAAATGCTTATGAGGCCATGCTGGAAGCTTCTGCTTATCTAACCGATAAAAAGATTCCGGTTAATGGACGGATCGCTTTTGTTACCCCAGGGTTTTTTAAAGAGCTTAAGTTGGATTCTAAATTCATTAATGCTAGTGATAAAGCACAGGAAATCAAGTTTAATGGAATGGTTGCTGCTGTGGATAATATCAGCATAATTTCATGCCCTACGGATTATTTCCAGGCTGGCATAGACTTTATTATTACGCACCCAAAGGCTACCACAGCACCTCAAAAGCTTTCTGATTATAAGATCCATGAAAACCCTCAGGGAATTAACGGTTGGCTTGTAGAAGGCCGTTTATACTATGATGCGTTCGTTCTTGGCAACAAGAAAAACGCTATCTATGTTTCAAGGTCAGTTGAAGTAATTAGCATTGCTGCAATACGAGGGATTACAGCACCTGTAACCGGACAAATTCCAGTGAACACTATCACTGAAACGGCACAGTACACCGGTACTGTAACCTGGTTACCAGTTGACGCTACTTTTGACGCAGAAACAGTGTACACAGCTACAATTACGCTTACGCCGAAGGCAGGATTCACCTTATCTGATGTGGCTGAAGACTTCTTTACGGTAGCAGGAGCAGTAGCGACAAATAATGCTAACACAGGCGTAATAACCGCAGTATTCCCGGCAACAGGAGCGTAATGAAACCTAATTCAATGTGGAGGTTATCATGACTAATTACATGGAAGAATTAATCCAAGATATAAAAAATGAAGACCTTCCTGAGATCTACAGTGAATTGGCTGAATGCATCGGGAAAGAGAATGCATTGAAGCTTGGACTAGCCTTCGCTGGAGTATATTTATATATCCCGAAATTGGATAAACTTATTATCCCGCTAAGAAATAGCAAGATAATAAAGGAATACAATGGCTATAATATCAAACAATTAGCCATTAAGTATGGCTTAACGGAATACTGGATAAGGAACATACTCAAAAGAAATCCTGTCACCTAAAATTGCTTTTCCCGATTCTCCTTTTAAATAGAAGTAAAACCTCGCGTTTGGGTAGCGCGAGGTTTTACTTAGAAAGCAATTATTGTATATTTATTCATAATCAGAGCAAATTATTTTTCTCAAAATCTGTGAGAATTTTTCTCAAAATCTGTGAGAGGCAACA
>JQID01000010.1 GCA_000770645.1 Desulfosporosinus sp. Tol-M
TTCGGTTTTAGGTATTGTTAGCTTAAAAGGCCGGTAATTTTAGTGACGATGCTGTTCCAGATAGTGGTGATGGAATCTTGATACAGCGTCATGAATATTGCACCCACCACTACCACGATCAGGACAACAATGAGCCAGCCGGTCATTTGGTCTCCGGACTTGCTTGCAAGAATTTTTCTTGTTTTTAGTCCCATCCTCTGCATTTTGTTTTTTAAAGTAGTCATCATAACAAATACCTCCATATCATTTTTTTGATTTTGGTTCAAAGGAAAAAGGGGAGAACGATTCTCCCCCCCTGTTGCCGTAGCCTTTTCGGCTGCAAGTATTGTTAGCTCAAAAGGCTGGTGATTTTGGTAACGATGCTGTTCCAGATGCTGGTGATGGAACCCTGGTACAGTGTCATGAATACAGCGCCCACTACGACGACAACCAGCACGACAATGAGCCAGCCGGTCATCTGGTCGCCAGACTTGCTTTTAAGAAGTCCTCTGGCGCTTGAAAGAGTGTTGGCGATTCTTTTCTTCATGGAATTTTCCCTCCTTTCTCCGGTGATTTGGATTGCGGTTGTTTTGTTTTTCATGGGTCATACCTCCAAAATGTATTTTGAAAAAGGGTTGCCCCATTTTCACATTAAAAAAGGCCCCCCATTGACCTGATTAGGTGGGAGCCGATAACGTAGAGCAAGGTGGCCAGGGTTACGGCCACCAATGGGATGGACGCTATTTTGATTTTGCCGGGCAGCTTATTCAGCCTTTTCTTTAAGGCTTCCTTGGCTTTGACGTCCATATCTCGGGCAAGATAGGCCAGCGCCTCGCCCTGATGCTCGCCTCGATAAAGCCCGATAAGGGCATTGACCAAAAAGGACACGTCCGTAAGGCCGATGCGTTCATTGAAATTCCGAAGGGCGGTTTCAATATTCTTGGCCTTCATCTCCATGACCAAAACCGAAACATCGTAGCGGAACATGTCACTTGCAACCATTAGGTAATCCTCGAATATCT
>JQID01000183.1 GCA_000770645.1 Desulfosporosinus sp. Tol-M
TTGGACGCAGCACGTTGAGACGGTCGTATTGATGTCAAGGGTAAAAGAGTAGTGGTCTGGAAAGCCCAGTATTCAAGCCGTTTGTGTGTTTTTGCGTTTGAAATTAGAGAGCGAAAAATGTGATTTTTTTGCTTTGAGGGAACATATCGAAATAGCCTCAGACCCTTGTGAATGGTCGATTTAGATGTCGGCACTTGGTGAGAGGTCGATATAGATGTTTTCGGTTTTTAGGGCTTGCTGAGTGGTCGATTTAGATGTTTTTTGAATTTTGCCGGGTTGTGTGGTCAGTATAGATTTTTATGGTTTGTATCATAAAATAGGCTAATCAACATAGCCGAAATATGTCAGAATGATATAATGAGAGGTGTTTTATGGGAGAATGGGCAAAACCGAATAATTTTTCGGCTACCTTTAGATTAACCAGTTCGAAATATGCTGATTCTTTTATAGATGCAGGATCAATCAAATTCAACACCCCCCAATCGTGGATTGACTACTCCAAAAAATATGGAGATGGGCGAGGAGACGGTTATGAGGGAACTCTGGGTTTTTGTGATAGTTTAGATGTTGAGCGTATATTGGAATTGACTCGAAAATATGAGTCTAGCTGTATCTTAAATCCTAATACCAGACCATTACACAAGGAAATATGCGGGAATCGACTGCTTTTGAAAGACAAACGAAGTTTAAAATTGCCTTGCTTTTGTGTGTACATAATGAAAAACAGCTTGTTTCCTTGTCCAGACAGTGAGGGAAAACACAGAGTAACCGCTGATATACCAGCATCGTATTTTAGAGACTTTTCAGACAACTATTTACCGGAAGATATTGATAAGTTACCGTTAGAAGACCAACCTGCATTGATATTAATTTCCGACTTTGATGAATTTAAGAATAGATTGTATCAAGCATTAAGGCAAGTCGGTTTGGATGATTCTGAAATACTAATTGGGAATGTATCATATTTTGATTTTGAGGCATACGGCTCTAATGGCTGGATGGATTTTGGCCAGAAATACCCTAAAGAATTACTGGTAAAAAACACCCGCTTTGCAGAGCAAAGTGAAGCACGAGTTATCATTAAAACTAATAAAAAGGAAGTTATTGAACGTCTACACAGTGCTCCAATAGAGTTGGGTTGCATGAAGGATATAGCACAAGTCCATAAAAGTTACTTGCATGAAGGTATACGCGTCGAAATGACTGTAGACATATATGAAGAATAGATTGTAGAATTGTTCAAAATAAGTAAAGGCACCCTACGTCATAATTATCGTAGAGTGCCTTACTTGTTTTTACTCTTATTCATCCACATCAACCGTCAAACCAGACTTAAAATCGACGGTGAACTTATCCTCGTAGATGGTGACTTTTTCAATCAGCCGCCGGACAAGCGGCTCGTCATATTCGGTCAGGTCGATGGGTTGCTTTTGTAGAAATGTGCTCATTTCGTCTATCCGTTTCTTCAGTTCATCCCGTCCTGCACTTTCCAGCTGAACCTTTTGCTTGTCTTCATGCAGACGATGAATCTCGTTGCCGACGCTCTCATAATCAGCCTTGGAGCTGGCTAATTTCAGAAGCTCCGCCTGAAGTTCCTGGAGCCGCGCATCGATACATGCCAGGGTCTGGTCACTTTCGTGGCAGAGAACAGTTTCGATGTTATTCTGCAGGGTGATCAGGAAATCATCTTTTCCGCAGAGGGTTTGATTAATGGCGGTGACAAGAACCTGCTCGATAGTGCTTTCCAACACTGTGCGAGCGTCACAGTAAAGTCCGGTATTTTCAAGCCTGCTGATGCAGCGCCAGACAACCGATTTTTTCCCTCGGTTGTTCCAGTGAATCCGGCGGTAAAACTCTCCGCAGCCCCCGCAAATAATCATATTTGAAAAACAGTGGATGCTGCTGAAGGTTCGGTTTTTGCCGTTCGGGCTGGTGTGGACGATGCGGCGACGGATAAGTTCTTCCTGCACCTGCATGAAAATTTCACGCGGGATGATGGCTTCATGGCTGTTTTCTACATAATATTGCGGAACGATACCATGGTTCTTTACTCGCGTTTTCGTGAGGAAGTCTGTGGTATATGTTTTTTGCAGGAGAGCATCGCCGATGTACTTTTCATTTCGCAAAATCTGGTTAATATTACTGGTATGCCATTTTTCATTGCCAGCACCGTTTAGAATGCCGTCCGCTTCAAGGCCACGGGCGATTTTCAGCATGCTGGCTCCTTCAAGATATTCCCGGTAGATGCGTTTTATGATTGTAGCTTCCTCGGGGACAACGATCAAGCGCTTATTCTCATCCTTGGCAAACCCAAGAAAGCGGTTACAGTTGACCTGAATTTCGCCTTGCTGGTAGCGGTATTGCAGACCCAGTTTTACGTTCTGACTCAAAGACTGGCTCTCTTGCTGGGCAAGGGACGCCATAATGGTGAGCATGACTTCACCTTTAGAATCCATGCTGTTAATATTTTCTTTCTCAAAGTATACGGGAATGCATTTTTCTTTCAGCTGCCTGATATATTTCAGGCAGTCTAGCGTGTTGCGGGCAAATCGACTGATGGATTTGGTTATGACCATGTCGACGTTGCCCGCCATACACTCATCAATCATTCGGTTGAATTCCTCACGTTTTTTCGTATTGGTACCGGAGATGCCATCATCCGCATAGATGCCTGCCAGACTCCAGTCCGGTTGGCCATTGATGTAGGCCGTATAGTGTTCTATCTGCGCTTCATAGCTGGTGGCTTGCTCATCACTATCCGTGGAAACGCGGCAGTAGGCGGCTACGCGGAGTTTTGCTTTTTCTTCATCGTCATTTTTGCCACGGGCTTGTTTCCTGGCTGGGAGCACAGTGACACTCATTTTTGCTTCAGTCATTTTGCACCTCTCTTTCGATCAGACTGTAGGTGTATTCTGCCTGTTGGAAGGGGTCGTCGAACCGCTCATTACCTTCTTTGATATGGAAGGTGGTGGGGTAAGCGGCCTCAATCGTCTCTTTTGGCTCAAAGATTCGGCCGAGTTTTTCAGCCCGTCGAATGCGTTCCGATTCGGCTGATTCAAAAGTGGCTGGTTCTATAATTGCCGGATAATAATCGTCGCCGAGGTAATGGGTATTCCGGAGCATCTTTCTGACAACTGCATGGGAGATTAGAATTCCAGCCTTTTGTGCAGCCGTTGCCAAGGAATCACCGGCTAAATAAGCGAGGAAGAGGGTTCTTAGCTGTTCGGCAGCAAGCTCATCGATCACAGCTTCACCGTTTACTATCCGATAGCCAAATGGTGTGTGGCTCATTTATATCACCAGCCTTTCTTTCAAGGTAATGCCACATTTCAGTTCAAATCCAATCTCAGTCCGGGAATAAACAATAATCCGGTTCACAAAATTCTTGAAAACATCTTCATCGAAGCGCTTCAACATAGTTGCTTTTGTGGCGTATTGTAGCAGGGCGCTCACTTCACCTAAATGCTGGTTCCCGTCCTGTATTAAGCGGTTAATTGACTCTTTTTGACGTTGCAATCGATCGGCTTCCTGAAGTAAATTGTTGCTGCTTTTCTTAAAAACAGGGCGGTCAAGATAGCCTTTGGCCATTAGGTTGACCAGCACATTTTGTTGTTCGGCATTTTCCTCCAGCTTCTTATCAATGTCTTGAATGCTTATGAAGCTTTCGTCGGTATTTACACCGCGCAGGCCAATCAATAAAGGCTTCAGTACGAATTGATGGCTGAAGATGAGCTTATTCATCATGGTAATGAAGGCATATTCAAAATCGGAATCCGGGATGTATTTCATAGAACATTTTTCGATGCTTTCAATATGAGTCGAGCAGCACCACGCGATGTATTTCCTCCCGCTGGAGTGGGTACGGCGCTTAAAAGTACCGCCACACTGACCACAGATGATTTTCCCGGAAAAGGGATATCGTTTCTGGTATTTCTCACTGTACTTTTCTACGCCTTTTTCCTTTCCGTGCTGCTCAATAACTTTCTGAACTGCTTCAAAATCCTCCCGGCTTATAATCGGCTCATGATGATCACGAATCAGATATTGTTCTTTTTCACCGTCGTTCTTATGCCTGTTGAACTGACTGTCGCTATAGGTCTTTTGAAAGAGTGCATCACCGATGTACTTCTCGTTTACGACCATATTTCGAAGGGTATTAGCCTTCCATCGACCGCCTTTTTTAGAAAGAATGTTGCGCTGATTCAGTGCATCCGCAATCTTATGAAGGCTTTTCCCAGACAGAATCTCAGAAAATACAAACCGGACAATTTCAGCCTGCTGTTCATTCACAACCAATTTGCCATTTACAGCATCGTAGCCATATGGCGAACAGCCGATTTTATAAGTACCATTTTGAAAGCGTCGTTGTATGGACCATTTGTTATTCTCAGCGATGGACGCCGATTCACCCTCGGCCAGTCCACTCAGGATCGACAGCATGAGTTCGCTTTCCATTGACCCGGTATTGATGTTCTCACTTTCAAAATACACAGAAATGCCAAGCTTGGTTAGTTTACGGACCAGACTCAGGCAATCCATGGTGTTTCGAGCTAAGCGGCTGATCGACTTTGTGACGATGAGGTCGATTTTTCTTTGCTCGCAATCGGCAATCATCCGAAGCAGCTCGGGCCTTTTTTCCTTTTTGGTGCCAGTTATGCCCTCGTCATAGTAAAGCCCCGCAAACTCCCATTCCGGATTAGCTTTAATGTAGGATTCGTAATGGTTTTTCTGGGTTTCAAGGCTGACCAGCTGCTCATCGCTGTCAGTCGAAACACGGGCGTAGGCGGCGACACGCAGCTGGGGCTGTTCTGCAGTAGACTTGGTAGTTGGAGCAATTTTCGTAACCTTTTTCAATTTTTCACCTCCTTGGTCAGTGTCACATATTAACTCTGAAGCAGAGTTATATCAACGGTTTTAAGGCATTATCTGTGCCAACGCCGGAGAAAAAGACTGGCGGTTTAGTAGGGTGATTTTATTAAATTCCGACAAAGAAATAAGTCCCTTTTGAAGCATGGAATCAAGTATCCGCTGCGCCCTTATATAATCCATTTCACATTGCAGTTGCTCCTGTGAAACAGGAATTTTAGCACAAATGCTTTCCGGTGTTTCGGCGTTAATGTTTGGCATGTTCTGTTCCTCCTCCCTGAATTTCGATGAGGAGAAAAAAGAAAACTCCCCTCACTTCCAAAAGGACAGTGAGGGGAGTAAATCCGTAGATAAAATCACTTCTCTATTCAGTTTTAATGAAAGCGTCTTTGAAGCCTGCCGCTTTGACCTTAGCGAGCATTGCGTCGGCGTTCGCCTTGACAGAGTAAGCCCCGACTTGTACACGATAAATGGTTTTTGAAGCAGTTGATGCTTGTTCGGTTGTTGCATTGGCCGTGACAAGCAGCTTCCCAACATCTGCACGAAAGGTGTCCATGCTTTTACCGTGCTTGGGAAACCAGTGCATCACATCACTATGGTTGCTGGCAATGCCGAGGGTAGCTCCTTCGCTATGACAGATGATGTTCTTTTCAGTGAGCCCATATTGCTTGCAGAGATAAGCACATAGCTCAACAGCCTCTGTGTAAACGGCAGAAAAATACGAGGCGTCTATAAGACTGTCCTCGCAAATTTCAAAACTGATATGTGTATCGTTGCCGGAACCTTTTGAACCGCTGCCGCAGTGCCAGCCCCGGTGATTCCAGGGCAAGGTTTGATAAGTGGCGATGCTGCCATCAGCCAGCTTACCGATGAAGCCGTGGACGCAGACCTGCCGACCGTCCGGCTTGTCCTGATTCCAGTGGTTGTTGTTGGTGTTTACACCGAGCAGTCCATCATCCTGGCCAACATAGCGTTTCAGGTTCGGGTTGTTTGCCCCGGTGGAATGGACCATGATGCCCTTTGGCGTGATGGTTTTGCCTGCTTTGTAGCAAGCGTTGTTGGTGAGAATTAGCTTGTGCAGATTCATTTATTTGTCCTCCTTATTCAGCTGTTCCAAGACCGTTTTGAGTTTTTCGGGAATAGGAAGACCGATTTTTGCCGTATTCTCAATTATGCTGATGCCTTCATTAGACAAATAGAAGAAGATGACAGCGGTTCGGACAGCGCTGCCGGTTTGAATAAGCTGCGAATCCACGATGTGTGCCACAGCCACCAACGAGAAAATCAGCACCTTTTTGAAGATGCCCCGAAAGCCGACCTCGCTTGAAAGGCGCTTCTCCAAAATGGCCACCATGATCCCCGTCAGATAATCGATGACGACAAAGGCTACCAAAGCATATAGGAAGCCATCCCAGCCGCCAAGGAAGTACCCGATGTAGCCGCCAACAGCGGCAACGACAATCTGAAGCGTATTAATAATGTCTTTCATTTGTTAAACCTCCTTGATAAAAATAAGAAGAGCCCGAAGGCTCTCCAAAACAACTATTTCACTGTCAGTTATCCAAATATGGATAGCGATACTACAGGGCAGTCAATATATCCGCCGTCCAAGTCCTCACAGGTCAAGCCAATAAAAAAGTTTGTGATTTCAGTCGGATCTGAAGCAGAAACTGCAGTATTTGCTGTCGTCCCAGTTGGCTCACAGGCATTTGCGCAGAAGGCATAATTCGCATCGATCATCTCGTTGGCAAAGTTAACCGCATAATAGCCGGTCCCTATATCAGAAACGGAATGAACAGCACCACATCTTCTAATCGCACACCTTCTAAGCGTGATGTTTCCGCTCGTTGTCAACGAAGTTCCAGCCGTATATTTAAAAGTGTTCGTGGTAACCTCTGTAATTTTATAAGTGCCATCAACTCCAGTCCCGGATGTGATGTCGGAGTATATCATATGACCAACCTTGTAGCCGTGTCCTGTCAAGGTTACCGTTACTGTCGTTCCGCTTTGCACATAGGTTCCGGTGGTATTTGCATTTGTGATTCCATTGAATGTAACCCAAGCCAGACAGCCGCCGATTGAGCTGCTTCCGCCGCCGGTCACAAACTCAAGACCGCTGCCGTCTGCTTTAACCGCTACCACCTTGGTTCCTTGTCCCAGGTAGCTGCCGGGCGTATCCGTCAATGCTAAAAAGTCGTGAACGTGGTCAATATCCGAGTAAACGCCGGTATGCAGGTGGTTTGTGTCTGCCTTGGCTGCAAGCATAGCGTTTACTTCCGAGGTGGAATAGCCACCGCTGCTGGAAGGAGCCACAGATAAAACATCAGAACCGCTGTACTGGGACATTCGCTCAACCTTCTGGTTTAGCTTAATCTCATGCTCCAGCATCATATTGTGGAGCTCCAGTGTATAGGACAAGGCCCCGGTGTCGTCATCCTCGCTTACTGTGATGCCACGAATTCTTAATACGCCATCGAAACCGATATCATCTGAGCCTTCCGGTGCGATCTTCCAGCCGATCCAGTCTCCAATCAAGTAGGTTTCAAAGGGCTTCATTCTGTTGCCCTGGTCATCGTAAAACTTCGTAACCGTTCCTTGGATACCCCAAGTCGGGTAGGCGACCCTATTTAGATATGCTTGTCCGTATTCGCTCAGGCCATCCTGAATATTGCTTGCCGATAAATAACCTTCACGCCTTCCATAAGATGCTTGGCTTGCAGAATGCGAGGCGATTGCCAATAGCTTGTCGCCGCCCTCGACGAGTACTTCGTTCACCAAGCCGGTCGCGTCGCTTTGGTTCTGATGGCTGATGACCGCTTGCCCCGGGCTGTACACCACCGTTTCGTGCAGATCCAGACCTCTGGTTTTGTAAATCTTGAGCACAAGCTCAGGTGTCATTTCAATATCGAAGTAACCAAGGCCCTCGGTGAACTTCGTTGCAACCTCCAGTAGCGGCGTTCCGACATGAAAGGATAGATTGATATTCTCTGAGAACGTGTTTCCAAGACTGTCCTTATCGTCCTGCCAGTCCACGGTTACCCCAACGAGACCACCTCTTGCCTGCGCTTCCAGTATCAGTGTCCGTAATACTTTGCTTGCAGTCCCTGTAAACTGCCGGTCTAAAACAGGCGTCCCCATTTCCTCCGGGTAAACCACAGCCCAGCCAAGCATGGAAAGGACGCCGCGTCCGCTGACTTCAATTATCTGCTGTTCGCTGGTATCCACATAGTTTGGATTTCTTGCCTCAATGATCCACTTGAACAGCGGATTTCCATCGAGCTTTACCAGGACCAAGTTGTCATCGGCAATATAATCTCGGTTTCCACCCGTATCATCGTAGCGACTAATTCTAAAGCTTCCACTACCAGGGTTATTCTGCATCATTTGGAACGCCTTGTCCCAAGCGCCGTCAAGCTGCTTCACGAGCACATTCGGATTTGCTCTATCGATGATGAAAAGCTCAATGCCCACATCGTCTGCAGGCAAACCGGCATATACTTCAAAGCCAATGGAATTACTGTCCTGAAGCTCCGGCGCTGTCAGCTGCACCTTTATTGGCCCGGTTGTAGCAGAAAGGGGAAGCTGGAGGGTGATCTCTGTCCATGACCATTCAAGTACGTTGCACAGCATATCATTGATGTAGACAAAGCCGCCGTAACTTCTTAGATATCTGTCGGTATTACCGAGGTCTACCGCTGTGTGTGTATAACCAAAACCGCTGCCTTGTAGGGTCAACACAGAGCCTGCTTGACCCCTGGTTACGGAAATCGAGCTGATCCATGGGAATGGAGGATCGTCGGTCACATTAAGCTCAGTGTAAATCGTCCTTGTTGCTCTCAGCTTGCCGAACGCCCGGTTCTCCGGGACGTACAATGTTCGCCTTTCCCGTGACTTTCCAAAGCCAATATTCTCTTGAACAGATAAAGCGCGTTTGTCTCTTTGTTTGCCAAACTGCCTGTTTTCAAGAAGCGTGAAAAATTGCGGTAAAGGAAAGGGGCCGCCCATTAGATTGAAGGTGTTTGGCGTACTCCAACCAGTGTCAATGCCAAGGGCTTCATTGATTGCCCTTGCTCTCCAATACAGGAATCCATCGTATACATCGTACGGTTCAAAGGTCGTCAGCTCGCCACAGGGCAGCGCCGACACCGTATTGGAGCGGTAGTTCATCCCGCTGAACATGGTGGTTCTATCAATTTCAATGGTAAGATCGGCTGACGCAGCCAAAACAAGCTGCATTTCCATAGCAATCAGAGACGGTGTTGCCTCAATATCCGAGGTGGCAAGCTCCTGCTTAATCCACAGGTACTTGCCAGTCATATCATCGTTTTCTGCGATCACCGGGCATTGAGCGCCGTTTGTTGCAACCGTATAAGAAGAAGGAGGTGTCGCATCAGTTGTCAGAGCACAGCTTATGACTATACTTGTTCCAGCAGGCATATCGCCAAATGTCCACTGCAGGACTTCGTCCCCATAGGCAGTCCCGCTTAAAGTAATCGGCCCGACCACGCGGGTTCCGCTGCTGTAATAGTCAAGTCCATAGGGAACGCCCTCCAGCAGCTCCACTTCGGAAACTGATGTGTCCGTGCCGCTCTGGTTTGAACTGATATTCAGCCGATAGTAAAGATACGAGGCGGGGGATGATACTGTAAACTCCTTGCGTTCGTTCGTGCTCCAGGAGGTCTGGCCGGTCTGCGTATCCAGTACGGTCCAGTTTGTACCGTCGTTACTGCCTTCAAAGGTCCAATCCTTCGGGCTGTCAATCAGATAGGAATCATTTCTTGCTCGGATCGAATAGCCTGCGATAATTTTTGCTGATGCCAAGGTTACCGAAAGAATACCTGATGTCATGGCCACGCCCCAGCGTGTATCACTGTTGTTATCAAAGGCTCGCCAGCCCTCATAGCCTGTTCCAAGGTTGCCGCTGTCATTCACTGTGACGCCGTCTGTTGTTGTTGCGGTCATAAGCGGAACGCAGTCCGTTCCCGGAGTATAGCCTTCTGGAGTCGAGTTGGGGTCTTTGTCCAATTGCAGCCCCAAAAAGGTCAGCACATTATCTACATAGTCTTCACGGGTAACGACTTGGGTGAACGCCCCGGTTTCATCGAAGTCTTCTTTGACAAGCTCCTCATAAGTGCGTACCCATTTTGCCGTTAGTGCCAGACTGCTGGTTACTGCTTCGTTTTGAGGCGTGATTAGCCTTATTCTGTCCGGCATATTATCGCCTCCTCATTACGACCAGCTTCCGATTGTTACCTCAAGCCTTGGCGCTCTTGGCCCGAGCAGCTGTGTCGGCGGTGGTATTGTATTCTTGATAATAATGCTGCTGCTTGTCCCCTGTGGGGCAAGGGAGGTGATTGTTGCACCGGTCACCCAGGTAGTGCCTTCATCCATGCTGAAGGTGAAATCGGTATCAATTATAGACAGCGTCAGGTTGTTGGCGATCTTTGTCGTACTGCTGTTAAAAAGCTTCATTCTGTGCGTTACCGTTGTGCCTTCCGGTCGGTCGCCGAAATCAAGATCTCTAATAAACTCCGGGTCTCCGGATTCATCATCGTCTAAAAACAGAATGTCGTCTGGTATTTGTCCATCGGCTTTTACACCATAAATATGCAGTGCATAGATATTTACTGAAGAATAATCAGCGCCTGCATTAGGCGCACTGTAATGAACGCGCAGTACTTTTATTGCTTCCGAGAATGTGCATGGTTGAATACTGTCCCTCCACACATCGTCATCCATCATATACGTTGGTATTGCGCCGTTCGGCAATGTCGCATTTATCCATGTGCCATCAAGGCCGTTTGTACTGTCTGCGCTTCCGGCAACTGTCACTGACACCGGAGTGCTGTCTGTGCAATAAACATTGTGAATCATGCCAAGTCCAGCGACCACATACTTCTCAGGCAAAAACACCCAGAGAGTTCTGCTGCCATTACCGGCCCACACGTTTGTTGAAAGCACTGCCGATGTATTGCCTATCCCATTTAGCTTAGCCATCTGCTCTGTGGTTATCGGTGCCGTAATATCAGTTGGACTATTCCCATAGTAGACAGAACCTCCGCCTGCGTCATATTCAAACTTTCGTCCGGGTAAGGTTGGATAGGGCATTTGCTACACCTCCTAATAAAAGGCAGGGTAATACTCAAGCGTAACCCTGCCGCCAGTTGTGTCTGTTTCAAGCTCCATGCTGTTGTTTCCCGCATTAAGAATCATCCAGTAGGCATCGCCGCCATGCTTGACAATCGAAATCATATTCTCATCACCCTGCAGGCAGGTGTAATATTTTGTATCTAAAACCACGGCTTCGCCGCTTGCAATTGTGCCAAGGTACTGAAGCCAAACACCACTGCTCTGATTCCTAAGAACCGGATTACTCAACGGGCCTTCCAGGGTAATAACCATTGCTGTTGCAGGCGCTGACCCTTCATTGGCATGCGTCCATGCAAAGGGAGAGGAAGTAACCATCCTGGTATCCGTGACCTTTTCTATTGGATAAAAGAACGGATCGGCCAATTCAAGCTCCAGAGCGAACTTGGCATAACCGGGATTCTTCCTGACGAAATTTATCTCCGAACAAAGCTCAGCTTGTGCCTGCCGGAGTTCTCCGTTTCTCATGGTGCGATTAAGCGGATGAAGTCCCGGATTGCCGATAGCTTTCAGGAACGCATCGATATTATCATCCAGATTAGCCCGGTCCGATCCTTTTATCCACATGGAGAGGACTACCTTTCTTCTGTCAAAGCGTTTTTTAATCCAGCGCTTACCGTGCTGGAACGGAACCTGCAGGTCACTGCCTCTAAATTTAGGAATACCGATCCCTTCGATAACAGCTTCCACGTCCCATTTTCCTCTTGAGCTTAGAGCACAGCCGTTAAATGACCAATTTTCAGTCAAGATGCATGCACCTCCTTAAGCCAAGCCATATGAATGCTTCAGCAGGGTGGTTCGTATGCTGTCTGAAGCGGCTTCCGGCTTTGGATTATTGATTACTATTTCATATTTGTTTTCTACGTTCCCGGCCTGCTCTGCAGAGGAAGCTGCATTTGAAGCTGAGGCAAATCGATTGACCGCATCGACATCGATATTCAGTCCGTCAAACTCTGTCGGGATAGCCTTTTTCATATCCTCTTCAACAAGCTTCATAGCATCGGCAAAACCAACACCGATACCGGCACCCATGTTTTCACCAATTCCGGCGAAAACCGTCGAAGGAGAATGAATGCCCAGCAGGTTTTTGGCACCATCCACAATGCCGGAAAAGAAGCCGCTGATTTTATTACCAAGCCAGTTGCCCATGGATTTGATGCCTTCCCAAAGGCCCGAAACGATGTTTTTTCCGATTTCGAATACCGAGCTGACCGCTTCGCCCAAGCCTGTCACAATAGTAGCGATGATTTCCGGCAGCTTTGCCACAAGCTGCGGTATCGCCTTAATTAAACCAAGCGCAAGTTGAACGGTCAGCTCAATACCCATTTCGATAATGGCGGGCAGATTGTCGGTAATGAAATTAATAATCGTCATTATGATCTGCGGCAGCGCTTCCATCAGCTGTGGCAACGCATTTAGAAGTCCCTCCGCCAGACCCTGAATGATTGAAAAGGCTGCTGCGAGAATCATGTCCAGATTGTCTATCAGTCCAGTGACAATTGTGATCACCGCGCCAACTGCAGCGGGAATCAACTCTGGCAAGGCTGTGCCGATACCCTCCACAAGTGCGGTTATAAGCTGGATAGCCGCCTCGATGAGCAGCGGAAGATTGTCAATGAGTGCCCCGACAATGGTCATAACCGCATCAACTGCGGCAGGTATCAGCTCCGGCAACAGGCTTAAGACCGTCTCCAGCACCTGAGTGAACAGCTCTGTTACGGTACTCAGCAGGGTTGGAAGCAGCTCACCAATAGCAGAAAGAATTGCATCCATTGCCATAGGAAGGGCGGATACAATGTTTTCAATAACTGGTACGATATTTTTCACTACTGCCTGAAAAGCGTCCACCAGATTCTGTGTTAGGTTCGTCATGTCGGCATCGGCATTTCCAAGCCCAGCAGTAAAGGAACCCAGCGCCGCCTGCAAGAGTCCGATGGAGCCGGATATGGTCTGAGTGGACTCGCGGGCAAAGTTGCCAGCGTACTGCTCTGTGTTCTCAAAGAACATCTGCATCGCAACCTCGGCTTTTTCAGCGTTAGTTGCAGAAGCCCAAGTGAAGTCCAGACCTTTTGCAAGAGCATAGGCTTGGATGTTGGTGGCATTCATGGAAACACCGAGATTGTCCATCATAGTGAAGTTGCCCTTTGCCGCACCAGCTACGGATTCCATGGCCATAGACATATCGATGCCCATAACTGAAGCCATATCCGCAGCCCGCTGCATGGCCTTTTCGGTCAGATCAAGGCTCTTTTGCTGTTCAATGCCGGAGCCCTGGAACAAAGCTCCCATCTTATTGGCGGTTGCCAGGTAATCGCTTTGCGATAAGCCCAGATTTTTATAAGCTTCCTCGCCGGTTTTCTGGATAGAAGCTGCATATTCACCAAACACCGCCTCGGAGCCGCCGAGGTTCTGCTCCAGCTCACCGAATTGCTGCACAACCTCCTTGCCCAGTTTAAATGCGGCTGCTCCAGCAGCGATCGCCACGGTACCCATGGCTGCACCGACACCCTTTAAGATGCCGCCCAATTTATCAAATTTACCGCCTGAATTTTCGGCTTCATTTCCGGATTTCTTCAGCTCATCGCCGAGCTTATCCGCTTCCTCGGCAGATTGCGCCAGCTCACGCTCCATGCCGTTGAGCTCGGCCTTGGCGTTGTTAAGCTGAATAGCCCAGTTTTGGGTACGGCGGTCGTTTTCACCAAAGGAATCCGAGGCGTTCTTTAGCGCTTTTTGCAGGGTTTCAATTTTGTCCTTCTGCGCATCGATCTGCTTGGTGAGCACCTCGTTTTTGGCGGTGAGCGACTTGACGCTGCTTTCGTTTTTGCCAAACTCGGACTCGACCAGCTTCATCTCGGAGCCAAGTACCTTAAAGGACTGGTTAATATCTGAAAGGGCTCGTTTAAATTCCTTTTCGCCCTCCACACCGATTTTCAGTCCGAAGTTATCCGCCATATTCTCACCACCTCCTTAGATCCCATTTGGTATGATTTCGTCGATGTAATACTCGCGTTTAGCCTTCGCAAGTCCGTTAAACTGCTTATAGACCTCCCACTGGTCCAGCAGATGGCCAATCGGCATCAGCCAGACCTCCGGCTCAGAGCGGTGCAGGAGGGAAACACCATAAAAAATCAGCCGGGCAAACAACGCCTCGTCGCTTACCCGACCTGTGCGTTTTTTGAGGTTTCTTCCTCGCTTTCAACCTCGCGCTTCGTTCCTTTGTACATGGCCTCCATGATGGCGTTTTTGTAATCTGCCAGTTCGAAGGGAGAGGTCAACAGCTCAACAGCTTCCTCTGTTAGAAGGGTTTTCTTTTTTGAAGGGCTCTGCAGGTTGTGGACCAGCACCGATTGATTGGCAAGCAGGGTGATAAGCCACACCACCTCATCCAGGGCCATTTCAAAGTTTTCGGTTTTCATGAGCTTTTCGCCCAAATTAGAAAGACCGCCATATCTCTTGGCGATCTCCTTCGTAGCCCTGGTGGTCAGAAGCATTTCATATTCCTGACCACCGATCGTAATTACTGCGCTTCGTTCTTTATCCATCTGCTAATCCTCCATGCTTATACAGCAGTGAACACAGGCTCATAGACCTGCGTGTACCAGCCGGTAATGACGGAAGCGGGAACGCTGGCATCATCCTCGTTGACCTCGGATTTCCACGGGTGCTTGCCATTGTCATCGAGCTTGTTTCTGCGCAGCACGGTACCCTCAATGGTCGGTGTTGAAAAGGTAATAGAATCGCCCTTGGTGGAGAGGTTGGTTGCCGGGATACCGAAAACCACTCGGTAAAGCCAGAAATAACGGTAGTTGCCATTGGCTTTCTTTGCACGAAAGCCAACCGCGACAGGACTGCCGCCATCCTCACTGCCGGAAATGACGACATGATTATCATCAAGAGTCGCTCCGGTTAGGTCTTCGGCGGCCGTGACGCCGATATCGTCAATCCCGAGAGAAAGCGTGCCATTTTTAAATTCCTTTACAATTTCTGCAGCACTGTCATCGGCATATAGGGTTGCTTCAGCGAGCTCAACAGAGAGGTCTGATTTCATTGCTTTCGCAAGCGGAATAGGGGTGCCATAGGTTTCATTGCCGTTGGTATCCTCGGTGATTTTTGCATAATAGAGCTTATCTAAGCCAATTGTAGCCATAGGTTATTCCTCCAGTTCATAAGATTTCGCCACGTCAATGGCGTAATGGTGATAGCCGGTATCACTTTCATAACCAATGTACCGGCGGTCAGTTATTGTGAAATCTGCATTCAGCAGAGTCAGGGTTATCTGACGTTTTATTTGCAGATAGTTGCCTTTTGAAAACAGCGAAATCCGCACCTCCGATAGATCGATTAGGGGTGTATTGTCGCCGAACAAGGAGAATTCATCTGTCATTGGCGTGAGGACAAGATATTCATCTGGTGGTTTGTCAGAAAAAACGCCCGTCTCCACAGGGAGGGTGGGCGAGAGGAGCGTATTCAACTCAGCTAAAATGCTCATACACCATCAACCTCCTGTTCGAATTTCACTTTCATTGCGTTCACGCATGCAGTTTTACTCTGCGTCTTTGCGGGCTTTAAAAACGGCTTTGGCGGTTGACCGTGTCTGCCGTACTCTAGGATGTTGGCGATTTTGGCATTGGAGTCGCCATCACTCCTTGGCTCGGCGAACCCGACCTTAACGTCCCAGTCGCCGTTTCGGTTCTGTTTTGCAGGAGAAAGCCCAAGCGAGCTTTCCAGTTCTCCTGTTGAGCGACTTTCTTCTTTTGTTCCATTCCCGACGACGGAGGAGAGATTGTTTTTCACCTTGCTTAGGACGATATCCCCACCAGCCTCCAGCACCTTAGGGATAATCTCATCGGTCCTGTCGGCAAGACGGGACAGCTTTAGGAGGAATTCCTCTGGCATCTTGATTTCAACCTTAGCCACTAGGTTTCACCTCCGTCGCCATAACTTCCACATACATTCCGCGATTTCGCACATCCTCGGCGCTGACGATGTTATAACGACAGCCGTCACAGATAATGAACATTGCAGTATCGACGGTGAGAGCTGGTATTTTGCGGAAGCGGAACATGGCGGTTGCTTCGGAAAAAGCTGCCATGTTTGCCCACCGCTCATTACCGTGGCGATCTTCTTTGTATGCGCGTATGGACGCAAGTATAGTGTCACCGTGGGTTACGAAACCTTCCGTGTCCTTGGTGGGAGCGGTGGATATGATTTCGATAAAGGTATTCATCTTTCCGTAACTCAAACTTTCCACTCCCTTTCCATGCGGAGCAGACGCTCCACGGCTTTCCACACTGCATCTCCGGCTTGCACACTATCTGCAAAGAACCCGGCGGTTGAACCGTCACGGCTTTCGTAAAAGTGACTCGCAAGCATAACGAGTGCCTGCTTTGTTGATTCGGAAGCGCCATATGTGTCAAGCCAACCGTCCTCGCGGTGCTGATACTTTTCGGAAAAACTAATGGCGGCACGGATGTAGCCGCGCAATAGATCGTCATCCAGATCGTGGGCGAGAATGAGGTTCGCTTTCACAACGGGAAGTAAATCATCAACTAACATCCGAGCCGCCTCCTTTCATTAAGCACCAGCCATCTGGAGCAACTGAATTCCTTCGCTGAGAATGACTTTCGCATCCACACGCTCGGTAGCGATGAAGCCCACTTGACCATTGGTGCTGTAGAGTTCGTTGAGTCGCTGGACAGTTCTGCCAAGGCGGTCTGCAATCCAGTAGTTCTTGAAATCACCGAACGCCAAAGGAAACGCGCTTGCTGCAACAGCAGGAACGTAGGGGGAGGTATAGAGCGGATAGCCGAGCAAGCGGTCGGGCTGGCCCGCCTGAAGGGACGGCTGCCACATATATGCGCCGTTGGAATCCTTCAGTTTACGGATAGCAGAAATCGTTCCGTCGTTCGTTAGGAATACGGCGTTTCTGCGGTAAGGGGATTTGAGCGCGTACACAATGTCAATAAGGTTGTCTCCTGTGATTGCCGTAGCCGAACCCGTAGTCACTCCGACTTCGCCGCCGTTTGCTGTAAAAATACCCGTCGGCTGGTTGGAGCCGGTACCGATACAGAAAGCCTGTTCCTCGGCGATACCAAATGCACGAGCAAATTCGGCGGTGATATAACTCTCGATATCGAACATGGAATCTTGCAAAAGCTCCGTGCTGACCTTTACAAGGTCGGTCAGCTTGTAGGCATCAATGGTCTTCTGACCGAACGTCGGGGTGCTTTCGGTATACGCGCCGTTCTCAAGTGTCCACTGGGCAACTGAATGCGTCGCCGCGATAGGAATCTTTCTCTCGGCTGCGGTCGTAATGGTCTTAGCGATGGAGCGGATGACGTTTGTCTCCTCCAAAGCCGCGACAATCTGAGTTTCAAATTCTTCTGGGACGAGATAACCACCATCCGCGTCGGTGCTTTCCTGGATGACGTTGTGAATCATTGGTCTACCGCGCAATATGTTAAGGAAGTCGGCGCGATATTCCTTGGAAGCCCTGCCGGTTTTGTGTTCGCCCTCCGGTTTTAAAGGTTTGTTGGTGATAGGATTGGTTGTTGCTTCGGCGAGCTTCGCGTCGATAGCAGCAAGGCGATTTTCTCGGTCGATTTCCTTTCCGAGCGCGATGACATCGGACTCCATCTTGTTATAGGTAGCGTCGTCCTCGGCGGAGAGGATGTCGCCATTTGCCCTCTTGGAATCAAGGAAGGCACGGGTGGCCGCAACAGCCTTGTTACGCTTTTCGTACAGTTCAAGCAGTTTAGACATTTTGATTTCCTCCTGTAATTAAATTGAGCCGCTCTTGGAGCGACTCGATGGATTTGCCTTTCGGCTGTTCAGTTTGTGTGGGAATTTGAGACTTTGCACGTAGCTTATCAAGCAGAGAGTTTGTAACCGCCCGTCGACTGAAGAGGAAGTTTTCCACGGACACTTCCCTGCTGTGGCTTTTTTCGTCGGTTAGCAGTCCGTCCGCAAACCCCAGTTCTATGGCTTTGTTGGCGTTCATCCATGTTTCCGCATCCATTAGTCGGGACAGCTTATCTCGGCTCTGGTTTGTTTTGATTTCATAGGCGTTGATAATGCTTTCTTTGACTTCTGCGAGCATAGCGACAGCACGTTTCATCTCGTCACTGTCACCGATAGCAATTGAAATCGGATTGTGTATCATCATGAGCGCCGTTGGTGCCATGAGTACTTTTGTTCCTGCCATAGCAATGACCGAAGCTGCGCTTGCAGCCATGCCATCAACCTTTACGGTAACGTCGCCCTTATAGTCCATCAGCATGGAGTAGATTTGGCTCGCTGCCACGCAGTCACCACCGGGTGAGTTGATCCAGATGGTTACGTTCCCGCTACCGGCCTCCAGTTCGGACTTAAAGAGCTTAGGAGTGATGTCATCGTCAAACCAAGTTTCATCAGAAATTTGACCGTCAAAATAGAGGACGCGGTCGCCATCGTCGGCATCCCGCGCCCAATTCCAGAACTTTTTCACTTTTTGGTTACCTCGCTTTCTTTGTTGTTTGCTTGTTGTGTATATAATGCCTTATGTGGAGCTCCACATAAT
>JQID01000117.1 GCA_000770645.1 Desulfosporosinus sp. Tol-M
CGAATTACGGCCAAATCATCACTGCTAGCCTTCGCTACATCGATTTTATCGAGATAATACTCCCCTTCTGTTGGCGTATCCAAACATCCTAAAATATTCATCATAGTCGATTTTCCGGAACCAGAGGGTCCCATAATCGCTACAAACTCGCTGGCTCCTACGTGGAGATCCACCCCTGCCAAAGCTGCCACTTGAATATCACCGTTAGTATATATCTTTTTGATCCCTTTGAGAGCTATCAAATAACACCCCTCCCGACTTCACCATAAAGCACATCTTCTTCGGGTTTGCTGTTTTTTCTCTTAGGCATACGTTTGATTTGTCGACAGTTCGTTACTCAACACTTGTTTAATGTGACCTAAACTCACTGCCCAGGACGGGCACCACCGCTTATTGCTCTATTCCCGCCGCCTCCAAGACTGAATCCCGAAGTTGCTCTAGGTGTAGTAGTTGTGCTAGTAGTT
Organism: Desulfosporosinus sp. Tol-M; assembly: GCA_000770645.1. GTDB lineage: Bacteria > Bacillota > Desulfitobacteriia > Desulfitobacteriales > Desulfitobacteriaceae > Desulfosporosinus. The sequence continues at coordinate 465 of JQID01000117.1, forward strand.
GTACGAGTTCCCGTCACAACTTCTTGACCTTCCGTTAAACCGCTTTTGATTTCCACATTGGTCCCATCATCCAAACCGACTTCCACTGTGACCGGTCGGGTATTTACATTTTGTACGCCCTTCCCACTACTTGCAGTTCCTCTTGTACCTGATAGTGCTGCTTGATCCTGAACTGCCTGACCTGCCTGACCTGCTTGACCTGCTTGACCCGTTCGATCTTTGCCGCTTGTAGTTATTGTTATTGGTACAAGAACTATTTTATTAGAATCTACAGTTTTGATTGCTTCACTTGGAACTGTCAGAACATTATCGGCCTCTGCCACCACGATATCAATATTAGCGTTCATTCCGGAGCGAAGTTTGTTACTGGCTTTTTCTACCGCCACCGTGACTTTAAAGGTTGTGACATTGGAAGTGGTTGTCCCTTGAAGAGCAACTAAGCTCACAGTTCCGCTGCTATGCTCATCCGGGTATGCGTCAAGGGTGATATCCACTTTCTGTCCTATTTCGACCTGCGCAATATCTGCCTGATCAATCGACGCTGCCACTTCAAGATTACTCTCCGTGCCATCCGTTGGAGTGATCGTGATAATTGAATTGTTCGTTGTGTATTGATACAGTTGCAGCCCACAATTAATAACCACTGCATCCGTCGGTGCCAGGATAGTAGCTCCTGCAAGTAGATAAGCCGGATCCGCATTCTGCTGAGCAATGATTAAACTCTGCTGTGCTTTTGCGAGTGCTGACTGAGCCGCTGCTAACGTTT
>JQID01000051.1 GCA_000770645.1 Desulfosporosinus sp. Tol-M
ATATGATCGGGAATACAGGTTGTATGGCAAGCCGTTCGGAGATGGGAAAAAGTATGTGTTACCAGTGAAAATGTCGGCATTGGAAGTATGATAATCCTTGCACATCTGCAACACGTCATCGGACATGGCGACATAACGCTCTTTGTGAGATTTGTTTTTTCGGACAAGCAAGATGCCTTTGTCGAAATCTATGTCGCAGCTTTGCAGTTCCCGTCCCTCGTTCGGATGCAAGCCACAAAAAAAATCAATCGCAATAATACAGGAAGAATCAGGTGCCGGTTAGGGGAGCATTTATTAGGCAATAGGTCATCGCACTCCTTGAAAATGCTCTGTAATTCTTTGTCAGTAAAAATATACGGCGTCCGTGTCTCTGCCCTTGGGAGAAAACTCGATGGGATCACATAGCAATCAATACCGATTGCAGATAGGTATTTAAGCAACTCCCGAACTGATTGAATCCTTCTTCTCGCGCTGGTCTGGGATTCGCTTTCCCAGCGTGAACACCAACTTAAGACTATTTCTTCTTTGAGATCGGACACGTCTAATTGCTTCGTCACTATATAATTACAAAAACGCATCAGATCGTACTCGTAGGATTTTCTGGAATATCCTATGGATTCTTTGTAGAGGAGCATAGCCTCAATATATTCGTTGAACGTCTTCATCGTTTGGAGCCCTCCCCGACAGAGTCGAACCCCAATGCGCATTCGCGCAAGCCCTCAATATCCAGAGAAATATACTGTTTAGTCGCGTGAGTGTTTTGATGACCAAGTATCTGTGCAATCGTTGTTATGGGCACGCCTTCAATTGTCATTTGGGTGCCAAGCATCCTCCGAATGCCATGCATCGTTTCTCCATCACCAAGCGTATGTGATACTCCCGCTGCCTTCATCCGTCGGCGCAAGACACATGCTACCGAGACGCCATCCTTAAATCCTTGAAAAGGCGCAAGGCTACTTAAAAATATCTCCGGGGATTTCGATTCCGGACGACTATTAAGAATGTAGTCGGCCAAGGCGGTTCCAACGCCCCTTTGCAGCGGAAGGTTGACAGGCGCTTGGGTTTTCCCCTGAACTATATGTATCTCGCTTTTTCGCCAGTCAATATCTAAAAGTTTGATTTTCGCTATATCCCCAGCCCGCATACCACTGCTTGCAGCCAACAGCAAAATGGCATAGTCGCGTTTACCGACTGCCATGCTTAGGTCAATTGACTTTATGACTAATCCCAAATCATCTTGGGGCATACACGGATATATTTTTCCTTCTCTTGCTCTCGGTGCCATAAGTAAGCCTGCGTATGGAAGACCGGATAGTCCCGATCTGGTAAGATATCGATTTAATTTGCGAAGAGCGCCGACAACATCATCCATGCTTTTTGCGCGTGACTGGGAAACATCGCTCAGAAACATCTGTACATGCTCTGACTCAATTTGAGAAATGTTGTTGATGTCAAAACTGGCAAGCAGCAACAGAAAACGCCTAACTATATACAGTGTATCGCGGCTTCGCACCTCCATGCGGATTGCATCGGCGAGACCGTTGATAATATGCTCAAAGCTTTCCGGTAAAACGGGGATACTTTTGCTAACTGGTCCTTTCCAGACGAAATTGCCTGTCTCATACACCTCTCGCAGTATTCTGGTACCTCGAGTGCGGAGGTTATGTACATTCCGTGAAATTGCCCCTATCTTCAGATTCTCCTGATAGCGTTGATCTAGCTCGTTCAGCAAATCTGTACTGTAATATACCTCCTGCTTTTCCTTGAAGAATTCGGAGATCGGTTTGAAACTACGAGATGCGACTACATTAAGTGTAGATTTTGCTAATCCTACTTCCTTTTCTAAGATTGCCAATGCCTGTTGGATGATTCCAAAAATCGTATTGTCTTCCATATAAGCCTCCTATTGAATTTAGTAAATTCAATATACAGCATAATGAAAGAAATATTATCCCGCCATTTTTGTGAAAGAAGGGCTTGATATGAGGGCTTGTGACAATTAGTCGGGATGCCGCATTTTGCGGGATAAGTTCTGAGAGGGGTTGGGCTTCAATTCGCAAGAAAAGGGCCCGCCTACTTACCAAATCTGAGGGAATATGCAGGTAATAACCAGACTTCGGTAATACGCGGGACGATAGACCGGACATCGCTCGCGCACTCGCTCGTCCGGTCTATCGTGGTGGCGGGTTCCCGGGGCACGGCGACCTGCTCGCTCGCGCTTGACGCTCGCGACGTCGCCTATCAGCCGGGTTCCCGGCTGATGCCCAAATTTCCACTTCGTGGGAACTTCGGGAACCCGCCACCACGTTAGGCGAAATAACTCTTGCAAGAAAAACAGCGGGTCTTAAAAAAGCCGCTGTTATTGAAAGCTGATTTGGAGTTCTTTGCCGAGTGCATTGGCTACCTTAGCAAGAAGTTCTATACTAGGATTATATTCGCCACTTTCTAAGCGTGAAATAGCAGATTGTTTTGTGTTTATCTTATCAGCCAGTTCTTTTTGGCTTAACCCCTGTTCCAATCGAAGTCTAATAATTTCACGTTTAATATCATAGAGAACTTTGAGATCATCATATTCTTTTTGAACATCTGGATTTTGAAATATTTGTTTTTTTGCTTGATCATGATTCATTTAGATCACTTCCTTTAAGATAATTCGTTATTCGTTTTAAAGATATATCCAAATCTAGTTTAGGAGTTTTCTTCGAAGTCTTTCGAATACCATGAAGTAAGATAAATCTACCCTGGTCGAAGCTAAAATAGAATATCCTAAAATTGTTTGTACTCTGCTTGACACGAAGTTCCCATAATTTATTATATGAGCCTTCAAGCTTTTTTATATGGGGATAACCAAGGAAGAGGCCGAACTCTTGCAAAAGATCAATTTCTCGTAAGATTTTTGCCTGCTCCTTGGGATTAAGTTGACTAATAAACTCCATAACTGGACAATAGCCATCTTCAGTATAGTATTCAATCTTGAACAATTTGATCACCTCGTATCACGGTTATATAATATCACATATGCGTTATAATCTCAAGTAGGGGAGTTACTTCGCCTAACACGGTTTTCCCGCGACTTGGAGGATGATGCATGCGGGCGCGGCGGGAACACCTGGACGTTCTCTGAAAGACTGTGCCCAATTGAGCCGTTCGCCTTCCTTGGCTCACTAAGTGAGGCTTTGGTGTTAATAATACGAAAGACGGAGGTAAATCACTTTGGATAACGATAATAAGATCATAGAAATTAATAGCCGAAGAATAGAACGTGACACTTCCATGGGTGATAGTGAAGATGAAGATTGGGAAGATGACTATAATCTTATAAGTAAGGGAGATTACGAGGGACTAAAAAAACTAAGAGAAGTAGCTGCTAAAAATAGCCCTAAGGACATTTATGCACTCTGGCGCTTAGGAGAGGCATATATTTTATGTAAAGAGTACGAAAAAGCCATCGAATATTTCAAACCGTTGTACAGAGAGAACCCCGATTTTCTTGATATAGTATATTCGATTTTAGATGCTCTATTTGCGTTAGGAAAAAATGAAAATGATTTTCAATGGGTTTCTGAAGTAAAGGTAATAAGATTAGGTAGAGAAGTATCTGATTTTTGTTATGATTATCTAAAAGGAAAAAGGAAACCAAGAGACCTAAACGATGTGTATTGTCAGTTAATGGGTGAGGGATATTTAGCTTTTGATGAAGAAGAATTACAAAAATATCTAGATGAAGATAATCGGTTTGAACTTCAAAAGGATAGAAGTGTTCAGGGTACATTATTGAAAGTCAAGCGGGAGAAGAAAAATTAGTAAGTAGTGAAGGTGAGGCTTCGAAGAGGCGCTCCGCCATCCATGGCTCCGCTGGGCACAGTCCATCAGAGAACACGGTGTTCCCGCCACTTAGA
>JQID01000145.1 GCA_000770645.1 Desulfosporosinus sp. Tol-M
GCAATCAGAGGACGAGCAAACGAAGTCCCCAGGAGATAGTTTCCTTCATAAACTGCTCCGGCCTTTAACGTCGGAAAAATAAACTCGGAGAGGAATTCTTCTCTCAGATCTTCAATATACAGTTTGCTTGCACCGCTTTTGATCGCCTTTTCCTGGAGAGGAGCCAGCTCTTCCCCTTGCCCGAGGTCCGCCGCCATGGCAATCACTTCATACCCGTACGTCTCCTTAAGCCAGGGAATAATAATGGAGGTATCCAATCCACCGGAATAGGCTAAAACAACTTTTTTCATGTCTCTCTCCCTCTTTTTCCAAATTCGTGTCCATGTGTTGTGTATAGTATACAGTCTCCAGTGAAAACTATTTGTTTTATTTTATTACTAACGCCATAATCGCTTTTTGGGCATGCAGACGGTTTTCTGCTTCATCAAAGACGACGGACTGAACCCCTTCAATAACATCATCCGTAATTTCTTCCCCACGGTGAGCCGGAAGGCAATGCAGAACAATGGCGGATTGATCCGCTTTCTTCAGTACCTCGGAATTGATCTGATATCCTTCAAAAGCCACCCTTCTCACTTGGGCCTCTTCTTCCTGGCCCATACTGGCCCAAACGTCCGTGTAAAGCACATCCGCACCTCTTACGGCTTCTAAAGGATCATCCACCACTTCTACCAGCCCACCGTTATTTTTTGCATCCGCCTGAGCCAAAGCGACAATCAATGGATCCGGCTTATATCCCGGAGGGGAAGCGATCACAACATGCAATCCCATTTTAGCTCCGCCAAACATCAGGGAATGAGCCATGTTATTCCCATCTCCAATGTAGGCAAGTTTCAAGCCCGCTAAGCGGCCTTTATGCTCCTGTATGGCCATCAGATCGGCAAGCACCTGACAGGGATGCAGCAGATCTGTAAGTCCGTTAATAACCGGAATCGTGGCATACTTTGCCAAATCCAGGACTTCCTGATGACTATAGGTCCGAATCATGATTCCATCGACCATCCGGGAAAGAACACGCGCCGTATCAGCAATCGTTTCTCCTCTCCCCAGTTGGATATCCCGTCCGCTCAGAAAGAGCGCATACCCTCCCAATTGGTACATCCCTACTTCAAAAGACACCCGGGTCCGTGTCGAAGACTTCGTAAAAATCATCCCCAAGGTCTTGCCTTGAAGAATCGGATGAGGACGTCCTGCTTTTTGCGCATCTTTAAGTTCTTTAGCTACATCTAAAATGCAGCCTATTTCAGCTTGAGAAAAATCATGAAGCGATATAAAGTCCCGCCCTTTAAAAATAGATTGATCGATTGTATGCATCTGTCATTCACTCCTTCGATATGTATTATCATACACTCATGTGTATAAAAATACAATGCCAGAAAGGAAACTATTTCGCTTCTATAAAACCGTTAATGAAAAAACCAAATAAAACTTCCACTTGACAACCTGAGCTGTCAAGCAGGAGTTTTATTCTTTTCCTACCCAGAAAACAAAGGCCGCTATGGAAGTTTTATTTACTTTATAGCATCCCTTCACCATTCTATTATAGCATAGTCAGTTCTGAAAAGACCACCTGGAAATTGGAGAAGCAAGGGTTTAGAGGGGGGCTTTGTCTCTCACTTCCAGAGTTCCGTAAATACTTGATCCAAAATCCCCAAGGCCTTATCCATTTCCCGTTTTTCAACAATCAGCGGGGGAAGGAACCGCAGGACCTTGCCGCCAACACAATTGATCAGCAGCCCGTTTAGTCGGCAAGCCTCGACAATCTCCGGGCCCAACCTGGAAACAGGCCATCCTAAAATAAACCCTTTCCCTCGGACGGGCTCCCCGGTCTGATACTTCCCGGCCAGTTCCTCGAGTCCCTTTTGAAAATACTTGGCTCGTTCCTGAACCCCTTCCATAAATCCGTCCTCAAGCATCACATCCAGGACAGCGCATCCTGCGGCGGTCGCCAAAGGGTTTCCCCCGAAGGTCGAAGCGTGATCGCCGGGCTGAAAGGCTTTTGCTGCTTCATCCGTGGCCAGCATTGCTCCAATCGGCACTCCGCCGCCCAAGGCTTTAGCCAAGGTCAGGATATCCGGAACCACACCGCTCCACTCATAAGCAAAGAGTTTTCCCGTCCGCCCCATGCCGCACTGCACCTCATCAAAGATTAACAAAGCCCCAAATTGATCACACAGGGCCCGCGCTCCTTGTAAAAACTCTCCGGAAGCCGGCAGTACTCCCCCTTCCCCCTGAATGGGCTCAATAAAGACTGCTGCAGTATTACTATTTACTTTAGCCTTTAAGTCCTCAAGATCATTCAATTTGGCATAAGAGCATCCTACGGGAAGCGGATCATACCCTTCCTGATATTTAGTCTGTCCTGTGAGCGTGAGGGTTGCCAAGGTCCGCCCGTGAAACGAATTTTCCAGTGTAACTACCTCGTATTTCTGCGCACCAAAATTTTTCCCGGCATATTTCCGGGCCAGTTTAAAGGCCGCTTCATTGGCCTCCGCTCCGCTGTTGCAAAAGAACACTTTATCCGCAAAAGAATGCTCCGCCAAACGCTCCGCCAAAGCGACCTGGTTCGGTATCCAGTATAAGTTTGACGTGTGCATGATCTCTTGGGCCTGTTCCTGAACCGCACGGACGATCGCCGGGTGATTATGTCCCAGGGAGTTGACCGCCAGCCCTGTCAAAAAATCCAAATAACGTCTCTCTTCCGTATCCCAAACCCAGGCTCCGTCCCCTTTGACAATCGTCATGGGTAGGCGGCCATAGGTATTCATAACTACGTTTTTCCCTCGCTCGATAATTGCCTCGCTTGATAAACCTTCTAATTGCTTCAAGTCTTCCACCCCCCCATTATCTGAACATTGTTCCGATTCCGCCATCAGTAAACAGCTCCAGCAAAATAGCATGGCTTTGCCGCCCGTCAAGGATATGCACGCTGCCGACGCCACCCTCTAAAGCCGAG
>JQID01000062.1 GCA_000770645.1 Desulfosporosinus sp. Tol-M
GTTTACTGATGGCGGAATCGGCACCATGTTCAGATAATGGGGGGTGGAAAACTTGAAGCAATTAGAAGGTTTATCAAGCGAGGCAATTATCGAGCGAGGGAAAAACGTAGTTATGAATACCTATGGCCGCCTACCCATGACGATTGTCAAAGGGGACGGAGCCTGGGTTTGGGATACGGAAGAGAGACGTTATTTGGATTTTTTGACAGGTCTGGCGGTCAACTCCCTGGGACATAATCACCCGGCGATCGTCCGTGCGGTTCAGGAACAGGCCCAAGAGATTATGCACACGTCAAACTTATACTGGATACCGAACCAGGTTGCTTTAGCGGAGCGTTTGGCGGAGCATTCTTTTGCGGATAAAGTGTTCTTTTGCAACAGCGGAGCGGAGGCCAATGAAGCGGCCTTTAAACTGGCCCGGAAATATGCCAGGAAAAATTTTGGTGCGCAGAAATACGAGGTAGTTACACTGGAAAATTCGTTTCACGGGCGGACCTTAGCAACCCTCACGCTCACAGGACAGACTAAATATCAGGAAGGGTATGATCCGCTTCCCGTAGGATGCTCTTATGCCAAATTGAATGATCTTGAGGACTTAAAGGCTAAAGTAAATAGTAATACTGCAGCAGTCTTTATTGAGCCCATTCAGGGGGAAGGGGGAGTACTGCCGGCTTCCGGAGAGTTTTTACAAGGAGCGCGTGCCCTGTGTGATCAATTTGGGGCTTTGTTAATCTTTGATGAGGTGCAGTGCGGCATAGGGCGGACAGGAAAACTCTTTGCTTATGAGTGGAGCGGTGTGGTTCCGGATATCCTGACCTTGGCTAAAGCCTTGGGCGGCGGAGTGCCGATTGGAGCAATGCTGGCCACGGATGAAGCAGCAAAAGCCTTTCAGCCCGGCGATCACGCTTCGACCTTCGGGGGAAACCCTTTGGCGACCGCCGCAGGATGCGCTGTCCTGGATGTGATGCTTGAGGACGGATTTATAGAAGGGGTTCAGGAACGAGCCAAGTATTTTCAAAAGGGACTCGAGGAACTGGCCGGGAAGTATCAGACCGGGGAGCCCGTCCGCGGGAAAGGGTTTATTTTAGGATGGCCTGTTTCCAGGTTGGGCCCGGAGATTGTCGAGGCTTGCCGACTAAACGGGCTGCTGATCAATTGTGTTGGCGGCAAGGTCCTGCGGTTCCTTCCCCCGCTGATTGTTGAAAAACGGGAAATGGATAAGGCCTTGGGGATTTTGGATCAAGTATTCACGGAACTCTGGAAGTGAGAGACAAAGCACCCCTCTAAACCCTTGCTTCTCTAATTTCCAGGTGGTCTTTTCAGAACTGACTATGCTATAATAGAATGGTGAAGGGATGCTATAAAGTAAATAAAACTTCCATAGCGGCGTTTGTTTTCTGGGTAGGAAAAGAATAAAACTCCTGCTTGACAGCTCAGGTTGTCAAGTGGAAGTTTTATTTTGGTTTTTTCATTAACGGTTTTATAGAAGCGAAATAGTTTCCTTTCTGGCATTGTATTTTTATACACATGAGTGTATGATAATACATATCGAAGGAGTGAATGACAGATGCATACAATCGATCAATCTATTTTTAAAGGGCGGGACTTTATATCGCTTCATGATTTTTCTCAAGCTGAAATAAGCTGCATTTTAGATGTAGCTAAAGAACTTAAAGATGCGCAAAAAGCAGGACGTCCTCATCCGATTCTTCAAGGCAAGACCTTGGGGATGATTTTTACGAAGTCTTCGACACGGACCCGGGTGTCTTTTGAAGTAGGGATGTACCAATTGGGAGGGTATGCGCTCTTTCTGAGCCGACGGGATATCCAACTGGGGAGAGGGGAAACGATAGTTGATACGGCACGTGTTCTCTCCCGGATGATCGATGGAATCATGATTAGGACCTATAGTCATCAAGAAGTCCTGGATTTGGCAAAGTATGCCACGATTCCGGTTATTAACGGACTTACAGATCTGCTGCATCCCTGTCAGGTGCTTGCAGATCTGATGGCCATACAGGAGCATAAAGGCCGCTTAGCGGGCTTGAAGCTTGCCTACATCGGAGATGGAAATAACATGGCTCATTCCCTGATGTTTGGCGGAGCTAAAATGGGATTACATGTTGTTATCGCTTCCCCTCCGGGATATAAGCCGGATCCATTGATTGTCGCTTTGGCTCAGGCGGATGCAAAATATAACGGTGGTTTAGTAGAAGTGGTGGATGATCCTTTGGAAGCCGTAAGAGGTGCGGATGTGCTTTACACGGACGTTTGGGCAAGTATGGGTCAAGAAGAAGAAGCCCAAGTGAGAAGGGTGGCTTTTGAAGGATATCAGATTAATTCCGATGTACTGAAGAGAGCGGATCATTCCGCCATCGTACTGCATTGCCTTCCAGCTCACCGTGGGGAGGAAATTACGGATGATGTTATTGAAGGGGTTCAGTCGGTTGTCTTTGATGAAGCAGAAAACCGCCTGCACGCTCAAAAGGCGATTTTGGCGTTAGTAATAAAATAAGACAAATAGTTTTCACTGGAGACTGTATACTATACACAACACATGGACACGAATTTAGAAAAAGAGGGAGATAGACATGAAAAAAGTTGTTTTAGCCTATTCCGGTGGGTTGGATACCTCCATTATTATTTCCTGGCTTAAGGAAACGTACGGGTATGAAGTGATTGCCATGGCGGCGGACCTCGGGCAAGGAGAAGAGCTGGCTCCTCTCCAGGAAAAGGCGATCAAAAGCGGTGCAAGCAAACTGTATATTGAAGATCTGAGAGAAGAATTCCTCTCAGAGTTTATTTTTCCGACGTTAAAGGCCGGGGCAATTTATGAAGGAAACTATCTCTTGGGGACTTCGTTTGCTCGTCCTCTGATTGCCCGGCGTTTAGTGGAAATCGCTGAGCAAGAAGGCGCAGTGGCGGTTGCCCATGGTGCAACCGGTAAAGGAAATGATCAAGTGCGATTTGAACTGAGTGTCAAAGCGCTTAATCCAGACTTAGAGATCATTGCCCCCTGGCGGATTTGGAATCTCAAGTCCAGGGAAGATTGCTTCGATTATGCAGAAGCGCGAGGAATTTCTGTTCCGGGAACGAAAGAGCGATCTTATAGTATGGATCGTAATCTTTGGCATTTAAGCCATGAGGGTGTGGACTTAGAAGATCCTTGGAATGAACCCAAACGTGACATTTATATGCTGGGTGTTGCTCCCGAGGATGCTCCCGACCAGGCGACATATCTTGAACTGGGGTTTGAACAAGGGATTCCGGCCTCTTTAAATGGTAAGAAAATTGCTCCGGTAGCTTTATTGGAAACCCTTAATGAAATGGGTGGAAAAAACGGGATCGGAATTGTCGATATGGTGGAAAACCGCCTCGTCGGGATGAAATCGCGCGGTGTATATGAGACTCCGGGGGGAACCATCCTCTATATGGCACATCAGGCTTTGGAACATCTCACGCTTGACCGCCTTACCCTTCATTACAAAGAACAAATCGCCTTAAAGTATGCGGAGATGGTTTATGATGGAGTGTGGTATTCTCCGCTGCGTGAGGCCTTGGATGCCTTTGTCAATGTGACCCAGAGAAATGTCACCGGCACGGTACGAGTGAAATTATATAAAGGAAATTGTACTTCGGTAGGTGTAAAATCTCCCTTCTCCCTTTATAATGAAGAGTTTGTAACGTTTGGCGAGGAAGGTGTGTATGACCAAAAGGATGCCGGCGGATTTATTAACCTTTTTGGCTTACCGTTAAAGGTTAGGGCGCTAATGGAGAAAGAAGCAGGATTGCGTAAATAAGTACGAAGAATAGCGCCGGTACCCGGCGCTTTCTTTAACGTATCAGACATACCGCAGCGCGTCACCACTGATGAACGAAAATAGGCCATTTTCAGGGCAGAAAGTATAAGTTTAGGGCCCCGCTTTACTTGTAGGTTCCAAACAAATGACTTAATTTATGGCTAATAGGGAGAAAAGACACGCAAAGAATAAGAAAAGTATTAGCGGCGATGAAAGGAAGATGAGACGTGAAGCTCTGGGGCGGATGTTTTGAAAAGACAACAGATGTATTGGTAGAAGATTTTCATTCTTCTATTAGCTTTGACCAACGCCTTTACAAACAGGATATCTTGGGGAGTGTAGCCCACGCCAGAATGCTCGGAAGTGTGGGGATTATTTCTGAAGACGAAGCAAACCTGTTAATCGAGGAACTGAATAAAATTTTGGAAGATATCCAGGCGGGAAAAGTAGCATTCGAGATTGGCGCGGAAGACATCCATATGAATGTCGAGAAGCTTTTAACAGAACGAATTGGGATGGTGGGGAAAAAACTACATACCGGGCGCAGTCGGAATGACCAGGTTGCCTTGGATCTAAGGCTTTATTTGAGAAGCGAGATTGACCGGACCAAAAGCCTGATAGAGAAGTTGCTCCAGACTCTTCTCCATATTTCGGAAGAGCATCTTGAAACCTGGATGCCCGGCTACACACATTTGCAAAAAGCACAGCCGATCACCTTTGCCCATCATCTGATGGCCTACGTACAAATGTTTTTACGTGATCTCGGACGGCTCAATGATACTCGGAAGCGTTTAAATATTTCTCCTCTCGGCTCAGGGGCCATGGCTGGAACGACGTTCCCGCTTGACCGGGCGAAAGTGGCCATGGAACTAGACTTTGACGGCGTCACCTTAAACAGCCTGGATGGGGTGAGCGACCGGGATTTTGCTTTGGAATTTTTAGCAACCGCCTCCATCCTCATGATGCACCTCAGTCGAATGTGTGAGGAACTTGTTCTTTGGTCCACTGGGGAGTTTCGATTTATTTCGATGGATGACGGATATGCCACAGGGTCAAGTATCATGCCTCAAAAGAAGAACCCGGATGTGGCTGAATTAGTAAGAGGAAAAACGGGGCGTGTATATGGTGATTTAGTGGCCCTCTTAACCGTTATGAAAGGTCTTCCGCTGGCATATAATAAAGATATGCAAGAGGACAAGGAACAGGTTTTTGACGCAGTAGACACAATTCAAAAGTGCTTGCTGATTGTAGAACCGATGCTGAGGACCATGGTTGTCCAACGGGAAGCGATGGCCTGTGGAGCAAAAGGAGGGTTTACCAATGCAACGGATCTGGCGGATTACCTGGCCAGGAAAGGGGTTCCTTTTCGGGAGGCGCATGAGTTAGTCGGACGCATTGTGCTGCTTTGCAGTAAAAGAGGAATTGGATTAGAAGAGCTGGATTTAAGCGACTATCAGGAACTCTCTCCAATTTTCGAAGCGGATCTGTTTGGAGCTATCGGAATTGAATATTGTGTGCGCGCGCGAAAGATTTTGGGAGGTCCTTCGCCGGAGTCGGTTGCTGAAGTAATTCGAGTAAGTCGTGAGGTATTAGCGGGACTTGTCTGACACTCTATCAATATCAAAGAAGATTCATTTTTGTAAGCACTAAGTGCCGGGCTGGTTTGCCGGTCAGCTAACGGAAAAACGTCGCGCTCGTGTCACACTGCGTTTAATAAACCAGATATTGTCGAAAGAAATGAGAAGAACGCGTAGTATTTGATGACAAAAACGAAAAAATAGGCATAGAATTGAATTAGAGATAAAAAAGGAGTCCTAATACCCGTATACGGTTTGGGGTGACCATGTACCACGCTTCATTACTAGGTTGTAGGACTTCGCTTCCGCAAACTTTGGAAAAAACCTGTGTATAGTGTGGATAACTTTGTGGATAATATCAAAAGAGAACGGATTTTAAGGCGGATAAGACATAATTAATAGGAGATAAACGAAAAAACTGTGGATAAGTACTTAACGCATTTTGCCAAAATGCGACAATGTAGACCCTTTAATATCCAGAGGAATTTTTGCACAATTATAACGATTAACGATTCAGTATGATATTATAGTAAATAAATCAATAATATAATCAGGGGGTAGCGCAAATGTGGATGGATAAAAAAATAACAGTCCCTATCGCTCAAGCAGTGCATTGGTTGAGTGAAAGGGTGACTGAGGCCAAGGCAGGGGAAATAATGTGCGTGTTGGAGTAGATATCGACGGTGTCGTTGCCGACAGTTACCCATATTGGTTAACTGAATTGAATTTACACTTTGGCAAGAACATTTCGGTCATCAACGATTATAAAATGGAGTCGGTTTATAACGTATCGAAAGAGGCAATAAACGACTTCTTTGTGAGTAATGCGGAACGTTTGCTGATGGCTCCCAAACCTATGTCTGGCGCCAAGGAAGGGCTTGAAACCCTTCTCAGGGAGGGTCATGAAGTGATTTATATTACGGCACGCACACCTGAAGAAAGTGATGTCACATTGCGCTGGCTCACGATGTGTGGAATTCCGCATAAGCATGAACAAGTTCTCTTCGCGGGCTTCAGCAGTAAATTGGAGTTAGTCAAACTTTGGGAAATTGAGGCTTTTGTCGAGGATTATCCGGTGAATGCCAAATTGATTTCGGAAGGCGGAGTGCCGGTATTTTTACTGAATGCCAGTTATAATCAAGTAGAGCTCCCAACGGGTATAACACGCTGTCACAGCTGGGATGAAATTATAAAATGTATCCAGGCAGTGGATTATAAAAGGGTTAGCCACAAATAAATGGCTAACCCTTTGGCATAGTAAAAATTAACTGACGATTCCTAATCCTACTTTATAAATATCCCCCGCCCCTAAAGTAAGGACGAGATCCTTTGGGGAGAGTGTATCGGAAAGATATACTTCAATGTCTTCCAACGTTCCAATGTAGCGGGCTTGAATTCCTTGTTTCAGGATTAACTCGGCTAAAGTTACGGAAGAAACGGTGTAATGATCCTGTTCCCGTGCCGAGGCGAAAATATCAGCGACGACAACTTCGTCCGCCCCTTGAAAAGCTTGTGAGAATTCCTGTAAGAGCTTTTCAGTTCGACTAAAGGTATGAGGCTGGAAAATGGCACGGATGCGACGATCTGGGAAGGACAGGCGAGCCCCTTCCAGTGTCATGCGGATTTCTGTCGGATGATGGGCATAGTCATCGACAATCAAGGCGCCATTTTTGTTGCTTCCTATATGTTCAAAGCGGCGTTTTGTTCCGTTGAACAGGCTCAGGTGGAATAAGATTACTTCGATGGAGATACCAAGTTCATGACATAAGGCGATGGTTGCCAAGGCATTGATAATGTTATGTCTCCCTGCCACATGGAGATTAAGATCTCCGACATATTGCCCCTTTAGCAGGATTTTCATCGAACTTTGTTCGTCTTGGACTACAATCTCTGTTGCCCGAATATCCGCGGACTCAGAGAGTCCAAAGGTCGTGATTGGCGCGTCTGAGATGAGGGATTTCCGATTCGGGTCTTCGTCCCAAACGTAGATATGGCCGTGCGCCGGTACCTTTTTTGCCAGTTCAGAGAACGCCAAAATAACATCATCAAGGTCATTAAAATAATCGGGGTGGTCAAATTCTATGTTGGTAATTACCAAGTGTTCCGGAGAGTAATTGAGGAAATGGCGCCGATATTCACAAGACTCTGCTAAGAAAAATTCCCCTTTCCCGGAATGCGCATTACCGCCAATACTGGGGACATCGCTGCCAACAACAATGGACGGATCTAATCCGGCTTGGAGCATTACGAGGCCTATCATGGCGGTCGTCGTAGTTTTACCGTGTGTTCCGGATATGCAAATTCCACGTTTTTGAGAAAGTAAGCGTCCTAGATATTGAGGGTAAGTCAAGACCGGGATATTAAGGTCCCTGGCCCGGGAAATTTCTGGATGCAGATGTGTATAGGCCGCAGAGGTAACCACCAAATCGGCGTTTTCTACATTTTTGGGAGAAAAACCTAAAACGGGGATATTGGCGCGTTCCAAGATACTGTCTGTATAAAAACTCTCTTCGACATCAGACCCTGTAATGGTAGCACCTTCAATTTGAGTGCTGATTTGAGCTAATGCGCTCATCCCGGTTCCTTTTATGCCAACGAAATGAATATGTAATGCCAAAGCATCTCGTCCCTTCCGTGTATAACTCCGCCCCCCCCATTATACCCAAACTGAAACCAAATAGTATCATATTTTACGAGGAAAAATTTACTACAGTTATTTTGCCCATTATCTTAATAAAAATATTATTTGACGAAACTACAAAACTGGAGTACAATTACTTTCGTCCGTGAAATGGTGAAATGCCGATGTGGCTCAGAGGTAGAGCAGCTAACTCGTAATGAGCAGGTC
>JQID01000127.1 GCA_000770645.1 Desulfosporosinus sp. Tol-M
TTAGGTAATCCTCGAATATCTGGATCAAATCCACCTGTACGACGGTTTTTTGGCTACCTTCCCGGATATCGTCCAGCTTATACAGGATAGAGCGGACAAAGCTTGGAAGTTCCGCTTCGATAAGTGCCTTTTTCGTTTTTAGTTTATCTTTAAAGTCCGTCGTAAAATGGAAATAGACCACAATGGAAAAAATGAGAATGACGGGCGCAATGCTTTTGGCCCCGATTGCCAAAAGCGGAACCAGGAGCAGAAGGGTGAAGGAAGCGCAGATGAGCGCCCTGGCTTGATATTCCCTGGGTGTGAGGTCAATACCTCCACGTCTTAGCGTGGATGCCAACTTCGCTTCCTTTGCCGGGTGTCTGATCCAGCGGGATACCGGCTTGACAAGGGGCATGACAAAGCGGTTTAAAAGTCTTTGGCCATTTTTCTCCTTTTCCGTTTGCAGGTTTTTGATATTTTTCTTCATGCTCAGCTTCGGAATTTTAAGCAGTTGCCTGCAAATTAAAAATCCTGCCGCAGTCAGCAGGACAAAAACGATGATCTGATAAAACAACTTGAAACCTCCTATCTGTTAACAGGTTTGGTAATCTTCATCACATAAAACGCCGTCGCCAGGGCGGTCAGCAGCATAATAACAATCAGCAGCTTGCCGATGGTGGTTTGGGACAGAATGGAAAACCATTCGGCGTTGGAAAAGCGCATCATGGGAATGACGGAAAACATCAGCCCCACCGTCATCAGGTAATCCCGCCATACTCTTACCATCATGCCATCGCTTTCTATCTGCATGGACTTTGCGTCGTTCATGGCTTTGATAACCGGGAACAGGGCGAATTTAAGCCGTCGGTCGTGGTAGCAGAGGATGAGCATTTTTGTCCACTCGGCAAAGTACCGGTTTTTGATCTTTGCCGCCAGACGGTACAATCCGTGTTCTACATTCGGGTTGATGAGCTTGATTTCCGATACAAATTCGTCAAAGGGCGTCGGGTTTCTCAGGTGAACCGGAATGTACCGGTTTTTTTCTTCCACATAGGTTTCCACGGCCTTGATGATGTCGTCGCACCCTGCATAGGCGTTGGTGATAATGGACATGGTGTTTTCCAGCCCCTCGATTTCCTCCCGAGCGGCTGTGGCGCTTTTTACGGTCAGATAGAAGAAGGGAGTGGGGGTCAGGCATACTGACATCACTGCCGCCAGATCGACACTGTTAAACAGCATAAGCCCGGCCAGAAATCCGCCTGCCACTGACGCGCCTGTCATAACAAAGTACTTCTTTTGAGTGCATCCGGTTTGCCTGAACAGGGTTTGAAACCGGATGGCAATCCGCTCGGTGATTTTCAGCTTTGTCCCTGCCAGGTACAGGCGGCGCTTTTTCAATGGGTTCTGCTCCGTTGCAAAGGGATTCAGTCCCAACAGGAGGAAAAGCGATACGCTGATGAGAAGGAACACCAGGATAAGGGATAATTGAATACCCATTGCTAACCTCCTTCCGGCCTATACCCACTGCCCGCAAAACGGCGGATCTCTGTCAGTTCAACGCCATTAACCAGCAGTCGCTCGGCAAGAGCGGGAGAAATGTTTTCCATACACCGGTGGCTTCCCACGACCTTTGTAATCCTTCCGGCTTCATCCTTTTCATAATGGTCTACTACAAATTTAAAAAGGATGTTGCCAATTGTTTACTGCTGATTTTGAATATCCGGTAAAACGCATTACATCAGGAACCAGAAGTAGTTGAGGGAAGTCATGCAATTGTTTTTGATAATAACGGCGTAAACCCTCAATATACTCATTTTCTATTTCACAAAAGCACATCTTTCCGTATTGATACAGCAAAATGTCAGCAATCTTTATCTTTTGCCTTCTTCCTTCCGATGTGCTTACATATTCAAAAGGAATTATGCCTTTTTTCTGGATGGAGTAGGCCGTTGATTTACAAATACCCAAGATGGCACACATTTCTTTTTGCGTGACATATTCAGGATAACGATCAATTACTGAAGAGTAATATTCATCAAAATTCATTTGCTTCACTCACTTTCTTAAATTTGTCAACGGCAAGTGGTGAAAGCAAATCTTAGTGTTAAAAATAATAGAATTTTCGAGTTCTATCCGAGTTCTATCCAAAACGGGTTCGGATGCAATTTTTTCGTTGATTTTTTGGAGTGCTCAGCATTCCTTGCAGACACGAAAAAATTCCCCGGAAACCCTGATTCTACAAGATTTTCGGGGGCCTTTATCTACATGGATTTACTGCTAACTTCCACTAAATTCTCATTTCATCGTTACACTCGAAATGCGGTTGTCCGCAAGGGCACGTGGGTTCGAATCCCACCTTCTCCGCCAGTAAAAAAGCTTCAAGGAAGCTTATAATAATTAAGAAGGTGGGATTCGAACGGACGAATCCCACCTTCTCCGCCAGTCAAAAAGCTTCAAAGAAGCTTATAATAATTAAGAAGGTGGGATAATTCTTTCTACTTTGTTTAAAGCTTCACAATTCTGTACAAACTAGTATTAGAATGAGAGGTATTTTAGAGGCTCTTAACTAATGCGAGATGTTCAGGAGAGAGGGGTTAAGACTTTATGAAAGTAGTAAGAATTATAGTAGCCTTGGGTATTATGGGGGTTTTTCTAACGGGGGCTTGCAGGGGGCCTATTAGTGAAGGCAGTGCGATGGAACCCCAAAATGACAATAAATCTTCCGAGGAAGTGGCACTCGCTTCAACACCGGATCAATTGATCCGTTTTCACGTCCTCGCGAATTCGGACAGTGAACAGGACCAAGCGCTGAAGAGGGCAGTTCGAGATGCCATCTTAAAAGATGTTTCTCCTCAGTTGGCGGGTTCTCAGTCATTAGATGAATCACGGCAAATTCTTAAGCAGGTCTGTCCGGATATGGAGAATACCGGTCGTTCAGTAGTAAAGATGTGGGGTAAGGATTATAGTGTACGTACAGAGTATGGATATTTTTCTTTTCCCACCAAATCCTATGGATCATTGGTGCTGCCGGCCGGTGACTATGAGGCGTTGCGCGTTGTGATAGGAGAAGGACAAGGGTCGAACTGGTGGTGTGTGCTATTCCCACCGCTCTGCTTTGTTGATATTAACCAGTCCACGGCTGTTCAAGTGGATGGAAAACAGGGGATCCCAATTAAGAACGCTATCAAACAGGCTAATAGATCCACGACGGGTTCTCCGAAGGTGCGGTTTTACTTCTGGGAAATGATAATATCGATAAAGCGATAAAGCGATAAAGCGATATAAACATTGACTCGTTTGTCTCTTTGCGATATAATCTCTCTTGTTCACAAAATTCATAGAAAAATTTTAAAGTTTTTAAGGTTTACTGAGCATGGAGAGGTGGCTGAGTGGTCGAAGGCGCCCGCCTGGAAAGCGGGTACATTGGGTAACCGGTGTCGAGGGTTCAAATCCCTCTCTCTCCGCCATCATTAGAGAATTTTAGCCTAAGGCACATTCAAGAAAATAACAAGTCAGTATGCCGGTCTATTTTGTGTCAGGGCATCTTTGACGGGTTATTTTCTTTCATATGCCAAAGTATTCGACTTTGGCTTTTAATTTTGTTATAATTGTTTTAGCCGTACTAGATGGGGAGGTAGCGGTTCCTTGTAACTTGCAGTCCGCTATAGCAAGATGGAATTCCCGCGAAAGGTCCTCACCTGTGAAGCTGTCTTTGGTAGGCGGCGATGAGATTTTGGTCTTACGCAACAGGACACTTCGAACCGTGTCAGATCTTGACGGAAGCAGCACTAAGGAGAGCGTTTTGTGTGCCGTGAGGTTGCCTGAATTGAGTTTGTCTATCAAGGTAACGTTCGGAGGTGATGGTTCGATCAAGGGTGTACGGCTATGATATATTCTGCTTAAGGTGGTCAATGTACCATCTTTTTTGGCACTTGTCAGAAAATATTTAACTTCGAGTCATGACCAGCGCATGCAAGAAGGCTAATTCGTGCGAAGACAGTGTCTTCGTGTGGGTGCTAGCCAAGTGTTTCTTTTATATGTATACTCTACTCTGTTTATCGAGGGTGATAGTGTGGCTTATTTGGCACTTTACCGTGAGTGGCGTCCAAGAATGTTTAAAGACATAGTAGGGCAAGGGCATATTACGAAAACATTAGTCAACGCCCTAAAACAAGAGAAAATCGCTCATGCGTATTTATTCAGTGGACCAAGAGGTACGGGGAAAACAACTGCTGCGAAAATTCTAGCTAAGGCTTTGAATTGTGAACAGCGGGAGGAAGTGGAACCCTGTAATCGTTGTGCTTCCTGCATCGGTATTGACCACGGTTCGGCCATGGAAGTATTCGAGATTGATGCTGCTTCAAACCGTGGGATTGATGAGATTCGTGACCTGCGTGAAAATGTCAAGTTAAGTGCGCTACAAGGGAAACATAAAGTTTATATTATCGATGAAGTACATATGTTAACGACAGAGGCTTTCAATGCCTTGCTCAAGACACTGGAGGAGCCTCCACCGCAGGTCGTTTTCATTTTGGCAACAACCGAGGTTCAGAAAATACCCTTGACGATTCTTTCACGCGTACAACGTTTTGAATTTCATCGAATCTCCGTACAAGATATCCAAAAACGATTGGTTGAAGTATGCAGACGTTTAAACCGGCAGGTTGATCAGAACGCCTTAGTGGTGATTGCTCAAAAATCTGAAGGAAGCCTTCGGGATGCCTTAAGTATTATGGACCAATGTCTTCTTCAGGATGACCCGATCGGGGTGGAAGAAGTATATCTGGTACTGGGAATGGTCGGTGAGACCTTTAGTGCTCAGTTAGTCGAAGCGCTAGTCTCCTCCGATTTTGGCAAGAGCTTAACCTTTTTATCAGAGGGCATTCAACAAGGCCGTGATCCACGGCAGATTATTAGAGAACTCCTGGATTATCTTCGCCAAATGCTTTTAACCTCGGCTACGGGAGAAACACCTTTGGTAGCACCCCATATTCAAGATCAGTTGGTCAAACAGAGCGAACAGATCGGAATTTCTCGAATTTTACGTTGGATCGCTATTCTATTACAGGGAGAAGGTCAGCTCAAATATGCGTCTAACGCCCGTTTAGCTGCCGAACTCTTATTAGTTCAGACGATTCATGAAGATCAACCAAGTGTAATCAGAGGGCAGGAAGAGATTTTAAAGAAAGATTTAACCCCATCCCCGAAGACTCTAAACGTAGAATCTGGAATAGTTGATACAGGAAACACTGCGGAAGGGATCAAACCTAACCTAAGCATAGAGGGGATCCAAGAACGTTGGAATGACGTTTTGGACCAGGTCAAAAAACGTAAAAAATCAACCCAGGCTTTTTTGATGGAAGGAAAACCAGTTCAACTCGAGGGGAATACCTTGACGATACTTTTCCGTGAGGGATGTTCCTTTCATAAAGACAAAGTTAGCCAAATCGAAAATCGGCAGACGATCGAAGATGTTCTTAAGCAACTATTCGGTATTTCTCTAACATTACAGAATTTTATGAAAAATGAATTTCAATCCAAGGAAACGCCAGAGAGTCAAGACATGAAAATTCAAGAGCAGGCATTTATTAATAAAGCCAAGGACATGTTTGGAGCGGATCTGGTGGTTGTCAAAGAGGGATAACACCAAAATAGTTCATAGGACTTTAAGGCACCGGGGAACGAAAGTAACGAAACTATAAATAAAATGTACGAAAAATAATTGATAGGAAGTGTGTTTATATGGCAGGATTAAAGGGAATTGGCGGCGGTATGGGTGGCAATATGAGCCAGATGTTAAAGCAGGCCCAAAAAATGCAAGAGGATATGATTAGAGTACAGGAAGAACTTCGGACTAAAACGGTGGAGGCCTCTTCTGGTGGTGGAGTGGTCCAGGTCATCGTAAGCGGGAAAATGGAGTTAGTGGAATTGAAAATTAAACCTGAAGCAGTTGACCCGGAGGATGTGGAAATGCTGGAAGATCTTATTAAAGCAGCATTAAATGAAGGGTTAAGGAAGGCCCAAGAAATGGCCAACAATGAAATAGGTAAACTGACGGGTGGTCTAAAAATCCCCGGATTGTTTTAGAAGATCTATGGATTTTTTACAATACCCACAACCTTTGGCAGATCTTATCAGTAGTTTGGCCCGTCTTCCGGGGATTGGCCCTAAAACAGCAGGACGACTGGCCTTTTACCTCCTTCAACAACCACGGGTTTCAGAGGATTTAGCGAAGGCTATTGTTGTGGCTAACCGAGATATCAGAAAGTGTTCGATTTGTTCGAACTTTACAGATCGAGACCCATGTGCGCTTTGTCAAAATACGCAAAGAGATTTGACGGCGCTTTGCGTCGTTGAGCATCCAAGAGATGTTGTGTCTCTGGAGAAAACCAGAGAATTTAAAGGCCTTTACCATGTTCTGCACGGTGTCCTCTCACCAATGGACGGAATTGGTCCGGAGCAGTTGACCGTCGATATGCTTTTAAAACGTTTAGATGGAATAAAAGAAGTGGTTATGGCAATGAACCCTACCGTAGAAGGAGAGGCAACTGCCCTATATTTGGCTCGCTTGCTAAAACCGTTAGGAATTAGGGTAACCCGAATAGCGCATGGCTTACCTGTTGGCGGAGATCTAGAATATGCCGATGAAGTAACCATTGCCCGGGCTTTAGAAGGACGGCGCCAACTTTAAACATAAGTTAGTACTTGTCAGACTCCCATACCGCGGCGGTACCACGGATAAATGAAAAAACATGAAAGCTAAAAAAGCTAAAAGTTCTTCTTTGACATTTGAGTGCATACTTATTTATGGACTAGCACCAGACGAGGAGGAGAATTTATGACCTTGATTTTTCTTGGTCTGTTCATTTTGCTGATAGGATTAGTTGTTCGTTCTGCACTTGGGAGGCCAAACTTTTTTTTGAAACTAATTATTCATATGTTAGGTGGAATTGTCGGGCTCTGGTTGTTCGACTTTTTGCTTAGTATTCTGGGCTACGCAATACCTATTAATTTTTTTACGATATTGTTAGTAGGGTTTTTAGGGTTTCCCGGAGTTATAGCCTTAACTGCGCTCCGGTTATTGGGGATTTAATATGTTAATGGGGCGATTTAGGTCTTGAGGAATTGAATTCAAGGATACCTGCCTATAAATTATTGACGAATGAGACAATTAAGATAATACAATTAAGGGAACTATTGTGAAATAGTTCCCTTAATTGTATATTAAATATTACTATGATCTTTTATATAAATACGATATACTAATGTAGTATCTGATTAAACTGAATTGTGAAAAATATATTTTTTTTGTAGAAATACAAAAATTATGTTATTATATTTTCTATAATGGTCCGATGATCAGACCACGTTTTATTTTATAACTTTCACAAAGTAATTGTTTTATTTTTGGACTTGCGGGATAGCGAGGGTTCACTCCTCCAAAAAGCCTTAAAGTTAGATGTGATGCGAGAAATCTAATAGGAGGAAGCAATTAATGGCCAAAATGAAAACCATGGATGGTAACGAAGCGGCCGCCCTCGCGTCGTACGCGTTTACGGAAGTCGCCGCCATTTTCCCCATCACCCCCTCTTCGCCGATGGCCGAATTGGTTGATGAATGGGCTGCTTTTGGGAGGAAAAACGTATTTGGACAAACTGTTAAGGTTGTGGAGATGCAATCCGAGGGGGGTGCTGCCGGCGCACTACACGGTTCACTTCAGGCAGGGGCGTTAACTACTACTTATACTGCTTCGCAAGGGTTACTGTTAATGATTCCTAATATGTATAAAATTGCCGGTGAGCTTCTGCCATGCGTATTCCATGTTAGTTCCCGTGCTTTGTCGACGCATGCACTTTCGATTTTCGGTGATCACCAGGACGTTATGTCCGTGCGCGCAACAGGTTTTGCCGAGCTTTCATCAACAAGCGTACAAGAAGCATTGGACTTGGGTTTCATTGCTCACCTCGCAACGATCAAATCTCGAGTACCGTTCGTCCATTTTCTTGACGGATTCCGTACTTCTCATGAAATTCAAAAAATTGAAGTACCTGAGTATGAGGAAGTTGCTCAACTATTAGATATGGAGGCTGTTCAAGCCTTTCGTGACCGTTCTTTAAATCCCGAGCGTCCGGTTCTGCGCGGGACGGCTCAAAACCCGGACGTCTACTTCCAAGGTCGGGAAGCTTCTAATCGTTTCTATGCTGCCGTTCCTGACATAGTCGAACAATCCATGCAAGAATACAAGGAACTTACAGGCCGTGAATATCACCCTTTCCAATATCATGGTGCAGACAATGCAGAACATATCATAGTGGCAATGGGCTCAATTTGTGACACAATTGAGGAAACCGTTGATTACCTCGTAGCAAAAGGGGAAAAGGTAGGGGTTGTTAAAGTTCACCTATACCGTCCGTTTTCCGGTGATTACTTCTTTAAAGTGTTGCCCAAGACAGTTCAGAAGATTGCGGTTCTTGATCGTACCAAAGAACCCGGTGCTACTGGTGAACCTCTTTATCTGGATATTAAGGATATCCTCTATTCAAGCGATCTTAAACCGGTGGTCGTTGGTGGACGTTATGGCTTAGGTTCTAAAGATACGACTCCTTCTCAAGTATTAGCCGTCTACAAAAACCTCAGGGCTGAAAGCCCGAAAAATGGCTTTACCATTGGTATCGTCGATGATGTAACCCAGACATCCTTAGCTGAAGACGAAATTATTAATACTACTCCGGAAGGGACTATTTCCTGCAAATTTTGGGGCCTCGGTTCAGATGGCACTGTCGGTGCAAATAAACAAGCGATTAAGATTATTGGGGATCACACCAAGCTCTATGTCCAGGCATATTTCCAATACGACAGTAAGAAATCTGGCGGAGTCACGATTTCCCACCTCCGTTTTGGCAAGAAAGAAATTAAGTCACCTTATTATGTTACAGACGCTAATTATATAGCTTGCCATAATCAATCGTATGTTTACCAATATGATCTCTTAAAAGGTCTCAAAAAAAGTGGTAACTTTGTCTTGAACTGTCAGTGGACAGCGGAAGAACTGGATGAAAAACTTCCGGCTGCCATGAAACAATCGATAGTGAAGAATAATGCCAACTTTTACATCATCGACGCCGTATCGATTGGTCGTGAAATTGGACTCGGTTCCCGTATCAACATGATCATGCAAGCAGCTTTCTTCAAGCTTGCCCACGTAATTCCTGTTGAAGAGGCGATTGATTATCTTAAAGACTCCGTCATAAAAACCTATGGTAAAAAGGGCCAGAATATCGTGGATATGAACATTGCGGCAATTGAGCGTGGTGTTTCATCCCTTATTAAGGTGGAGGTTCCTGCTTCATGGGGTGATATTGACAATGCTCAAGCTGAAGCTGCGGCTGCGGCCGCGGCTGCTGAAGAGCCGGACTTTGTGAAAAATATTCTTCGCCCGATGAATGCCTTAGAAGGAGATAACCTCCCAGTCAGCATTTTACAAGATCGTGAAGATGGAACTTTCCCTTTAGGAACCGCTTGTTTTGAAAAACGTGGTATCGCAGTCACCGTACCGGAGTGGCAGACCGATAACTGCATTCAATGCAATCAATGTTCTTATGTTTGTCCGCATGCGGCAATTCGCCCCTTCTTAATGAACGGGGAAGAAGCTAATAACGCTCCGGAAAGTTTCGCGGCCAAGAAAGCGACCGGCAAAGAGGCATCTGGTCTGCAATTCCGTGTTCAGATCAGTCCGTTGGATTGCACGGGCTGCGGTAACTGTGCCGATGTTTGTCCGGCTAAAGAGAAAGCTCTCATTCTGAAACCGGCAGCTGAACAAGTCGAACGTCAAGCCCAGAACTGGGCATATGCGGTGACCCTAAGAAACAAGAGTAAACTCTTTGACGTAACTACGGTTAAAAACAGTCAGTTTGCGCAACCTTTACTGGAGTTCACCGGAGCATGTCCAGGTTGTGGGGAGACTGCTTATATTAAACTAATCACCCAGCTTTTTGGCGATCGCATGATGATAGCCAATGCTACCGGCTGTACCTCTATCTGGGCTGGAAGTGCTCCTTCAATTCCATATACGACCAACGAAGAAGGAAAAGGACCCGCTTGGGCTAATTCCTTGTTCGAAGACAACGCCGAGTACGGCTATGGTATGTCCGTGGGCGTTAGCCAACTCCGTGAAAAACTGGCGGCCCTGATGAAACAAGCTCTTGAACTTGAAATTAGTGTTGAGCTAAAAGAAGCTTTTCAGGAGTGGCTCAAGGGTTGTGATGATGCTGAGGCCTCCAAAGCAGCGACTGATAAGATCCTTGCAGGCCTTAATGGATACGCTGGGGATGAGAAAGTTCTCACAGATATTTGGGCTAATAAAGACCATCTCATCAAAAAATCTCAGTGGATCATCGGCGGAGACGGTTGGGCGTATGATATCGGATTTGGAGGGTTAGACCACGTTTTAGCTGCCGGAGAAGATGTGAATGTACTTGTACTCGATACTGAGGTTTATTCCAATACTGGCGGACAATCCTCCAAAGCGACTCCGTGTGCTGCTGTCGCCAAGTTCGCGGCCTCGGGTAAAAAGATTCGGAAGAAGGATCTTGGGGTTATGGCTATGAGTTATGGCTATGTCTATGTAGCGCAAATTGCTTTGGGCGCGGACATGGTTCAAACGCTTAAGGTTATTAAAGAGGCTGAGGCTTATAAAGGACCTTCTTTGATCATCGCTTATGCTCCTTGTATCAACCATGGTCTCAAAGCGGGTATGAATAAGAGCGTACAAGAGCAGAAGAAAGCGGTTGACTCCGGCTACTGGCACCTCTATCGCTTTAACCCGGATCTGGCGGATGAGGGTAAGAATCCATTTAACCTCGATTCCAGGAAGCCGACAAAGTCCTTCCGGGAGTTCATCATGGGCGAAGTCCGTTACTCTTCCTTGCTGAACACTTTCCCGGAGAGTGCGGAGGAACTCTTTGCAGGCGCTGAAAAATATGCAAAGGTCCGCTATGATTCCTACAAACGTCTGGCTGACCAAAAGTGGGACTAAAATTAAAAATTAACTAATTTGATTGAAAGGGGCTGCCCCTCAATAGAAATTAATTTCTATTTTGAGACAGCCCCTTTTTTTATTAACGTATCAGGGCGGAAAGTATAAGTAGGAAACGGTCTTGACCAAATATAAGTGGAATTATAAGAAGGGGGGGTTAGTTTTCGCGGCATAGAGAAGAAAACAGAAGACTTGCGAATAATCGACTCGTTGTCGGACAAAATAAGGCGGAGAAGGAGGGCAAAAGCGTGCGCGGTTGGCTGAAAATGATCAAAGAACTTACCATTCGCCCCAAGGGAGAACGGCGGATCCGGAAGTCACCCTCGTATGCTTATGACGAGGCTCTGAACAAGCCTTTATCCGGGATTAAAGTGAAAGAGATCTTAGCGGATAGCAGCGATGTCATATTCCGGGAGTTTTTCCTTCAGGGCAAAGAACGTATACCCTGTATATTAGGGGCAGTGGATGGGCTGGTTGACAAAAATCAACTCGACCTGTTTATCTTAAAGCCCCTGATGGTGGATTTAGTGGGACATCCGGAATTAGCCCAACTGACAGTAGCAAATGTTGTGGATCGAACACTCCAGAGTCTGCTTCCGGGCCTTGAATTCAAAAAAATAGCCAAAATGGGAGAAGCCCTTGATGCGATCTTGACCGGCGATGCGGTTATTTTCTTTGGCGATGCTGCGGAGGCGCTGGTTTTTGGGGCCAGGGGATGGGAGAAGCGCGCCGTTACTGAACCGGTCACGGAGACGATCGTCAAAGGTCCACACGAGGGATTTACGGAAACGCTGCGCATAAATACCTCGCTCTTGCGGCGCAAGATCAAACATCCCTCCTTGCGGATAATCTCTTTAAAACTTGGAGACATGACGAATACCGATCTTGTGGTAACCTATATTGAGAAAATAGCAAGTCCGGATGTCGTCTCCGAAGTACTGAGCAGGCTGGGTAAGATTAAGATGGATGGCGTGTTAGCGAATGGATATATCGAAGAGATGATTGAGGATAACCCTTATTCGCTCTTTCCGCAAATCGCCTATACGGAGCGTCCGGATGTCCTGGCCGGGAAGCTTCTGGAAGGGAAAGTGGGTATTATTCTCGACGGGACCCCCATTGTTCTTGTGGTACCGACGACTTTGACGCAATTTTTGAGTGTGAATGAAGACTACTACCAACGGACTATAACGGCGATCCCCTTCCGCTTTGTCCGCTATTTAGGAGCATTTGTAGCTCTCCTGGCGCCCAGTATATATATAGCGGTAACGACGTTTCATCAGGAAATTATACCGACAGATCTCCTCATAAGCATATCCGCAGGCCGGCAAGGAGTGCCCTTTCCGGCCCTTTTAGAGGCCTTAACTATGACGGTTACTTTAGAAGTCTTGCAGGAAGCGGGGCTCCGCTTACCAAAACCGATCGGGCAGACGATAGGCATTGTCGGGGCGCTGATTATCGGCGATGCGGCCGTGAAGGCCGGCTTGGTCAGCCCACTGATGGTGATTATCATTGGCTTGACAGCAGTAGCGAGTTATGCTATTCCTTATTACGATTTAAGTCTTGCGGTTCGGCTCATGCGCTTTCCGCTGATGATTTTGGCGGGAGTTCTTGGTTTCTTTGGGGTTTCGGTAGGTCTTTATCTGATCGCCATTCACCTGCTAGGCCTTCGTTCCTTCGGGGTGCCTTACCTGAGCCCGATATCCCCTTTGCGCATACGGTCCATGTTGCAAGATACCTTTATGAGGGTACCATGGTGGGCGATGAAGCGTCGTCCTCAGCTGCTCGATGTTGAGGAACCCCACTCCGGCGGGAAAGGGAAAGGGTAACGATGGAAAGAATCTCTCCGCATCAATTCATGACCTTAGGGGCAGCAGTACTTCTGGGAACAACGTTTCTCCCCATAGCCTCCGCGGTTACCGGAGTCGCCGGACGGGATGGTTGGATGACTGTCTTGCCGGGTTTAGCGGTAGGAATTCCTTATGGGTTAATGGTCCTTTCTCTTCTGGCCCAATATCCCAATAAAAATTTATTGCAGATTTCCGAAATACTCTTTGGCAAATGGATAGGAAAAATTATTGCTTGCATTTATATATTAATTACGGGTTACTTTGGCGGCTTGTTACTGGCCCAAGTGGGGGACGTCTTTCAGCGGACGATTATGCCGCTTACGCCCATCGGGGTGTTCTACCTGGGAGGGCTTTTACTCGTTTTCTATCTGGTATGGTCTGGAATTGAAGTGTTTGCTCGTTTTTCTGAAGTTATCTTTCCCGTGATCGTGATCGCCTTGCTTCTGAATATTGTCCTCCCCATACCACGGATTGAACAAGGGGAACTTCTGCCTATTTTTAGTGAGGGCTTAAAACCGCTTGGGGGGGGGGTATTAAGAATAATGCCCTTTGCCATGGAGTATATCCTCTTCCTGGGGGGGATGCTTGCTTTTTTACCAACCGGTAAGCAAGCACTTGGTCAATTGAAGACAGGGATTTGGCGGGTTGTTCTCCTGGTGGGCATTCTAGACACATTAATTGTCTTAATTCAAATTCTTGTTTTTGGGCCTAGCGAAACGATCCGTTTGGGCTACGGTTTCCTTATGTTAGGGAAGATGGTGGAAATAAGTCTGACCATTTCGGGGGTCGAATCCTTATTTATGGGGGTTTGGCTTGGGGCCGGGGTCATAAAAGTAGGGGCATTCTTTTTAACAACAAAGTGGGGCTTAGAAACAGGTTTTAACTTGAAAGGATTTAAATGGAACCTCGTAGTAGGCGTTGTATTTTTAGGAATCGCCCTCGGGTTTACTAGAGGAGCGGATTTAATTAAGGAAATTAGTTTTGTCGACAATTATCTGATTTTACCTTTTGCCTCGGTATGGATTCTTATCCTTTGGGGAGTCTCACGCTGGAAGAAGGGAGCCGGTGCTTGATGAAAGGCCTGAAGCACAAATTAGGAGTATTGATCTTGATTGTATGCATTTTGCTATTAGATGGGTGCTGGGATAAAAAGGAAGTGGAGAGCGTGGCCTTGTTGATGGGGGCAGGAATTGATCTTGGGCGGAAACCCGGGACTTATCTCCTTACAGCACAATTTGCCCTGCCTCAAAAAGGTGGAGCGGCGGGTAGTGATATTGAAAGCTGGACATATAGTGCGGAGGTTTCAAGTATCAGAGAATTTTATGAGATGGTTTCCAAGAGCATAAATCGTGTACCTTTTGAGGGCTCACAGAAAGTTGTGGTCATCGGCGAGGATGCGGCGAAAGCCGGGTTTATCAATGTTTTGGATTTTGTCCAACGCTATTCGGAATTTCGGCGGACGATGTACCTGGTTTTAGCCAAAGGGAAAGCCCAAAGTATCTTGAATACGAAATTGGGCAAAGGACAATTACCGGCTATGTTTATTAAAAGTAACATTGAAACAAGTCATGATATCTCAGTTTATCCGACGGTTCGTTTAGGGCATTATCTCACTATTTTGGGCAGGAAAAGTACGGCACCAATTCTCCCGGTGGTTGAGAGTATTAAGCCGGGGGAGGGGATAGGTGGAAATCAAGTAGTGGGAACAGCTGGGGAACAAGAAATGCAGTTACGGTTACAAGGTGCCGGAGTTTTACGGGGGGACCATTTGGCTGACTTTCTGACGGACGAAGAAACCAAAGGTTTTATGTGGTTAGATAACAGTGTTGGGCAGCGCTTTATCAGTACGGTGGGCAGCGAAGAAAGTGAAGTTAACTTTGTTGGGCAGGCCTTGAAATCCACGACAAAATTCAAAGTGTCCGACAAGGATGGAACAATCGGGATAGAATACCGGATCAAAGCAAGTCTTGAGGTTGATGAAGTTCTGGGATTAAAGGAACAGCTTTCGAGTACGGAGTGGGCGGCTCTTCTGAAAGAAGCAGAAAAGAGCTTTGCTAAGGTGATTGAGAAAGAATGCGAGCTTTCCATTAAGAAAGAAAAAGAGTTGAGCCTTGATTTTTTGGGAATTGGACGGCACATCGAACAGCAAAAGCCGGCGTATTGGCAGACAGTAAAGGATCAATGGGAGCAGAAAATTGCGGATTTCCCCGTTTCTCTGGATGTCCAAGTCACAATACATCATTCGGGAATGTCAAAAAGCAGCCCAACGACTAATTCAACGGGAGAGGGGGCAGAATAAAGGGAGAAGTTTAATAGGAGGAATATCAGATGATTAAGACGATTGATAGCCAACAGCCAATGACAACAGAAATCCAGGAAAGATTCCCAGGCCATGAAATTGTGGAGAACGAGGGAAAAGTCCTTCCAGTGTGCAATCGCTGCGCTCAAGTCCCCAGAAATGGGCTATACGACGGTTTTCGGGTCGCGGGAATGTTTTTCTGTTCGGATTGCCAGCAAGAACTGTTCATGGCCGAACAAGGCTCTCCGGAATATCAGGAATTTCTCTTTTTAATCAAAGGGCTGCTTTTTTAGTACTGGGCAGACCCCCATGCCGCTGCGCGGCGCCACTGATGAATGAAAATAGGTACGTATCAGAACGGTGAATAATCAATGAGGATGAAAAATTCTCTAACTTATGTTAAAATATAATAAGTATGTGTCAGCGGAGGCTTTTGTTGATAACTCTCGTTGAATGGAGGTTCATCGGTGGGTGATCTTGGAGAGGGATTGAGTCGTTATCAAAAACAAGGATCCTGCTCTTTCCATACTCCTGGCCATAAAGGTCGACAGGAGTTTTTTAATGGCATAGATTTTCTGGGGATTGATTTGACAGAGCTTCCTGGACTCGATATGCTTCATGCACCAAGGGGGATAATTGCTGAGGCCCAAAAACAGTCGGCTGGGATTTTCGGAGCGGAGGAAACGTTTTTCCTGATTAACGGAGGAACAGTCGGAAATCAAGCGATGTTTCTCGCTTTGGGAGACACAGCTGCTAAACGGGTTGTTGTGGAGAGAAATTCCCATCGTTCCGTTATGTCGGCCTTGGTCTTAAGCGGGTTGAAACCAGAATATGTAATGCCTACAATTCATCCGGATTTTAGTCTTCCGTTAGGATTTGACGTGGAGAAGCAGCAGATTCCGTGGCGAGCGGTCTCCGCCTGCCATGTCACGTATCCCAGTTATTACGGGACAGCCTTTGAATTGAACCAATTAGTGGATGAAAGAAGGCGTATGGGGCTTAATACACCGATTCTTGTTGATCAGGCACACGGGTCACATTATCTTGGACCACTATTTCCTCCAAGCGCTTTAAAGCTTGGCGCAGACCTTGTCTTACATAGCTCGCATAAGACCTTAAGCGCCCTGACTCAGTCAGCTATGCTGCATGTTCAAGGGACGAGAGTCTCCCGCACCCGTTTAAGGCAAAGTCTGGAACTTTTGCAATCCTCAAGCCCGAGTTATTTGCTGCTGGCCTCGTTGGAACGGGCTGGAGAATTTGCTCTGGATTTTGGACGTTGGGAGTGTCTTCAAGAAGAAGTCGAGGCTCTCCATCGGAAAGTGGGGATGAGCTTCCGTATTCTCTCTCAAAAAGATGTCGGAACGTATGGTATTCACACGGTAGATTGGTCGAAAATCCTGATCAATACTTTGCCGTTGGGTGTTCCTGCCCCTCGTTGTGTGGAATACCTTCGGGAAGGTTACGGCATTGAACCGGAGTTATGGGATGAGGAAAACATTCTCTTTATGTTAGGAATTGGGAACACGCCGGAGGATATCCGCAGGCTCACTAAGGGGTTAGAAAGTTTAGCCCGTTTCGCTCATTCGGTTGGCTGTGCTGAATCAAAAAAACGAGTAGGAAACGATAGGCTAAAAATCCCTGCTTTGCCACATCCGATGCTTTCCCCGCGGGATGCTTTTTTTGCCCGGAAACGCCAAATCCCTCTCAAGGAAAGTTTGGGTCATATTGTCGGCGAAACGATCTCCCCTTATCCGCCGGGAATTCCTGTCGTTGTGATGGGCGAAGAAATGACTTGCGAAGTTCTGGATACACTGCTCACCGCTGGAGAGGGGCGTTGGCAAGGGTGGGATGGTTTTAAAAAACAAACAATTTGGATTGTCGAGGAGGAATAATGAATCTACAGTTAGCACTTTTGGAGAAGGCGGCGCATGAAAACCGATTGGCACATCTCTTATTGTTTCATGGGGGAAGTGCACTGCATCAGAGGGAGGTGGCTCTCCGGTTAGCGCAGATTTTAAATTGTAGTCAGCCCACACCGGAGGGACCTTGCCAGGAATGCTACGCTTGTCATAAAATTATCAGTGGAAATCATCCGGATGTTTTATGGCTGAAACCGCTTAAGACTACCATAGGGATCGAGCAAGTCCTCGTCTGGCAACAGAAGGTATACTTTAAGCATTACGAAGGAAACTATAAAGTTTCTGTCATTGAGCAAGCGGATTCAGTGACGTTACCGGCAGCTAATGCCTTATTGAAGGTTATTGAAGAACCTCCGGAGCGAACCGTTATTATATTATGTGCCCAAAATGCCGAAAGAATTTTACCCACTATACAGAGCAGAGCACAGCTGGTTTATTTCCCGGATCTTACTGAAGAAAATTGGCTAACTGGGTTAGGAGAGGCGGATCAGCAAGAAGCAGCTCGGGCCTTTCGTTTAAGTGGGAAAAACCAAAACCTGGCGACAGCTATTCTCGAGCACGGCGTATCATTGCTGCAAGAATGGCTCGAAAGGTTTCGGATTGCGGTGGAAGAAAGAGATTTTCTTAAACTATATGCGCTGTTTCCGATCAATAAGAACCAAGCCGTTTTATATTTGCAAGTCATGGCGGTACAGGCCCGAGAAGGGATTTTTAAGGGCACTATTCGTCCTTTTGAGCTTTTGGCGATCGGAAAAGCTACTGATGTACTACGACAACAAGTTAATCCGAGACTTGTGATTGAAGTGTTAGCTTTGGAATTATTCCAACAAGGAGGGGCTCTTTGTGATTGAGGTTGTTGGCGTTCGCTTTAAACACGCCGGTAAAATATATTATTTCTCCCCGGGGGACCTTAAGCTTGCT
This sequence comes from Desulfosporosinus sp. Tol-M, assembly GCA_000770645.1. GTDB lineage: Bacteria > Bacillota > Desulfitobacteriia > Desulfitobacteriales > Desulfitobacteriaceae > Desulfosporosinus. The sequence goes on from JQID01000127.1 coordinate 18,001, forward strand.
GAGTCTGATAAGGTGATTGTTGAAACAGCAAGGGGTGTTGAATTTGGTGAATTGGTCATCCCCTCGCGTTATGTTACTGACGAGGAAGTGATTCCGCCTTTAAAACAGGTCATGCGTAAGGCAACGGCCTCGGATGAACAGTTTGTCGGGCTGAATAAAACAAAAGAAAAAGAAGCTTTCCAAATTTGCTTGAAGAAAATTGCAGAACATCAATTGCCAATGAAATTAGTCGATGTTGAGTATACGTTTGACGGGAATAAGATTATTTTTTCCTTTACGGCGGAGGGGCGAGTTGACTTCAGAGAATTAGTAAAGGACTTGGCCGCAATATTTAGGACTCGTATAGAGCTTCGCCAAATAGGAGTACGCGACGAAGCTAAAATGCTTGGTGGGGTCGGGTCTTGCGGACGGATTCTCTGTTGTACTTCCTTCTTAGGAGACTTTGAACCGGTTTCGATTCGAATGGCTAAGGATCAAAAACTCTCTCTTAATCCAACTAAAATTTCTGGAATTTGTGGTCGTCTCATGTGCTGCCTTAAGTACGAAAATGGTTGTTATAAATCCGAAGATAAAGAGCATTGTCCACGTCACAACACTCAAGTGGGGGAAAAGATGTCAATAACTCCGGATAAAGCAAACTCCCGAGCAGAAAGCGTCTTCTCTGCAAAACCCGATGGGACACTGCAACGCAATAGGAAAGGGGAAAAGCCCAAAGGAAAGAGTGAGAGAGTATGAGTCAGTTGACCCAGGCCCTAACAGAAGTGGAAGAAAGATTACGTTCCCTTCTTGAAGAGGTTAACCGTTTGCAGCCTTATGTTCAAGCCTTGGAGGAAGAAAATATAAAGTTAAAACGGGAGTGGACCTTTCCTGAAAAGGAAACAGAACGTGTTATAGCCAATGCCGAACACATTCAAGGAGTAGCTCATGATAATCTTGTGCGCCTGTATCAAGAAGGTTTCCATGTCTGCCACCTTCATTTTGGGCAACCGTTGGAGGGAGATTGCCTGTTTTGTTTGGGTTTCTTGAGGAAAGATTAAGTCAACCGGGGCATATGAAAGAGAAATAATAAGTCAAAGATGCAAATAGATTTGCATACTGACGGACTATTTCCTTGAATGTGCCTTGACAAGGAGACGAAGGTATGTTGGCCAAAGGTACGTTGTATGTATGTGCGACACCGATTGGGAATTTAGGAGATATCACCTTGCGGGTTTTAGATACATTGCGGGAAGCAGATTTGATTGCTGCTGAGGATACCCGTCATTCCCAAAAGCTTTTGCAACATTACCGGATTAATACGCACATGACCAGTTATCATGAACATAACGAAAAGAAGAAGTCCCTGGAATTGGTGGAGAAACTAAAAACCGGCCAAACGATTGCGCTCATTTCTGATGCAGGCTTGCCCGGGATTTCTGATCCGGGATGTGAAGTAATACGTCTTTGTCTTGCGGAGAATATTCCGGTAGATGTCTTGCCGGGACCTAATGCCGCACTCACGGCTCTGGTGTTATCTGGAATGCCGACGGAGCATTTTGCTTTTCACGGATTTTTGCCTGCTGCAACAGGAGTAAGGGAAAAAAGCCTTGAGCAACTGGCTAATCTTCCTCAAACGCAGATTTTTTATGAGGCGCCTCATCGTCTGGTGGCGACTTTACGAGGAATCTCAGAGTACTTTGGGGAACGAGATGTGGTAGTTGTGCGCGAGTTAACAAAATTACATCAGCAGGTGCACAAGGGAACCGTCCAGGAGTTAATAGAAACTTTTGAGTTAACAGCACCACGAGGGGAGTGTTGTATCGTTATCGCACCCTACGTCCCCGTGAAACCGGTCGGAGGCCCGGAAGAATGGTGCCAAGAGGTCAAAGAAGGCATAAACCGAGGGTTGAGTAAGAAAGATGCCATGAAAGAAGTGGCCAGGCGTTATGGGATAAGAAAGTCAGAGGTTTACCAGGTATATGAAAAAGAAGGCCTTCCAGGCCTTCCAAGTTAAGAATTTTGATGGATCTGTCAGTTCAGTATTTTTGTCTATGTAATTTAGGTGTGCAAATTAAACGGCTGTTGATTCTACGCTCCCAGACACAGTTTCTCCCATGGCAATTGCACATCCGCGACAGACATTCTTACCGTGAAAAAGTTGGTTATCACTTGCATTACCACAAAAAACACAAGCAGGCTCATACTTTTTAAGAATAATCTTTTCTTGATCTACGTAAATTTCCAGGGCGTCTTTTTCGTCAATACTTAAAGTGCGGCGGAGCTCAATAGGTAAAACAATACGACCGAGTTCATCTACTTTCCTCACGATTCCAGTTGATTTCATCATAAAATTTCCAACTCCTCTTTCAACAACATCCGACAGGAAACTACAGGTTTATGATACCAATCGTTCCAATTAAAGTCAACCCCTTTTTTCATCCGGATAATAAATTTTTTTAAGAATTATTAGTTTCTTCCATATTAATTCCTAATTATGGGCATACTTAAAAATCTGAGTATTATAGATTCCAAAGATATTTGAGATGGGGGACGTTTTGGTGAAGTATTATATTACAACTCCGATTTTCTATCCGAATTCAAACCCGCATATTGGAACAGCTTATACAACGGTTGCAGCTGACACGCTTGCCCGTTATCATAGATTACTGGGGGATGAAGTATACTTTTTAACCGGTACGGATGAAAACGCACAGAAAATTGTTCGCACCGCGGAAGCAAATCATATCGACCCCAGGACTTATGTGGATGGCGTGGTAGAACGCTTTAGAGAATTATGGCTGGCCTTGGATGTTTCAAATGATGACTTTATAAGGACGACGGAGGTACGTCATCATAAAGTTGTTCAACATATTTTTACGAAGCTGTACGAACAAGGGGATATCTATAAGTCGGTGTATTCAGGCTGGTATTGTACCCCTTGTGAAACGTTTTGGCTGGAAAATAAGTTAATTGAGGGCAAATGCCCTAATGCTGATTGTGGCCGGGCTGTGGAACTGCTCAAGGAAGAAAGTTATTTCTTCCGCCTTTCAAAATATCAAGATGCCTTATTAAAACACATCGAAGGGCATCGGGAATTCATCCAACCGGTTTCCCGTCGCAACGAGATGCTGCGCTTTATCGAGGGCGGTTTAGAGGATCTCTGTGTTTCACGTACTACATTTCAGTGGGGAATCAAAGTACCATTTGATCCAAAACATGTTATATACGTATGGCTGGACGCCCTAATAAATTATATTTCAGCACTCGGTTATCCGGATGGAGAAAATTATGGACAGTATTGGCCTGCTGATGTTCACCTCATGGGAAAAGATATAGTGCGTTTTCATGCTGTGATTTGGCCTATTATTCTTATGGCCTTAAATATTCCTCTACCTAAAGTTATTTATGGACATGGCTGGTATCTAACTAATGATGGAGGGAAAATTTCAAAGTCCCGAGGAAATGTTGAGGATTCCTTCGAGTTGATTCAAAGATACGGCTCGGATGCCATTCGATATTTTTTATTACGCGAAATGCAGGCGGGCATGGATGGTACTTATTCCGAAGATAACGTGGTTGAACGCCTAAACAGAGATTTGGCCAATGATTTTGGAAATTTCGTATCTCGGAGTTTAGCAATGGTGGTTAAGTATCGAAAGGGAATCGTTCCTTGTCCAGGGCAAGACGGCTCACAGGAGAGAGAATTGAAGGCGTTAAGTCATGAAGTAAAAAAAGCTGTCGAAAAAAGTCTTGAGGTATTTGACCCGGCGAGTGCACTTGAAGAGATTTGGCGCTTTGTGGCACGGTGTAATAAGTATGTCGATGAAACAGCACCGTGGGTTCTTGCTAAGCAAGAAGAACTGCGGGAGCGCTTAGATACTGTTCTGTATACATTCATGGAATGTATACGCATTATGGCAGTTTTGACAGCCCCTTTCATGCCTGGATTACCGCCCAGAATTTGTACGCTCCTGGGTCTTGATGAAGGGCTCATCCGTTGGGGAGAAACGGATCAATGGGGTATCCTGGAACCCGGGATAAAAGTACATAAGGGAGAACAGCTTTTCCCAAGAATAGACATTTCGCAATTTTCGACAGTAGGAGAGACGGAAAAAGTGGATCAAGATCGAACTACAGATAACATAAGCCAAACCCAAGCTCAAAAAGAAACCGGCGAACCTGCTCCATTGCTCGAATTCGAGCCTATCAAAGAAGAAATCAGCATCGAGGATTTTTCCAAACTGGATTTACGTGTCGGCAAAGTCCTAAGTGCAGAGAAAGTAGAAAAGACGGATAAACTTATGAAGTTAGAAGTCGAAGTGGCCGGCGTTGTGCGTACGGTGGTCTCAGGTATTGCAAAACACTATGCATCAGAAGACCTGGTAAACCAAAATGTGGTCTTGGTGGCAAATTTGAAACCTACCAAGCTGAGGGGAATCACCTCCCAGGGTATGATCTTGGCAGCATCACAGGGGGAAGTGTTGGAAGTCCTTATGGTCAACAAAGATCTTCCCGGAGGGGTGCGGATCAAATGATTTGGGATACACATGCGCACTTAGATGATCCTCTATATTCGGAAGACTTCGAAGAAGTTGCAGCACGAATGAAGTCAGCCGGGATTTCCCGGGTGACAAATGTGGGATGCGATCTCCCTTCTTCAGAACGATCTGTACAGCTGGCTCAAGAATACGATTTTATCTATGCTGCAATTGGTATACACCCGCACTATGCCAAAGGGGCCACAGATGAAACCTGGGCAAAGCTCTTACTCTTGGCAAAACAACCGAAAGTGTTGGCTTGGGGCGAAATTGGGCTAGACTATTATCGCGATCTTTCCCCGCGCTCGATTCAAAAACAAATATTTATTCAACAGATCATGTTAGCAAATGAAGCGGGTTTACCGATTGTTATTCATGAGCGAGATGCTCATCAGGCTGTTTTGGAGATAGTAAAAGCCCATCCCCCAAAGTCCGGCGGAGTATTCCACTGCTATTCCGGGTCATGGGAAATGGCAAAGGTTCTTATGAACCTGGGATTCTATCTTTCTTTTGCCGGACCGGTGACCTATAAAAACGCGCGGCAGACGGTTGAGGTGGCAGGCCATGCTCCAATAGATCGTATTCTCGTGGAGACGGATTCCCCATATTTAACTCCGGAACCGCGACGTGGCAAGCGTAATGAACCGACTTACGTTCGAGAAATTGTTAAGAAAATTGCGGAGATTAAAAACTTGCCTTTTGAAGACGCCGCGCTTCAAACTATGCGTAATGCGGAAATCATTTTTAATACCAGGCATAAAGTATAACTGACGGGTAAGAGTCTGTATTTTTATAGGTTTAGTTCATGTTTTCTTTACTTGTTAAAGGGGACCTTCGATAGCGGAAGGTTCTTTTTTTGTGGGATACTTCATATGGTTCTGTTAAGGGGGAATAAGATGTATTCGCTACCGATCAGTATTTATTCAAATTATTACGGGTAGAGCAATATGTGGAAATCAGATTGATGTGTTTTTCCCATCTCTCCGTCAGTGTGTAAGCTGGGGTCGAAAATCTGTGCATATTTATGTCTTAGCCTCCAGTTAGTGGAAAAACAATTTGACAAACAGACTACTTATCCGTTAAAATGAGGTTGCTAGGTCGGATCAGGATTTTGGAGGGATTTAATGATTCAGTTAACTCGAACTCAGGTCCTATCCTTGGTTCGGAGGTCGCGTATAGCCCAAATAGTTATTTTTGTATGTGCAGTATTTCTTATTACAGGTGTAACACTTTGTTACAATGCCAAAACAATTGAGGCCCACATTGACGGACAAACAGTACGCGTTTCGACGATCTATGGGACTGTGGGTCAGGCACTCGCCCATGCGAACTTAGAATTATATCCGGAGGATATTGTAAACCCTTCTCGGGACACATTGGTTACCAAGGGATTAAAGGTAGAAGTAACGAGGAGTATACCAGTTCATCTCTTGGTGGATGATCAATCTTTCATGACACGGACACCCGCAAAAACGGTGGGAGAAGCGCTTGTTGATTTATCAGAGCGTTACGGACTTCAGATAAAAGACGTGGATGAAGTGAATATTTTACGAACAGAAGCTGTCACGAACCAAATGGAAATTAGGGTACGGCGGTCTATCCCCATTTTTGTACACGTAGATGGTAAGGATATAGATACCTATATCGCGCCACGAACCGTCGCTGATGCGCTCGCGAAACTAGGGATTGTCTTGGGAATGAAAGATAAGGTCTCGCAGCCCTTAGACCATATGCTAGAGTCTAATGAGCATGTTCAGGTGGTTAGGGTTGAGGAACGAGTTGATACCGTGAAAAGTGAGATTCCATTTCAGATTGTTGCACAGTCGGCCGATTATCCCGTCGGATTACCGGATAAAGTTGTCAGTCGTGGCTCAAATGGTCTCCAAGAGCAAACGATTAAACTGACGTTGGAAGATGGGAAAGAGGTTGATCGAGAAATACTCAGTCAGCGAGTGCTTACCCCGCCAACCAATCAATTGGTTTCTCGGGGGGTACAAACTTCAATTTCCCGGGGCGGTACGACCATACATTTTAAACGAGCTTATCTCATGAGAGCGACAGCTTATTGTATACCAGGAGGGATCACAAAAACGGGGGTGTCCGTCCGTTGGGGGGTCATTGCCGTTGATCCCGGAGTAATTTCTCTTGGAGAGAACGTATATGTTGAGGGTTATGGGCAGGCACGTGCTTTAGATACTGGGGGAGCAATAAAAGGGAACCGGATCGACCTTTATATGAATTCCACAGAAGCAGCATTAGCATATGGTGTTCGGAACGTCGTGGTATATGTACAGTAACCGCGAGGCCCGAAGCGCGAAGCCCGAAGTCCGAAGTTCCAAGCTTTAGCTCGAGGCCCGAGCTCGAAGTCTTGGTTCCGAATATCGCGCATTGGGCATTGTGCTTTGGTGGACATTAAGCCTTCGCATTTTAAGCGGAGGCTTGCTTTATGTACGTCAGGAAGTATAACTTTATTTATCCTCACATACTCTTTAATTGAAACCATGAAACGGGGGAGTACTGGATGGGTAAGTATGTGGGGATAACGGGGAACAAAACGGCGATATTACTTGTCCTGAGTGTAATGAGCGTGCTGGTATTATCTGTTCTTTGGCAGGGTTCGACCGCTGTAGTCAGCCATTTTGAAAAGGGCCATATAGTAATGCTTGATCCGGGGCACGGGGGATATGACCCTGGAGCAATTACAAATCAGGGTGTTTACGAAAAAGCGATTAATCTCCAGATTGCCCAAAAGGTCAAGGAAATGCTTGGTCCAAGCGGAATTGAGGTTTTTCTTACACGGGAAGAAGATATTGACTATGTTCCGGACGGGGTCAAAGGAAAAACAACAAAAAAACAAATTGACTTAAATCGCCGTATTGATATGGCAAGAGAGGTAAATGCTGATGTTTTCGTCAGTCTGCATGTCAATGCAACAGCAACAGGACTGCAATCCGGTGCGGAAACTTTTTATCATTATCAGTCTGAATCAGGTAAAGGGTTAGCTGAATTAATTCAACAAGAATTGATTAAAATACCTGGGATGAATCGAAGAATTACAAAACCGGGGGATTTTTACATTATTAAGAACACAAGTATGCCTGCAATTATTGTAGAAGTAGGTTATTTATCGAGTGTGAAGGAACAGAAAAAACTACAGCAATCTTGGTACCAGGAACAGTTGGCACGTGCGATTGCGAAAGGGATTGCAAACTATTTTATACAACCATAATTGACTTGAATAGGATAAATATAACACTTATTATTTTAATACATAACGCCCTTTGAAGCGGGGAAAATAAAGTCAGTACCGAATCTACATTAAGGAGTTGAAGCGCAGCATGAAACGGTTTCTGACTTTTATGATGAGCAGTGCCCTGATTTTGGGACTTGCCTTGACAGGTTGTTCAAATGTACCGTCTCCTGTTCCTCCCCAAACCCCGGAGCAAACCTCGCAAGCGACAGAACCACCGGAAGCTGAAGCCGGTGCGACACGTGATTCCGTATTAGGAACTGAGAAACGAGTGGTCTTGGGATTTTTCACTGACTCTGAAGGACCTACACCCGGTTCGAAAGAATCGATGAGCAAAAACGCTAAATTGCTCGATGAAGTCGCGTTTTTCTGGTACTCTTTTGATGCAACTGGCAAAGTCGTTCCAAGTGGTAAAGTAGATCTGAAAATCAAAGAAACGGCTCAAAAAAATGGATCGAAAGCCTATGCCTTAGTGCATAACATGAATTTAACCGGGACGGTTGGCTTTGATGCGAATTTAGCTCACAAAGTTTTATCTAATCCTGCCATTAGGGCTAATTTAGTGACGAATCTGGTTAACCTGACGACAAAAGATGGCTGGGACGGCATTTCGGTGGATGTGGAAAAGACACCTCCAGGAGATCGAGCCAACTTTTCGGCCTTTGTTGCTGAGCTTGGTAAAGCGTTAAAAGCAAAAGACAAAGTCTTGAACATTTCAATCCCCGCTAAATTTGTGGACTATCCTTCTGATCTGTGGTCAGGCGCATATGATTATGCTGCGATTGGAAAAGCAGCTGACCAAATCATTCTTATGACATATGATGAGCATGGACTTGGGACGACCCAAGGGCCCGTTGCCTCTGAAGGATGGGTTGATCGTGTTATCAAATTTGCAGTGGAGAAAATACCTAAAGAAAAGATTGTGATGGGTCTCCCTGTTTATTCCTTTGACTGGGGAACTAACAAACCAACCATGCCAGATTATCTCTCCTATGCTCAAACAGTTGAGCGGGCCAAGAAGCATGGAGTAGAAATTCAAACTGATCCCAATGCGAAAGTGCCCCAATTTAGTTATACAGCTAATGGGGTTCGACACGAGGTCTATTTTGAGAACATCGCTAGTTTGAGGGCAAAAATGGATGACGCACTCAAACACAAGTTACATGGTGTTGCCATTTGGCGGTTAGGAATGGAGGATCCCGCGATCTGGGATCAGCTCATCCAGACGTATGGAACAAATAAAGAAACAAAGGAAAAGAAATAAGTGACTTCAGCCTAACCCAAAGGGAATTGGAATTATAGCAATAAGGGGACGATAAACTTTCGTCCCCTTATAAAATATTTTCTAACGGTGCAAATTATGGGGGTTTAAGAAAGGGGGTTATAAGCTTTATTTCATACTATTCAATGGTATTTCGAAATAGTAAATTATACTTGATCCTAATATAAACGCAATTAGCCAGGCAAGTGGAGGCTTCTTATGATGAATTATTAGTAATGGAAACAAGATGAAATCGAAACCCATCGACCACCAAAGATCCAACCATTACTATACTTAACTAGATTAAATTGAAGATAGACCCATTCAATTATCGTAAATAGGGCTATCCATAGTAGCATATAGGGTATAATTTTCCCAAAACCACCATTTTTAGGGAAATGCGTTAAATATATTTAAACGCTTGCCGGCCAATTTATGAATACCATAAGTAATGTTGTTAAGGTTGCATTCAGTAGCGGATCACTTAATTCCCAAAGAGGATAATCATATGTCAAGAATTGATAAACTAAATCACCAGAAATCATAAATAGTATAGTTGGATAGTACTTTTTATAATTTCTCCAATCTCCCCATTTATAAGCTGCAAGTATCCAAATAGCTGATTTCAATAATCTAAGCATATATTTGCCTTTCGATTTAACATATTAATCTGATACTCAGTTATTATAACAATTAGTTATATAGTTAATCATATTTTGATTTAGGTTGTAAATTTGAGTGGAAGCGTACCTAAGCTCTTATACTCTTGTTATGGTAAAAAGGAGAGATCATTATTTTATTATTGGATAATAATGCTTATACCCTTCCAGGGATAGAGAAAGCTAATGATTTACTACATGAAGCAAATGTGGTATTGTTAGAAGTCTGGCTGGAAGAAATAGTTTTTACTTGGCGTTGGTGGCTTGAAATTACTATTCTAATATTGCCCTGGATTTTCTTTTGGTTTATGTTGAGAAAAAAAGAAGACACATATCGCCTGGTCTGTGCAGGCGTTTTTGTAATGTTGGCAGCTACATATATGGATACAGTAGGTATGGCTCTACGCCTTTGGGGTTATCCCACCAAGGAGGTGCCGCTGGTTCCTCCTTACATAACCTGGGACTTATGCGCAATACCTGTTGCGGTAATGATTTTTTTACATTATAAACCCGCGGTCAATCCGCTTATCAAGGCTATAATATTAGGAATAGTTGGTTCCTTTGTAATGCAACCCCTTGCCGTAATGGCAGGCCTGTATATACCATATCATTGGAAGCATCACTATTCATTCCCCATGGTCATACTTATTTATCTTACGGCAAACTATTTTTATTATTATTTCGGTTGGAAAAAGTGAAGTGAAATCAAATAAGCGATAAATAAATTCTTCACTTTAGGGTGAACAAGTTCAAAGATTAATATAAACTTCCTAAACAGATATACGTTTGGAAGCGGAGGCATCAAAGGATGATCAGGGAACTTATAGTTGTGGAAGGAAAAAATGACGCCCATGCGGTACGACAGGCCCTCGGGAAAGTTGATATCATTTGGACAGAGGGTTATGGGTTAACCAGGAATAAGCTAGACTACATTGCAGAAATGGCCAACCGGCAAGGGGTGATTGTATTTACGGATCCGGATACGGTGGGAGAGCAGATTCGTAACCGTATCCGGGACTATGTTCCTCAGGCAAAACACGCTTTCTTAACCAGGAAAGCAGCTTCCAAACTGGGAGATATTGGAGTAGAAAATGCAGATCTGCATGAAATACGCCACGCCTTTGCACATATTCAACAAGAGGTGGGGACGCTTATTGAAAATTTTACATTAGAGGATTTATTATTAGTTGGTCTTGTGGGGTCAAGGCGGGCGAAGGAATACAGGTTAGCACTTGGGCGCAAGTTGGGGATCGGGGATACCAATGCCAAACAATTCCTTCATCGGTTAAACCGTTTTGGTATATCCCGCGAGTTATTTTTTCAAGCGATAGAGGAGGTTAGGCATGGAGAGCGCTTCTGAATACACGCAACGACTTATAAGAAGAGGGGCACGCGCTCATAAATCTATGGGGCAAGTTTTTCTGATGAGTGACGAAGTGATTGACCGCATTGTTTCAGCTAGTACTCTACAGCCGGATGTCCCACTCGTGGAAATTGGGCCAGGGCTTGGGGTATTAACCCGGGTCCTTGCTCCAAGGGTGCAAAAGATGTGGGCTGTCGAGTTAGATATTCATAAAATCGGGATTCTGAACAAAGAGCTTCGGGGGCATACTATAGAAATAGTCAATCAAGATGCGTTGACGCTAAATCTGAATGAACTATGGGGAGATCAGAAAGGGTATTTAATAGGAAATTTGCCCTATTATATCGCAAACCCATTGATTATGCACTTTCTTGAACAAGAGGGTCACTTAAGGGGGATGACTATAATGGTTCAGAAAGAAGTAGCGGACCGGATTACAGCTTCACCAGGGAGCAAGAACTATGGTATCTTATCCATTGCGGTTCAGATTTCCGCCCAAGTCACTAAAGTGACGGATGTTTTGCCTGGCGAATTTTGGCCTGCGCCAAAAGTATCTTCTGCTGTGATTAGATTGGATCTTCGCCCTTACCCTAATTTTAACGCAGATAAAAAAGATTTTTTCCGAGTAGTTAAAGCAGCCTTCAGTCAGAGGCGAAAGACTTTGGGAAACTCCCTTGCGGGCGGTTTAGGGCTAAAAAAGGAAGAAGTGATCGAACGCATGCAAGGTATAAGGATCTCGGATGGGCGGCGAGCAGAATCATTGAGTATTGAAGAATTTCAGCTGCTAACAAAAGCCTTTCAATCGTAAAGAATAGAGAGACACCGAGACGATTCCCAGATCCCTCTCACATTTTTATCCATTCGTAAGACTTCCACTTCTACAAGTGGGAGTGGGTCCTCCGTACCCTGCTTCGGTGGGGTAGCGGAATATATTACCTACATAAGAATAAACTTTTTCTTTCATACTATTTCTGGCACGTTAAAGGAAGTTTTGTTATAAAAAAAAGTGCGAATGATCCCATGTCCTATGTGCCGGTTACCATGTTTGAATTGACGGAGGGTGAGCTTGAGTTGGAAAAAGCAAATAAGAAGCACTTTCTGAAATGGTCGAATATTATCGCCACGACAGCGACGACAGTGTTAGCGCTTACGGCCGTAATAACCGTCTTTTTAACCGTATCTGCATGGAAAGGACAACAGGAAACAGCACGACCGTATTTCATTTTAAAAGAGTCGCCAAAAGTTGAGTTAGGTAGTGAACTTAGTTTTGAGTTGAAATTCACCAATGTCGGAATGCATCCGGCTGTCAATCTTTCAAGCGAGACAATTGTTTTTGATGACCGTTTAACCGGAAAGCCGATTCATCATGACGAATCGGCGATTGTCAACGAAATTCCCAAAGATTCCTCGTCAAGCCTGGTTATGACCATACCAAGTGAGGAGATTTACCCAAAGCAATATAATATTAACGCGCATTATGTTGTTGTAGATATACAGTATGATGATCCCATCTTAAAAAAATCGTATAGTCAAACTATTTACATGAATTGGAATGGGGTACTAGAAGAAAAAATGCAACCTACTGTGCACGTGCGAGTGGAGGAAAGAGGAAAGATTGAGGATTATTTAAAGAAGAATGGTATTGTTCTAAAATAGGATGAATTGCAAAATAAGTTTGAGGGCAGGAATATTCAATCCCTGCCCTCATTAAATTTTTTTAATTCATAATTCGATTTTTATAGCTCAACTTACGCAGTTGACAAAATATACTACCTATGCAGATGCCAATCCTAGTCTACGTTTCATAAATCCTGGAAGTTTGCTCATGAAATCAAGCAAGATCTTATCAACCATTTTCTTGGAGAGGAAAAGATTCTCACGAATCGTTGACATGAACAAGTTCACGATAAGCAAAAACGCCTCTCTAAACTCTATTGAATTAATCTCATCACAGAACTCATAAAACATCCCGCCATGAGCCTTACTGTCTTGATTTTCCCTGGTTTCAACACTTAATAGCATGTAACGGATGGTTACAATAGAAGTATGAGCAACCATAGAATCATAACTTCGACCTTGGTATTCTTTAGCCAGGCCTAAAAAAGACTTACAAACTTTGAAGTAAACCTCAATGTCCCAGCGTAGCCCGTAAATTCTAATGATCTCCTCTTCCGGTATAGTGATATTCGTCGAAAGTATAGCGAGCCATTCTCTCTTGCAAGTTGAATTGCGGTTTCTCACGAAGACAATGCGCGCGGGAATTCCGTAATAATCCACTATAATAGAGGCTAGATAGGATGACTTATCAAGACTCTTGTTGTTCAATTGGGCATATAGGTTAGAAAGTGTATATTTTTTGTGTTGATAAGTGTAAAAAAGAGTTGGCATATCCTTAAGCATACAGATCACATCACGATGATATTCTTTGACGCCTTTAATTACTTTTGGCCAACTAAACCAACTATCGAAGAGGACGTATTGAAAATCCTTAACACAAGTAAGAATTTCACCAACACTACTAAGCAATACGTCGGTAGCACTTAGAATCGCTTCCTGACGACGTAATTGCCCTGGACTTCCTATTTGGAACCTCTGGACCTTGCTCATAAAGACGGTTTTTTGCCTTAGACGAACTCAAAAGAGCAAAGATTAAAGGAATGAATGTTGCCCCATCTGTCCACCCTACCGTTAGTTTGCGAAAACCTTTAAAGTACCGGTTAGTCGTATGATCTTTGACGAGAGCGAGAAGTTCAACTTTCTTACTTCGATCCCGATAATAAGCGCTATCATCAACAATTAGGGCACAAATACGCTTGTCACTTGTTAAATGTTTTAGGAAATCAATAATAGTTGCACCTAGTTTAAGAACCAGATAACGCCAATTAGAGTTGGGATTATTGAGCAGTCGATAGACAGTGTCTCTCTTGAAAGGGGCATCGTCACCAGCACAGCGCAAAAACTCATATAAGTTTTTTTGAGTAAAGATCAAGGTGATGACGAAAAGAACGAGTTCAAATAATTTCACACCTTTTTCCTTGGAAAACCTGAGGCTTTCAGAGAACTGACTAAGTTAAAACGTTGAGAAAAGGCCATCAAACGAGATTGAACCTGGATTTTTTCTTGTAAATCAACTAGAATGGAGGACAAGCGAAACACCTAACCTTTCATATAGAATTGTGGTTTAGCAACTTAATTCTATCAAAAAAGAGGGTGTTTTGCTATTAATTTTGTAACCTTTAAATTTATCATACGTATAAGTAGTTAGTCAACGATAAATTTGGAATCCTTCCTGCGTAAGTTGAGTTTATAGAAATTACCAACTATAAAGATTTGAAATAATTATTCGGAACTGGAGGAGGAGCCGAGGAGAATTACATGCTGTTCATAAAACGTGTCCTGTGATTTAAGAGACTTTTCCCAACAATGAAGAAGATCAAAACGCCGTCCCGGGTGGTAGCCCATTAATTTGTGTTTGCCCAGTGATCTGGTCGGAGACTTATTTTGGATGAGTGCTAATCCCATGAGGCAATCCCCAATGATAGTCTCGGCAATCAGACGGGCATGACGTCGATGCTTTCTCGGAGAGTGAAGTGATTCATGAGGGATGGATGTGGCCACTTTGATGATTAGGTCTAGTTTCTTAGCCCAATACAAGGTAAGTGGGGGAATCGCAAAGGCTTCGAGAGGAAGTGAATGCATCGCGTGTTGGGAGAGCGCATGAGGCCCGTGGGTGGGTGTTGCAAGACCCAGGCTTTTAAAGAGATCAAGCTCGCGGTTGAGCTTTGACCGAAAGCTTAAAACGAGACAGGCAAGTTTCTGACGATGAGGAATGTAGGGATAACAATTTGTTAAGGCAACATCAATCCCTGATTCAACCGAGGTAATGAGAGTAAGGAGATTTTGATAGATATCCCCGGACATATCTCCATCGACAAAGAGTACCCCCTTGGCACCTATATGACGTGCATAGAGTGCTCCGATCGCTCGCGGTATATCAATCCCTAAGGGGTCAGAAAAATAAAGGATATGAATCCGAGTATCCGGGATTGATTGGGCAAGTTGGAATGTTCGGTCCGTGCAACCATTGAGAACCAAAATGATGTAACTGACGGGAAGGCGTAAAATGGTGGTCATAGTTGCCAAGATGCTCTTTTCTTCATTTTTGGCTGGAATGACTACTGCGAACATCTTTGAGTACCCCCTTTTATTCATGGGTCGAAATTCGATATTCGAAGTTTGAGCCATGAATAACGAATAAACTTATAATAATATATGCCGTTTGAGGAGGTTCGACATAGTATATAAGGGTATAGAAAACTTATTTCTTCCGAAGTTAAATAAAAGTTATCTGGGGGCGGAATGCGAGGTTCGAGGCCCAAAATCCGAACATAGAATCTCGAACTTCGTACTTCGAACCTCGATAAGGGGGTCAGGCTATGTTTCAAGTCGGTGATATTGTTGCACGGTTCTCACATCGACAGGATCTTTTCTTCCGCGTTGATCAGATACATGCAAATTTAAAAGGCGAAGGATTGGCGATTCTCAAAGGGCTTAATTTAAGGTTACTAGCAGATGCACCAATTTCCGACCTTATTGCGAAGAGTCCGGTTGAGGTTGCCAATTATGAGCGTGAGGATAATAAGATGATTTATCAAAAATTACACAAATTGACCAGTCAAAGAAAAGCCGATGTAGACGATAAAAATGAGTTTTTTGAGATCCCTGGACGGGTGTTGCAGCTTGATGGCGACCAGGATTATTTAAGCCAATGTATTAAGACATATAAGCAAATGGGAATCGAAGCCAAGGGGATTTGTAAATCCGAGATGGAACAACCAAAAGTTATCCGTAAAATTTTACAGGAAAATCCGACAGACATCCTGGTTTTGACGGGTCATGACGGATTTATTAGTGGGAAAAAAGATTTTCATAGTATGGATAGTTATCGCAGTTCACGCTATTTTGTGGAGTCTGTTCTGGAAGCCCGGCGTTTTCAGCATAACAGGGATGCGCTGGTGATCTTTGCGGGAGCTTGCCAATCTAACTATGAAGCCATTCTATCAGCAGGGGCAAATTTCGCTTCATCACCAAAACGCATGCTTATCCATGCCTTTGATCCTGTTTTTGTCGTGGAGAGAATTGCTTTTACCCCTATGGAGCAAATAGTATCGGTGAAGAATATTCTTACTCATACAATAACGGGGACGGATGGGGTTGGGGGGATTGAGACGCGAGGCCAAATGCGGAGGGGGTATCCCAGGAGCCCTTATTAAGTAAGGTGATTCACGAATCGCTCCTAACTCAATTTGTTTGGGGGACAGTCTATTTAACACACATTAACGAGTGCCAAATGGGCCGTCCCCCAAACACCTTAACGTAAAATATTTACGGGGGTTCCAATTTTGACGCGTTGAAAAAGGCTTTCGGCGTCATGGTTATGCATGCGGATACATCCTTTGGACACGGCTTGGCCGATACTAGCCGGGTTATTAGTTCCATGGATCCCATAACCTGGGATAGTGAGCCCCATCCAGCGACTACCAAAGACACCACCTGGAGAGACTGTTTTAGTGGCAATAGAGTAGTGACCGTTAGGGGTAGGGGTTGCGCTCTTGCCAACTGCAATTGGATAAGACTGGATAAGCCGGTTTCCTTCATAAAGCTCGAGTCTACGACGGGCGGTATGAATGACAATTGAACGATTGGGCACTGGCCTGGCCTCCTTTCTTAGATAATTAGGTTCTATCTCATGGTATGTTAGTGATTTCTGGATGTTCTTTGCATAATTTAGCCCATTTCAGGAAGAGAATATAGGGAGCTTGCTTCCGATGGAGTTTTTTCCATTGGAAATTAGTTGAGCATATTCAGGGACGCAAAGCGCAAAGTAATATTCGTTGTTCAGTGTTCGAACCTCGAACCTCGAACCTCGAACCTCGAATTTCGAAATGGAGGGATCAGATTGGCTGAACATGTGGAAGGGAAGCTGCTTATTATTGGTGGGGCAGAAGATAAATTGGGAGAGTGCAAAATCCTGAAGCGGTTTGTTCAGGAGTCAGGCGGAAGGGAAAGCCATATTACGGTCCTGACAGCTGCGACAGAATACCCGCGCCAGTTAGGGGTTGAGTACCATGCTTTATTTCTGGAACTAGGAGCCCAGGAGGTACAAGTCCTCGATGTTTCAGACCGTACCCAGGCTAATACACAAGGGACCTTTCAGCAATTCGAAAAATCAACCGGGGTTTTTTTCACCGGAGGCGACCAACTTCGGATTACCGGTTTGCTAGGGGGTACGTTACTCGGACGAATGCTCCAACAGCTTTACGAGCAGGGGGTCATTATTGCAGGAACCAGCGCAGGGGCTTCTGTCATGTCGGATACGATGATTGTCGGGGGGGAAGCGGGAACGGCGAAGAAAAACGTATTAACGATGGCGCCGGGATTGGGTTTACTTCGCTCCGTTGTGATTGATCAACACTTTGCTCAACGAGGGCGAATCGGCAGACTTCTTTCGGCAGTCTCTCAAAATCCCTATGTTCTTGGTGTGGGAATTGACGAGGATACAGCAATTTTAGTACAGTCTGATGCGCGGTTTTCGGTGGTTGGAAGCAATACGGTAACCGTAGTAGATGCGTCTCCGTCAACCACAACAAATGTTTCGGAAACGATTCCAGGCCAAGCCCTGGTTTTGAGTCCTATTTCAATGCATGTTCTATCCGATGGTTATGGTTTTGATCTAAAACGTCGGGTATCTCTACTTTAGTCAAATTTATGATTTGACAAGGAATACCAGAAGAATAAAAGGTTAAAACTAGTGTAGTATATTATCCATTGTTACTAAAGGGGGAACAACAACATAATGGAGATTAGAGAAATCCAAGCGATCGAAGGGGCCAATGCCTACAGCCATCGGCCAATTATTCGGGCGATTGTGGATCTCCAAGAATGGACAGAACGATTTAGTAATGAATTGGGAGATTTCGGGCAACGCCTCGTGGAAAATTTACCGACATTGGCTGATCATTATTGTTCACGGGGTAAACTTGGCGGATTCCTCGAGCGGCTGCAAGAGGGTACCCTGATTGGTCACGTCATAGAACATGTGACCATAGACCTTTTGACACAAGCCGGACAAACCATTAAATATGGTAAGACTATGGCTATTTTGGAAGAACCGGGTTGCTATGAAATTATCTTCAACTACGAAGCCAAAGAGGGAGCGGTTGAGGGCTTTAAACAAGCTTTTTTCTGTGTGAAGGCCCTTTTAAACCAAGAGTCGTTTAATGTTGCACAAGCGGTAAAGCGTATTATTAAGGTGACGGCTGATAATAAATTGGGTGTTTCAACACAAGTGATTGTTGAGGCATGTCGGGAACGGGGAATTCCTGTCCAGCGTTTAAATGAAGGCAGCTTATTGCAATTGGGTTATGGGCGGTATCAACGACGTATCCAGGCAACAATTACGGGTGCGACCTCAAGTATAGGGGTTGACATTGCTTGTGATAAGGAAATGACCAAGAAGATCCTGGACGACGGAGGGGTCCCCGTACCGTGGGGACATATTGTTAGTACGGAAGAAGAGGCGGTGAGAGCCTTTCGAAATATGAAGACCGTTGTTGTGATTAAGCCCTTGCATGGAAACCAGGGTAAAGGAGTCACCCTCCAGATAAGGAGCGAGGCAGAAGTTAAAGCTGCATTCAAAGTCGCTCAAACTTATGGCGATTGGGTCATTGTTGAGGAATATATTGAGGGTCAGCATTATCGCCTGGTTGTGGTTGGAGAGCGTTTAATTGCTGCTGCAAAACG
Source organism: Desulfosporosinus sp. Tol-M (assembly GCA_000770645.1). Taxonomy (GTDB): domain Bacteria; phylum Bacillota; class Desulfitobacteriia; order Desulfitobacteriales; family Desulfitobacteriaceae; genus Desulfosporosinus. Next base: position 36,854 of record JQID01000127.1, read on the forward strand.
GATTCCGGCTCACGTAATTGGGGATGGCTTACTGACCATTTCGGAGCTGGTGGCTCAAACAAATGAGGATCCGCTGCGTGGGGAGGGCCATGAGAAAGCTTTAACTAAACTGAGAATTGACTCTGTGGTACTTTTATCACTTACTCAAAGGGGGTTAGAACTATCATCCGTTCCTAAACAAGGAGAAGTGGTATATTTGCGCGACAGCGCAAATTTAAGTACCGGGGGAATCGCAGAGGATGTGACAGATCGTGTGCATCCGGATAACATAGATTTAGTAGTCTATGCCTCGAAGCTCATTGGCTTGGATGTTGCAGGGATTGATTTAGTGATTGAAGATATTGAGCAGTCCTATCGCCAAAAAAACGGACATATTATTGAAGTCAATGCGGCACCGGGTATTCGCATGCACCATTTTCCCAGCGTGGGGAAAGCAAGGGATGTGGGCAAAGCGATCGTAGAACAAGTGCTTCCTTCGGGAAATGGAAGAATCCCTATCGTTGCGATTACCGGTACGAATGGTAAAACAACCACGGCTCGCATGATTAGTAAAATCCTTACAGATCAACAGCTTTTGGTGGGTATGTCTTCAACGGATGGGATTTTTATTAATCAAAGATTATGGGTTAAAGGGGATATGACCGGACCGGAGAGTGCCAAGATTGTTTTAAGACATCCCGACGTACAGGCGGCGGTTTTAGAAACCGCACGGGGCGGGATTCTGAGAGCTGGTCTGGGGTATGAATATGCAGATGTAGCTGTAATTACTAATGTTTCCAATGACCATCTGGGCCAGTATGGCATTGAGACGCTTGAAGATATTGCTCATGTAAAGAGCTTGGTTGCGGAGGTTGTCAAGCCGCATAGTTATGTGGTTCTGAATGCGGATGACCCTCTTGTCGTCCAAATGGCGAAGCGAACAACGGGGAGAGTCATTTATTTTAGCACCGAAAAGGATAATATTTGTGTTCGTAAACACCTGGGTATAGGCGGAACAGCTGTCTTTGTGCGTCGGGGTATGATTGTGCTTTGTCAGGGTTCAAGAAGTTGTCGGATCTGCTCAGTGAAACAGATTCCTGTGACTTGGGATGGAAAAGCCAAGCATAACATTCAGAATGTCTTGGCAGCGGTCTCAGCAGGATGGGCCTTGGGAGTAAACGCTGGGGTAATTAGAAATGCTCTGCAAAACTTCTCCTCGGATGCCGAGCACAACCGTGGGCGCTTAAATCTTTATGAGCTGAATGGAGTGCGTGTTTTTGTTGACTATGGCCATAATGCTGCCGGGATTCGAGAAGTGGTCAAAACACTTAAACAGTTTAAGTGCGGTTCCCTTGTGGGCTGTATTACTGTTCCCGGTGATCGGCAGGATGAATCAGTACGTGAAGTGGGTCGTATTGCGGCACAAGGGTTCCAACGTCTAATTATTCGGGAAGACGCTGATTTACGTGGTCGTCTTCCAGGGGAAATGGCACAGCTTCTCTATGACGAAGCGCTGCGTTGTGGTAAGAACCCGAACAATATAGAGGTCATTCTTTCAGAAATAGAAGCCTTTAGGAGGGGATTGGACAGTTGTGTTTCAGGGGACACTTTCGTGATGTTTTATGAGCATATTGAGCCGATCGAAGAAGAAATACGACTGCGTTTGGAACTCCAAAAGGCACTAGCCTATGAATCAGCGCAGACAGAATGGGTTGTTGGCGGAGAATTTTAAGAATCGTGGGACGAGGATTAGCTTCGTCCCATTTATTCTGGTCAGACTCCCATGCCGTTGCGCTGCACCATTGAGGAATCCATGGCTAGCCAAGTTTGCTATATTCGGTAATTTTATCAAAGAGAAGTGCTGGAACTCTAACCAGAAACATGTATAATAAAAGGGAATGCATCCGTAATGTTCGGAAAGGGCAATGTAAATGGAACATTCTATTCTAACAACGTTCGCCTACGCCAAAATTAATCTGGCCCTGGCAATTCACGGAATTCGGGAAGATGGGTATCATGAACTTCAAAGTGTCATGCAATCTATCGCTTTACACGATATTGTCCGGGTCCGGCGTCGTGGCGAGAAGGTTGTATGCCGGTGTGGAGCATTAAGTGGCCCGGAAAATATTGCATATAAGGCAGCGGTGTTGTTCCTCGAACAAATTGGTCAATTCGAAGGAATTGAAATTGAGATTGTTAAGCATATACCCGTCCAGGCTGGATTAGCTGGAGGGAGCACGGATGCCGCGGCAACGCTTCGTTTATTAAATCAACTATATGGAGAACCTTTAAGTAGGGAAGCACTCCTAACGCTGGCGATGAGATGTGGTGCAGATGTCGCTTTCTGTTTGAGGGGCGGAACGATGTGGGCAACGGGACGGGGAGAACGGCTTGAAGCATTACCCCTAGCTCCGCTGCTGGATCTGGTTTTAGCCAAACCGTTTGCTGGAGTGAACACAAGGGAAGCTTACCTGCGCTTTGATTTAGTAGGGCAGGGTGGGCGTTTGACGCGAACTGAGTGGGAAAAGGCTTTATCGCAGAATTCGTCGCAGCAGATTGCGGACTTGCTTTATAATGATTTAGAGTTAGCCTCGGCCCAAATGGTTCCGGAGATTTTGGCGCTTAAGCAAGATTTACTGGAGGCTGAGTGTTACGGGGCCTTAATGTCCGGAAGTGGTTCTTGTGTATTTGGGATTGCTCAAGGAAAACAGCATGCCAAAGAAGTCGCTGAACGGTTGAAAAGAAAAGGTTTCAAAAACGTTTTGGTTACAAGAACAGTGAACGAAATATGATAAAATTGGATGAATGGGGAGACATTTGTGGAGAAACGATTACTACCGGTTATATTCGACGGGTATAAACCACTACGGGAGGTTGTTTTTGAGTCCATGCGCGAGGCCATTATGAGTGGGATTCTTGAACCCGGGGAACGGTTGATGGAAATTCAATTGGCCGAAGAATTGGGGGTTAGCCGAACCCCAGTACGGGAAGCAATCCGAAAACTGGAACTTGAGAATTTTGTCGTCATGATTCCACGCAAGGGAGCGTATGTTGCTGGGGTTTCGTTGAAAGATATCGCAGAAGTTTTTGAGATCCGTTCTGCGCTCGAGGGATTGGCTGCAGGTCTTGCGGCTGAACGAATTACGGATGACGAATTGGAACAAATGGAACGGGCGTTGTTTTATCGAGCCGATGAGGGAGAGCTGGACATAGAACAGCTTGTGAAGTCTGACACTGATTTCCATGCTTTAGTTTATAAAGCTAGTCGCAATGTACGGTTGATTCAAATTTTAGCCAATTTACGTGAACAGATTCAACGTTTCCGAACGACTTCGTTGGCCGTTCCGGGGCGCATGAAACATGCTATTGACGAACACAGGCGGATTGTTGATGCATTGAGAAATCATGATAGTGAGGAAGCGCAATCCTTGGCGATAGCACATATTGTGAATGCTGAGAATGTAATGTTCGGAACTATGAGTTTAAAGAATGTTCCGGATAAGGCGGATTAATAATCGTGGAGAAGATGAAAAAAGCAGAACGGATGGTGGTCATCACCCAAGTGTTGAGGGAAGACATCAGTCGTTCCTGTGGTTAGCTTTTAAGTTTTGAAATTTTCCCAAATATAATGCAGGATTTTTTTACCATACAGAGAATATAATTATGGACATTATACTTCTCGGTAATGCCAGTTGAAGGGTGGTGATCCATAATGAATATTACCGATGTGCGGGTTCGGAAGATTAACACGGAAGGAAAGATGAAGGCAGTGGTCTCCGTGACTTTTGATAATGCTTTCGTCGTCCATGATGTTAAAGTCGTTGAAGGTATGAACGGTATTTTTGTAGCCATGCCTAGCCGTAAAACGCCAGAAGGGGAATTTCGTGATATCGCCCATCCCATTTCAGCAGCAGCACGGGAGGTGATCCAGACGGCTGTCTTAAAAGCCTATCAAGAAGCCATATAAACGCAGTTATATTTGTTATTGAAATGTTGAAGGGGACCTTGCAGATAGGTTCCCTTTTTCCATATAAAACTTCGGGATAAAGAAAACTTGGCTGGCGCCAAGCCTCAGCGAAGGCGGCCGCCTAGTTGCACTTATGCTTACCCAAAACTTATACTTTCTGATAGTATAAAAAAGGATTTTCACTTAATTTGACGAATAAATAACATTTGGAATGTAATAACGGTAGAAGGTTAGATTTAAGCTGGAGGCGAATTAGATCATGCCTAATTTGGTAGCGGTGATCATGGCTGCAGGAAAAGGGACAAGAATGAAATCAAAGCTGCCAAAAGTCATGCATTCATTAGCAGGCAAAACTCTCGTTGAACATGTTTTAGACACTGTAAGCCAAGTTGGGATTGGACGTCCCTTGGTAATTGTAGGGCATGGACGAGAGGAGATTGAAAACCGCATTTCTGAACGTGTGGAGCTCGTAGTTCAAACTGAACAATTAGGAACGGGACATGCAGTAATGCAAGCTCTACCTTATTTGGCTGGCGCCCAGACCGTTCTGGTTTTAAGCGGGGATCAGCCACTGCTTAAAACCGAGACATTAAAAACCCTTATTGAATTACACGAAGCTCAAGGGGTTAGCGCCACAGTGTTAACTGCCTGTATGGATCAGCCGTTTGGCTATGGACGAGTTATTAGAAATGGGGAATTCGTTGTTAAAATTGCCGAAGAAAAAGATGCTACATTTGAGCAACGACAAATTAACGAAATCAACACGGGAACGTATTGTTTTAAGGGGTCTGCACTCAAGGAAGCCTTAGTCAAAATCACCACTCAAAATACACAGGGGGAATATTATTTAACAGAAGTCTTTGATGTTCTCTTAAAGCTTGGAGAGAAGGTGCTGGCATATTGTACCTTAGATTCCAATGAAGCACTGGGCATCAACAGCCGGGGTCAATTGGCTAAGGCCGAAGCAATTTTACGAGAGCGTATTCTTGATCATTGGATGTCTGAAGGGGTCACGGTTGTGGATCCTTTCTCGACCTTTATCGATGCGGATGTAGAACTATCACACGACGTTACAATTTTGCCCTTTACCCGCTTAATGGGTAAAACTCGAATAGAAGAGGATGCCGTGATTGGACCACAGACCAGTTTGGAGAATTGTGCGGTGGGGCGTGGTTCGGAATTGACCTACACGGTGGCCAAAGATGCGGTAATTGGGGAACGTTGTCACATTGGTCCATTTGCCTATTTACGTCCTGGCACGAAACTAGAAGCGGAAGTAAAAGTGGGGGATTTTGTAGAAATAAAAAATAGTTGGATTGAAATGGGAACAAAAATACCCCATTTGAGTTATATTGGAGACACGCACGTCGGAAGATCTGTGAATATTGGAGCGGGTTCAATCACCTGTAACTACGACGGGGTTAACAAACATCCAACTAAAATCGGAGATTATGCCTTCATTGGTAGTAATACAAACTTGGTTGCTCCGCTTGACGTGGGAGAATATGCTTTTACGGGCGCAGGCTCTACCATTACGAAGAATGTTCCGGCAAGGGCCTTGGCAGTTGAACGGAGCCCGCAGGTGATCAAGGAACAATGGCATAAGCGAAAAGATGAAATAGGGGGCTAAAAGACCCATGGGAGCAGAAGAATTTAAGATTTTTTGTGGGAATGCCAATCGTCCGTTGGCACAGGAAATTGTGGACTATCTTGGGGTTCCGCTTGGTGCAGCTAAAATTCAACGTTTTGGAGACGGGGAAATCAGTCTTGCCGTTGATGAAAGCGTGCGGGGGTCGGATATCTATGTTGTTCAACCCACTTGCAATCCAACAAATGACAACATCATGGAATTACTGATCATAATTGATGCAATGCGTAGGGCATCAGCGCGCCGTATTACTGCAGTTATCCCATATTATGGATATGCTCGCCAAGAACGCAAGTCCCGAGCACGTGAACCAATTACAGCTAAACTAATGGCGAACTTAATTACCACAGCCGGCGCAGATCGTGTCGTAACTATGGACTTACACGCTCCGGCCATTCAAGGATTTTTTGATATTCCGCTGGACCACTTGCCTGGGGTCCCGATTTTAGCGGGGTATTTTGCGGAGAAAGGGCTTGAAAATCTCTGTGTCGTATCTCCAGACTTAGGTGGAGTGACCAGAGCACGTAATTTAGCCGAACGAATCGGCGCAACGCTCGCTATTATTGATAAACGGCGGCCGGAACCCAATGTTTCGGAAATTATGAATGTCATTGGGGAACTGAAAGGGAAGACGGTTGTCATGATCGACGACATTATTGATACTGCCGGTACAATTACCCAGGGTGCGCTTGCTCTTGTCGAACGAGGCGCCAAGGAAGTTTATGCGTGCTGTACCCATCCGGTTTTATCCGGACCGGCAATTGAACGTTTGAAAAACTCCGTTATTCGTGAACTCGTTGTCACAAATACAATTCCAATAGAGAACATGATTCCCCGGATTAGGGTGTTGTCTGTTGCCCAGCTCTTGGGGGATGCCATTGTCCGTATTCACGAAAATCTCTCCGTCAGTAAACTCTTTAGTTAATAAGACCCTTGGGGTATTATCCCAAGGGTATTTTGGAAACGGGTATTTCGGAAATAGTTTGGGTGGCCGGTGGAATAGCCTCTGTTTCGGGAAGACCAATCAGTTCCTTATCCGGGTTGGGGGGAGTAACAGCAGTATGGAGTTTCCTATTTTTAAAGTAGCTGCTGATAGTGTGAGTTGTTTCTGAGGCCAGATGTGACGTTGAGTGCATGAGGTTTTTTAAGGAGTCACTGAGTCCTTTGTCCGCGATGGTTAGAGCATTTTCACTATCTTTTTGTGAAATGATTACATCGTGGCCAATGGTCTTGATGTGTTCTGCAGAAATCCACGCTTTGCCGCTTAAGAATCCATCAATTATACCGCCTGAAATTTCTATCCGGGTTATTTTCCCTGTTCCCGGATCGATATAATATTCGTCGGCGATGCCAAGTGTTTTCCCTGTTTCCGTGACCATCTTTGTTCCTATGATGGTCAATTTTTGTTTGACCAGATCAAATAATGCTGGAAGACTTGAGGTTTTTTCCACGTGGGACTCCTTGTCAATGGTGATTGCGTCCTCGCCAACACTGACGACTTTGGAATAGGGTATAATGCGTTGATCCTTAAAAAAACCCTTCGTGTCTACTACAATAGCAGCTAGAGCCTTGGTACCGGCATCAAGAATTAAGCTTTTTACGTACCCAATTTGCTGTCCTTCCTGGAGTGAAATGATAGGTAAGGATAAATACTTTCTACTGGGTTTCACAGGTGCACCCTCTCCCTTATTGGTAAAATTAGTTACTTATTGTTAAAATATTGTATTCAGAGTATCGGATGAATATGCTATGGAGGAGATCAGAATGAAGGTTATTGTCGGTCTCGGAAATCCGGGCCCTCAATATGCAGAGACGCGCCATAATATTGGGTTTTTACTGGTTGACTTGCTGGCAGAGGCTCATAGCCTTCAATTTCGTGCAAAATTCCAGGGATTATGGACGGAAGGGAATGTGGAGGGCGAACGCCTTCAACTCTTAAAGCCTCTAACATTTATGAATTTGAGTGGCCGTTCGGTGAGAGAACTTACCGCTTTTTATAAAGTTCTTGGGGAAGATTTACTGATTGTTCAGGATGACATGGATCTGTCACTTGGGAAAATTCGTCTCCGTAATCGGGGAAGTGCAGGGGGCCATAACGGGATTAAATCCATTCTAGCTGAATTGGGAACAGAGAAATTCTGGCGACTAAAATTAGGAGTGGGTCGGCCAACGCGAAGTTCGAGGTTCGAGATTCGAGATTCGAACCGTGAATCACGAACCACTAACATCGAATATGTCCTTTCCTCCTTTGCGAAAGATGAAATTGCTCAGGTAGATGACATGTTAGGACGGGCAGAAAAAGCGGCGTATTTATGGATTAAAGGGGAAACCGATCGGGCCATGAATTTATACCATCGTTAACGTGAGGTATAACCTTCATTGCTAGGGGTAATTCTACTAGCTAGGAAGGTGATTTTAGTATGAAGATATTAAAGTTATGTCGTACTTGTGACCGAATTATTGGTGAGCTTGAGTTAGATGACTTGACCAACGATAACGCTGACCCTATAATGGAGATTGTTGGAAATGTTGCTTATGCGATTTGCCCTGGTTGTCTACAAGAAATGGAACTGGAGCCAAGGAATGTGTATCATTAGATTCATCTTTTTTGCTACCCGAAAGGATGCGCGGTTTGAATACAATTCATGACTATCTTCGACAGGGGCTGGATATAAAAGGGATTGATCAATCGTTAAGTCATGGGGAATGGCCCCAGACGATATACGATTTAACAGGGAGCCAAAAGGCAGCCTTTGTCGCGCAGCTATTACAAATGTCTATAAAAACCGGATTAATCTTAACTTATTCGGAAGAGCAGGCACAAAAGTGGGCTAATGATTTACGGACCTGGTGCTCTCCGGAAACCATTCTACATTTGCCCACAACAGAATGGCTTCCTTTTGAAGTGTTAGGGAGAAGCAGGGAAACGACTTCAGACCGAATTCGCGTCATGAATCGACTGGCGCAGGACTCAAAGTGTACGGTCGTTGCTTCTGTTCTGGCAGTGGAACGGCGCGTATTTCCTCTGGAAAGCTGGACAGATTTTACATTAACATTTGAAGTGGGGAAAGGATATGGCCTTTCCGAAGTTCTTAGGGCATTAACCTCTGGCGGATATGAACGGATAGAGACAGTTGAAGGGAAAGGGCAGTTCGCTTTAAGAGGCGGGATCTTGGATATTGCACCTTTAGACGGAGAGGCGGTCCGTATTGAGTTTTACGATGATCAAATCGACTCCATCCGAACTTTTGACCTTGGAACACAGAAATCGATTGCTGCTGTGAGCAAGGTGCGTATTCCTCCTGCCATGGAATATGTTGTCACTAGGGAGGAGCTGGGACAACTTCGATTTGCAATTCGGGCGGAAGCTCGTAAAACGACCGGCCGTCTCACACGAGCCGGGAGGGAAGAAGCGGCGGAACGCTTATATAATAAAGTTAATTTTTGGGAGGAACAGCTTGAACAGGGAATCTTGGACGAAAATGCCTATTCTTTTTTGAGCTTAGTTAATAAACCGCTCGTTCCCTTTTTTTCTTATCTTACGGAGGACCATTTTGTTGTTTTGGACGAGCCTCTACGTTTAAAAGAACAGTTAGAGTTTCAAGCAAATGAGCGGTTATTAGAATTCACTCACCAATTGGAACACGGTGAAGGGTTTGTTGACCCTGAGACACAGTTTATTGATTACAATGATATTCTAAGCCACGGAGAGCGTTATCCCTTGATCAGTCTTTCAACGCTTTTAAGGCAAGCCCCAGGTCTCTCGCCAAAGCGGATTTTCAACCTTACTGCCCGCCCTTTGACCGGCTTCATGGGAAAAACAAGTAAGTTAGTCGAGGAGATAGAGAATCGAAAGGAAGCGGGGAATGTGGTGGCGTTGTTTGTCGGCGATGAGGATCATGCCCTGCGTTTGATTCAGGGCTTAAAAGATAGTGGCCTGACTGCAGCCCGTAAAGAACTTAAGGATCCGGTTGAAGAAGGACATGTTTATGTCTACCCGTTTTCCCTCGGCCATGGCTTTGAGTTACCGCTCGGAAAGCTAATCATTTTGACAGAAACTGAAATCTATAAAAGGGGGAGTAAGGTGGTTGGCAAGAAGCCCAGTACACCTGCTCAAAAGAACATATTCATCTCGGATCTTAAACCAGGTGACTATGTTGTGCATGTTCACCACGGGATCGGTCAATTTACCGGCATTGAACGGTTAGCGGTTGGAGGGGTAGAAAAGGATTATTTTGGGATCCGCTATGCGGGAGAAGATCGGCTCTATGTTCCTTTGGATCAACTGCATCTCTTGCAAAAATATTTAGGAAGCGCAGCGGAAACCTTGCCCAAACTATATAAACTCGGGGGGACTGAGTGGTACAAGGTAAAGAGTAAAACACGCAGTGCTGTTAAAGAAATGGCGATTGATTTAGTAAAACTTTATGCCAAGCGGGAGGCAATTCAAGGATTTGCCTTTTCTCAGGATAATGTGTGGCAAACTGAATTTGAGGAGAAGTTCCCTTATGAAGAGACTCCAGACCAACTACAGAGCATTGCGGATGTAAAACTTGACATGATGAGTCCACGTCCAATGGACCGCTTACTTTGCGGGGATGTGGGCTATGGCAAAACGGAAGTTGCCCTTCGTGCGGCGTTTAAAGCGGTGCTGGACAGTAAGCAAGTGGCCGTCCTTGTTCCGACAACTATTTTAGCCCAACAACATTTTAATACCTTTCGGGAACGGTTTATTGGGTATCCGATCACCATCGAAATGCTCAGCCGGTTTCGGTCTCAGAAGGAACAAAAAGCAATACTTGAAGGGCTTAAGGAAGGCAGAATTGATATCCTTGTGGGAACGCACCGTATTCTCTCTGATGCCGTCAAATTTAAAGATTTAGGATTATTGGTCATCGATGAAGAGCAGCGTTTTGGGGTTACCCACAAGGAGAAACTGAAAACAATAAAAGGTAACGTCGATGTGCTAACCTTATCGGCGACCCCAATCCCGAGGACTTTGCATATGTCACTGGTGGGCGTTAGGGACATGAGTGTGATCGAGACCCCACCGGAAGGCCGGTATCCGGTTCAAACGTATGTCACAGAATTTCGGGATGATGTGGTACGTGACGCCATAAGGCGTGAGATACAACGTGGCGGGCAAGTATTCTATGTACATAATCGAGTCGAGGATATGGACAAGGTTACCCGTTTTTTGAGGCAATTGGTTCCCGAAGCTCGGTTTGGTGTTGCCCATGGTCAAATGCGCGAAACAGAGTTGGAACGGGTCATGCTTGATTTTCTTGAGCAGGAAATCGATGTCCTGGTTTCTACGACCATTATCGAGACGGGACTTGATATGCCCAAAGTAAACACACTTATTATTGACGAGTCCGATCATTTTGGGTTATCCCAACTTTATCAGTTGCGCGGGCGTGTTGGGCGGTCCAATCGCAAAGCGTTTGCCTACCTTCTGTATAAACCGCAAAAGGTTCTCACGGAAATTGCAGAAAAACGTCTCGTAGCTATCCGTGAGTTTACTGAATTTGGAGCGGGATTTAAAATTGCCATGCGAGATTTGGAATTTCGTGGCGCAGGGAACTTGATTGGCGCCCAACAGCATGGGCATTTAGCAGCGGTGGGGTTTGAAATGTACAGCCAGATGCTTAAAGAAGTGGTTCAGGAACTGCGAGGAGAAAAGGTTGAAGAAGTCATCAAACCGAGTATTGAGCTTCAGGTGGATGCCTTTTTACCAGATCCCTATGTTGTGGATAGACAAGCTAAGGCAACATTATACCAACAACTGGCAATGGTTCGGGATGAGGAACAACTTAGCGAGATGATTGAGGAATTGGTGGATCGTTTCGGAACTCCGACGCGTGAAGTTGAGCACTTAATTGAAATAATTCGGATCAGATTACTGGCAAGCTCTTTAAAAGTTGAACAAATCCAACAAGTTAAACAAAATGTTAGTATTCGTTTTTCAGTAGATATGGGCATGACTGGTGAGAATCTGATGGCTGTGGCCTCGGCTTCTCCTTATCCTTTGTCTTTCAGGACAGCAAGTGGAGGGAATCTGGAGTGCAAAATTCGTATCCGCACGCTTGAACAAGAAAAGGTGATTGGGGCGGTACTTCAGGTGCTCTCTGCCTTTTGCATTATTGCCTCAAGTACAACTCCTTGATATACTGTTCTCATGTAAATGAAAGGGTGTGTCTGGATGAAAAAGTCTTGGGGGGGGATCATTTTCGGAGTCCTGGCCTTGATACTTGTGACAACGGGATGTTCTTCGTTGGTTAGCGGTAAATGGGCGGTAAAAGTTAACGGAGATTCAATTTTGATTAAGGATTATGAGGCCCGAGTTGCCGAAGTGCAAAAGACTTATGAAAAACAAGGTGCGAAATTTGACACAGAGGAGGGTAAAGAAGCTTTACCTCAGATAAAAAGCCAGCTTTTAGAACGTATAATCGACGCCAAGCTTATAGCTCAAGAAGTGAAGAATCAAAAGCTTGATCCAGAGGATGCAAAAATCAAAGAGCAGGAGTCAACCATTAGAAAAAATATAGGGGATGATGTTAATTTTCAAGATACTCTAAAACAACAGGGTATGACGGAAGCCGATTTAAGGAATTTATTGACGGTTTATGAGAAAGTAACGGCTGATGTTAAAGTGCCGAGCGACAGTGAGGTTAAAGCTTTTTTTGATAAAAACATAGCTCGTTACAGCCGGCCTGAAAGTGTAACAGCTCATCATATTCTGGTTGAAATGGAAGATGAAGCGAAAGCGATTATTACGCAGCTTACAGCGGTTAAGGACCAAGCAGCAATCCTTCCTCTGTTTATACAGCTCGCTAAAGACAAGTCCACTGAGGATGGAGCCAAAGAATCGGGTGGAGATCTTGGAACCTTTACGAAGGGGGAAATGGTTCCGGAATTTGAAACAGCGGTATTTGCCCAGAAAGCAGGTACATTTTCAACAACCCCTGTAAAAACGGAATTTGGTTATCATGTGATCTGGGTTGATGCGCACATACCTGCAACAGTCGCAGACTATGCCAAGGTGAAAGCTCAAGTGGCACAAGATGTCTTGAATGTGGCACAAGATGCAAAGTACCAGACGTATTTTGACGATCTGCGTAAGAATGCAATAATTGAATATGCAAAGGAATATCAGCCAGCAAGTTAATAATAGGTGAAGGAGGTAACTATAGTTGCCTTCTTTTGTTTTAGATTGGAAAAAAATGAATAAATAGCAATCCCTAGATATATACTATCATTGAATTTATGGTTCAAAAAGCAAGTGCGAAATGAGTTTCGGGAATGACAAAAAGAGGAAGGTGCGTTTATGAAAGCAACAGGTATCGTAAGAAGAATTGATGACCTCGGTCGTGTCGTTATTCCAAAGGAAATTCGTCGGACTCTTCGTATTCGGGAAGGAGATCCGTTAGAGATTTTTGTAGATCGGGAAGGGGAAGTCATCCTCAAGAAATATTCCCCTATCCGTGAATTGGGAGAATTTGCTAAGGAATATGCTGATTCGCTTTTCGAGGCAACAGGGCATATTACTTGTATCTCAGATCGTGATACGATTATTGCAGTATCGGGAGCATCAAAGAAGGAGTATCTGAATAAAGCGGTAGGACCCGTCATAGAACAAGCCATGGAGTCAAGAAAAACCATTCATATCGGCAATTCTGGGGAGAATGCCTTGTGTAAAGGCTGTCCTGAAAATGAGGAAGAGGACAAATGCAAGTATACCAGTGAAGTCATTGCCCCGGTTATTTCGCAAGGGGATCCGATAGGTGCTGTAATGCTCATATCCAAAGAGCCAAATATGAAAATGGGTGAGTTGGAGATTAAATTAGTCGAGACAGCGGCCGGATTTTTAGCAAAGCAGATGGAACAATAACCATAAAGCGCTGGCCATGGATGGCCGAGTGTCCCTGTAGCCATGGACGGCGAGAAGGGACCGCTGGCCCGAAGACACTGTCTTCGCACGGATTAGCCTTCTTGCAGGATGGCGGGAAGAGACCATCGCCATGGATGGCTAGATGCCGTATGGCGGGAAGGGACGAGATAAAAATAAAGCGGTCTAGCCGCTTTATTTTTATTAGACATATCAGACTCCCATGCCGCTGCGCGTCACTACAGATGAATAAAAAGGTTATTTCAAGGCAGACAGTATAAGTTTTCGGGGTACTCCTTTACTTGGAAATTTGGTATTATAATAGTATGGAAGAAAGCATTAATAGAGATTTTTTTATTAGAAAGTTTATGGTAAAATACGCTTAGGAGGTGAAAAATGTCCTCGTGTCTTCATGTTATGGGCTTAGGTCCTTCCGGACTTGAACAGTTAACCATTGGAAACTACCGTCGTATATGCGGTGCGAAGAAGATTTTTGCACGAACTTTAGAGCATACCTGTGTTCAGGAATTGATGGCCGAGGGTATATGTGTAGAATCATTTGATGAGATCTATGCCACGAAACCTTCCTTCGAGGAGGTGTATGAAAGCATTACCGAGCAGTTGCGTAAAGAGTTGGGAAAGGGCTCTGAGGTTATCTACGTGGTTCCTGGACATCCCATGGTTGCTGAGAAGACAGTACAACTTATCATCGAAAAGCTTGCGCAGGAATATGAGGTAGTGATTCATCCGGCAATGAGCTTTATAGATGAAATTTTTAGAGCCTTAAAGTTCGACCCGATTGACGGGGTACTAATACGAAATAATGATGCGCTAAAAGATGTTGGACTGACGGGAAAGGAATGGCTGATTATTCCCCAAGTGTATAATAAATTAATTGCCTCAGAGGTCAAATTGGACCTCATGAGTTCTTATCCGGATGATGCATGGGTGTATATTACAAAAGCCCTTGGCACCCCCGGCGAACAGGTGGACAAGCTTCCACTCTTCAAGATGGATCATGGGACCTACGATCATTTGACGACGATAATTTTGCCGCCGAACTCAGATGTTATCTCCTTTTCCAGGTTGACCAAAGTAATGGCTTTATTGCGTTCTGAGCAAGGGTGTGCATGGGACATTGAACAGACACATGATACATTAAAACCGTATCTGATTGAAGAAAGTTATGAAGTTCTCGACGCAATAGAGAAAAATGATATGTATAATTTGTGCGAAGAGTTGGGAGACTTATTAATGCAAGTTGTTTTTCATGCTCAACTTGCTTCAGAAGCTAGGGAATTCGATATTCAAGACGTACTTCAAGGGGTCATTCATAAACTGATTCGCAGGCATCCCCATGTTTTCGGGGAGGAGAAGGTAGAGTCCTCCGATGATGTGATCTTGACTTGGGATAGAATTAAGCAGCTAGAGAAGACAAGCGGAAATGATGAGTTAGCTTTTTTCAATGATCCTTTAGGGTTACCGGCACTCATGTGGGCCTCTTCAACCCAACGTAGAGTGGCTAAGGTCGGGTTTGACTGGTCAAATATTGATGGGCCTTTGGGGAAAGTGCAGGAGGAATTACAAGAGCTGAAAAGTGCTTTGTCTAAGGGTATAGGAATACGGGAAGAATTAGGCGATTTGATGTTTTCCATTGTCAATTTATCTCGATTTTTAAAGTTTGATGCGGAAGAAGTTCTAAGGGATACCATACATAAGTTTCAACGTCGTTTCCTGAAAATGGTTGAATTAACTCGAAAAGACGGTCTGGATTTAGAACAATTACCTCTGGATGAAATGGATGTGTTTTGGGAAAAAGCTAAATCTCAAGAAAAAGTGGTAAATTAATGTAATATAGATGATAAAAAGCAGGAGATTGATTATTTATCACGAAATATAGAGTGTCGTGATAAGATCAGTTATTTAGGAGGGACTATTTTTGAATAAGGCTGAATTAATTAGTGCTGTTGCTGAGAAGGCGGACATGTCCAAGAAGGATGCCGAAAAGGCTGTTAGTGCCGTTTTTGCTACAATCGAGCAATCCTTGGCACAAAGCGAAAAAGTCCAACTGGTTGGTTTTGGGACGTTCGAAGTCAAAGATCGTGCGGAACGGACGGGAAGAAATCCTCAAACGAAGGAAACTATCTTGATTCCAGCGGCTAAGGTACCCGGTTTCAAGGCAGGGAAGGCTCTTAAAGAAGCGGTCCAAAAATGAGTCTGCGGACATTATTACAGAATCAGGTTCCAGGTCCTTTCTGGAGCCTGATTTTGCGTATCACAATGAGGAAGGGTATGCATGTATGCGGATCGATAAATATTTAAAAGTTTCTCGCCTGATAAAGCGACGCACGGTTGCCAAAGATGTCTGTGTTGGGGAAAAGATCGCAATAAACGGACGGGTAGTAAAACCCTCGGCGGAAGTCAAGATCGGGGACCGCATCACCCTGGAAATGGGGAAACATATTCTCGAAGTCCAGGTCTTGGCGACTCCGAACAGTGTAAGGGCTAATGAAGCGCAAACCCTCTACGAATTGATTCGTGATGAAAGAAAGGCCGAGTCTTAAGGTAATTCGTCGAGTATATTATAGGGAGTTTTGCTAAATGCGGAGGTTGCAAGACAACATAGAAACTATCCGATTGATGCCGCAGTGATAAATATGTTTGTACAGAAATACAAAGCTTTGTAAATGCAATATGGTATGCTCCAAAGAAGGCACTCAAAAGAGTGCATTCTTATAAGACATAATTTGATGGTTGAACTTTTAGTTTAACCATTTTTTCTGCTTGATTCAATATCTGTTATTAAGGAAAAGCAAGTATTTGGGAGAATGAACAGCCTCCCCCCCTTGACCGAGTATGTCGGGCTAAATCTAGTGAGTACCCACCCCCGTTCCGAACCTCCCCGTCAACCAAGCCCGAGGAAGTTTCTTAGCTTAGGAAGCACGGAGAGAGGAATCGCGTAATGAGCGCAGTCGATAAGGTGAAGAAACTCAACGGTTCACTTGCAGAAAGCCCAGAGGTTTTGAGTTTTAGCCTTAGCGACAAGTGAATAGCGATGGAACACGATAGTCTCCGGTGGAGACTATCGCCAAGGCGCAGACCCACGACGATCACTTATCGCCGCAGGTTGCTAAGACCGTGCTAATAAACTGACTCCCCTTCTAAAGGACGTGCAAGGTGAATAGGGTTTAAGAAGAAAAAGAGTTAGGGGGATGGGGCATGGCGGACAAAGTTGGCAAGGGACATCGCCTTGTCATGGAAAATCGAGAACAAATTGCCTTGACAGGAGTACGGAAGGTGCAGTCCTTTGGCCCCAAGGAAATTGTTCTTGAAACTGAACTTGGGATATTGAGTATCAAAGGGGAACAGCTGGGTATCAAACTGCTTAATCTCGAAGAGGGTCTGATTGATCTTCAGGGCCAGGTCGGTGCTTTAATCTATCATCGCAATACGAGTGGTGACTCCCGTCAAGGATTAATGAACCGGATTTTTCGTTAATAAGCCTCCATCGTCAGAAGAGAGGAGGAAGAGCAATCTCAGAATTCGTGACGTTTTTTTGGGTAATTGTGGCTGGAGCAGCCGTTGGCTTTGTTTTTGACTTTTATCGTTCTTTTCGACGTTGGCAAGGCTGGGGACAGGTTTTGACCTTTATAGGGGATATATTCTTTTCACTTGCGGCATTGTATATTCTTTTCAACTTTTTTGAAAGAGCAAATGCGCTAGCCTTTCGTTTTTATATTATTTGGGGTAGCGTGCTGGGGTTGGTCCTATATTTAAGATTATTGAGCCGCTTTTCCGTACGCTTCTATTTTGGACTCTATAGGGTTATAAACTACCTTGCAGAACTTATCTATAGGGGGATAAAGATTCCAATAAGGGGGCTTGTTCTTATTATGCGGCCGCCCTATGCGATATTGGAATGGTTTAGCATGCTTCTCTATCGAATCGGAGAGTTTTTCCTTCTAGAACTAATCACGTATATCAAAAAGAAGCTGAAAGGGTGGTGGAATAATCTCATACCACCTAGGATAAATAGATGAATTTTAACAGAGGGATTGATTACCTAAGAGGGAATGGCTATAATGAAGTTATATTAATTAATTGTCCATAGTATGTAAATGTTTTGTAGGTGGTTTGTCCACATATTTATCCACACTTGTGGATTACTTATCAGCAAGGGTGTGCCACAGTGCAAATAGAAATTCGGGGTTTGGAAAAACTAAGTTTTCGGGAACGCCAAGCGGTGATCCTCAAAGAAAGTGGAAAATCTTTTGAAAACATCGCCAAACAACTCCATCTCAGTCAGAGTTCTGTGGCAACTTTATTAACCCGTGCAAGAAGCAAAGGGTATGAGATTGTTTGTATTATTCCAGGCGGGGAGCTTGGTTTAGGGGGAGGGGAACTGGATGAAGAGGGCTCGTCAGAAGATTAAAACTCAAAATCGACCGAGGGTTCGACTTCGTTGCGGTACTATTTTCGTTCTATGCTTTATGATCGCTGTAGTCGGAAGCTCCGCATGGCAGATATGGAAACTTCATTCTAAGGTAGAAGGACAATTAGCCCATTTGAATCAAGAAAAGATAACCTTACTTCAACAGGAACAACTTCTTAACGATGAAATTGCGCAATTAAACAATCCAAGTTACATCGAAAAATTAGCCCGAGAGCAGTTGGGACTTGTAAAACGAGGTGAAATTCTCATTTCTCCCAAGAATTAGTACCTACATGGGGCTCATAACCTTGACAGGCGTGAAATGTGCTGCATATAATAGAGAGTAGATATAGATAGATCATCACAAGGAGGAGTTTACTTCGTATGGCCATTGACGTTGGCAGTATTGTTGAAGGAGTCGTTACTGGGATCACGAATTTCGGAGCATTTATTGAGTTACCGGATAGAGTAACCGGTCTCGTACATATCTCAGAAGTCGCGGATGCCTATGTCAAGGATGTCCGAGATTATTTAAAGGAACAGGATCATGTTAAAGTAAAGGTTATTCATGTTGATGAAAAAGGAAAAATTGGACTCTCAATCAAACAAGCAAATCCCACTGTTCGTAATGTGGGTCGTGAACGCCGTCTTCCACCAACGGTGTCCTTTGAGGATAAATTGGCTAAGTTTATAAAAGACAGTGATGAGCGTCAGACAGAATTTCGTCGTGCAACAGACTCTAAACGTGGAGGCAGAGGTTCAAGTAGATCTTAGGTTGTAACCGCCGGAAGGCGGTTTTTTATACGTATCAGACTACCATGCCGCTTTGCGGCACCACTGATGAATGAAAATAGGTCATTTTCAGGGCAGAAAGTATAAGTTTTGGGTCCCCCTTTACTTGACGTATAAATACTATCTCTTGGGGAGTAACCCCGCTGAGTAAGTTTTCTTCATGAAAATGCAGGTATATTTAGGAGAGCCATAGGGTTATCCCAAAGTATTCGCGAGATTTATTATGAACTGCGTCGAAAGTTGTTGCGCATGAGTGACTTTACTAGACAAGCTTTGCCATCTATGTAGGCTATAATATTACCATAAAATGGGCAAGGGGTGATATTATGGCAGAATGGGCAACGTTGAAATTAGATCAAGGCCTGCGTAGCAGGATTTCAATCGAAAGTGCGGTTTTTCCACTATTATTGGGAGGGTTGTTGGCACGGGGCAGCATTTTGGGCTTATATCCCTTCGGGGTTGCGTTCGGGTCGGCCTTGCTCATGAGGGGAGAGAGGGGGGCAATATTCGGCATTCTCGGTATTCTCATTGGTGTCATTTCACTGGGTGACGTATCCTTTACATTACAAGTTGGGATAATGTTAGCAGTTTTGACGGTGCTTATACCCGCTTTGCGCAATAAAAAGCACGAGGGGATATATTTGGCTGCCTTGACAGGTTTACTGGTAGCCTTAATTTCTTCTCTAGCTATAAGCCTAGCAAAGCCCAATCTCTATGCATTTTTCTCAGTCGGCCTTCATAGTGTACTTGCTGGAGGGTTTACGATCATTTTTCGGTATGCAATGTGTCATCAGGAGGCTATCTGGAGAGGTGAATTCCAGCGTGAACAAGGAATTGCCTGGCTTGTAATTCTTATCGGTGTGATTAGTGGTCTCCAAGGGGTACTGATTTTGGGGATAAATTTCTCCGTGGTATGTTTAAGTTTTTTTATTCTATTTGTTTCAGAGCGGTACGGAGCAGGGACTTCGGCAGGTGTTGGAGCAATACTGGGTTTTATGCCCCAATTAACCAGTATCAATACCCAAAATTTAATGGATGCGGGGATCTACGGTTTAGCGGGTTTTTGTACGGGTGTATTTCGCCGGTTTGGCAAGTTAGGAATAGGAACGGCATTCATTGCTGTTATGCTGATGCTAACGGTCTTTTTGAGACAAGAGGCAATCTATACGCAACTTATTTCCTCTATAGTTGGTTTATTTTTATTTCTTCTATGGCCGGGAGCAACTTCCCAAAATAATTTTTCGAAACCACAGATAATTCCTGAGGTAGAAACCACTGTTTCCAAGGTAAAGACACTGGCGGAAATCTTTGATCAAATTGCTCTGAGCTATCAAGCGGCTGAGGCGGAATCTTTCGAGATGCGCCCAGAAATTGCCGAACTGATGAATGTTTTGGTTGAACGTGTATGTCATTCATGCCCGACCATGGATGCTTGTTGGAACCGAGAGTTTTATAAAACCTACCATATTTTCCTCGATCTTTTTGGCTTGGTAGAGAATGATACAGATGTCAAATTACAGACTTTACCGATCGAATGGAAACGTCATTGCGGACGACTAAAAGAAATGCTATTGGGAGTGCAATTTATTATTGAGCAAGAGAAGAACCAGGAAATATGGCGTCGTCGTCTGCTCCTCAATCAAGAGGCTTTGTCTCGTCAGTTTCTCAACGTTTCGCAGGTCATCGGAAATCTTGCCAAAGAACTTCATTCACAGCATAACTGGGAAGTAGTAAAACCATCAAATTTAGCTCGCCGCCGTCGCCACTTTCTGGATGTGGGTGTAACTACATTTACGAAAACTGGAAACGGAATGAGTGGGGATAACTATGCTTCTATAGCATTCTCGTCAACTCAGCATGCCTTTATTTTAAGTGATGGAATGGGTGTCGGGGAGAATGCTTCTAAGATGAGTGCTACTGCGTTAACCCTCCTTGAGCAACTTCTTACTACAGGGTTTGAACCGGAAGGCGCAATTCAAGCACTTAACTCCATCCTGGTCTTGCGTTCCCCGGAAGAAAGTTTCGTAACAATTGATATGGCAATTTTAGATTTAGAATCTCCTAATCTAAAGTTAGTTAAAGTGGGAGCGTCCGCCTCCTACCTGGTCGGTGAAGATGGCGTGAAATCTTTTGCATCGTCAAGCCTTCCGGCTGGTATCTTAAACCAGATTGATATACCTGTTATTGAGGCGGAGATGCAGAGCGGGGAAACGCTGATTTTATTGACGGATGGGGTACAAGACGTTTCAAAAGAAGGGACGGATTGGATTCGGGATTTTCTGGAGAAAACTACGATAGATAAATCTCAGGACATTGCTGACCTTATCGGACAGGAAGCACGCCGTTTGAGCGGGGGAGTCTTAGATGACGATGGAATTATCTTAGTTATACGAAAGAACTATTGGAACGAGTAGCATTAGGGTCAACCCAGGTACTTAAATCAGGTAGCAAGCAGGAAAAAGAAAATATTTATCGAATCGTAGTTCAGGAGGAAGAACAAAAATCGGAGAAAAAACAAAAATTTGAGTAAAGGAGGGGATTTAATGGTTTGGGATGCAACTGTACTAAAGGATTGACTGATTGCCGAAGAGGCCGAAAAAAACATGCCCACTATTGATGAATTGATTGAAAGACTGTCACTCGAAAAAGATGAGCTGATTCCTTACAGAAGAACACCAAAAGTGGACTTTTTGAAATTGATGGGTCGCCTCAAGGATAAATCAGATGGCAAATATATTGAAGTTACCGCTATTACACCGACACCTTTAGGCGAAGGAAAAACGACCACTACTATAGGTCTGATTGAAGGACTTGCCAAGAGAGGTATGAATTCCGGCGGGGCAATACGACAGCCTTCTGGCGGACCGACTATGAATATTAAGGGGACTGCTGCCGGCGGTGGAAATGCTCTATTAATACCAATGACTGAGTTTTCCTTAGGACTAACCGGGGATATCAATGATATTATGAATGCCCACAACCTTTGTATGGTCGCTCTTAATGCCAGGATGCAGCATGAGGCTAACTATACTGATGAAGAGTTAAGTAAACGAGGCTTGACCCGTTTAGACATAGATCCGAAGAATGTAGAAATGGGCTGGGTTATTGATTTCGCAGCTCAAGGCTTGAGAAATATCATAATGGGTATTGGTGGAAAAAAAGATGGTTTCCAAATGCAATCAAAATTTGGTATTGCCCCTGGTTCAGAGTTGATGGCTATTTTGGCAATTGCCAAAGATCTTACCGACATAAGAGAGCGGATGAGCAATATTATTGTTGCTTATAGTAAAACAGGTAAGCCGGTTACTACCAAAGATTTGGAAGTAGACGGAGCTATGACCGCCTGGATGCGTAACACGATTAATCCGACGATTTGTTATACAGCTGAAGGTCAACCGATTATGGTTCATGCCGGTCCGTTCGCCAATATTGCTATTGGACAATCTTCAGTTATCGCTGACCGACTTGGTCTGAAGATGTTTGATTATCATGTTACTGAAAGTGGATTTGCGGCAGATATTGGTTTTGAAAAGTTCTGGAACGTTAAAGTTCGCCTGGGCGAACTTAAACCAAATGTTTCTGTCCTTGTGGCCACAATTCGAGCCTTGAAAATGCACGGAGGCGGACCGGCTGTGGTAACTGAGCATCCGTTACCCGATGTGTACGTCGAAGAGAATCTTGAACTCGTGGAAAAAGGGTGCGCTAACCTACTTCACCATCTTGAAGTTGTTAAGAAATCGGGGATTATCCCTGTAGTATGTATTAATAGCTTCTTCACTGATACCGAAGCAGAAATTAACCTGGTTAAGAAAATTGTTAACGCGGCAGGGGCGCGTTGTGCCCACTCCAATCATTGGCTTAAAGGCGGAGAGGGTGCCTTAGAATTAGCGGATGCCGTTATTGATGCTTGTAACGAACCTGTAGATTTCAAATTCCTCTATCCGTTGGAGATGCCTCTCCGGCAACGGGTTGAACTCATTGCCAAAGAGGTTTACGGTGCAGACGGCGTAGATTGGTATCCGGAAGCCGAAGCGAAAGCTAAGCGCTTTGAAAGAGATCCGAATTATGCAGATTTCTCCACAATGATGGTCAAAACCCATTTAAGCTTATCTCATGATCCTGCGTTAAAAGGAGTACCGAAGGGCTGGAGATTACCAATTCGTGATATCTTAGTTTATGGTGGAGCCAAATTTCTTTGCCCCATGGCTGGGACAATCACTTTAATGCCTGGTACAGGTTCCGATCCTGCTTATAGAAGAATTGACGTTGATACCAAAACCGGTAAAGTTAGGGGCTTGTTCTAGGGATAGTTATATGGGCAATTTATGAAACCCTTCCGCAGTTATTAGACGTAAGGGGCTGTGTGCAAACACAGTCCCTATAAATAAAGCGGTATGAGTTTTATTGATTAACAATAATCAAGCTATCCAGTGGAAGACCAAATAAAATTAAAGACAATCTAATACAAAAAGTGGGGCTGTTTTCATAAGGAATTTACTTATGACACAGCCCCATTCTCAGATGTAAAGAGTATGGTATTTTTCGGAGTATTAGCAGGGGGGAGTTTCAGTTTCGTTAAGTATGCCGTTGTGTTTAAGTGGAGAGAATGTTAAGGTTGTAAATGTTAGCGACAGTTGTTTTGCGTTTTGTTCGGGGAAGGGGGCCAAAGGAATGTACGAAAAACTGCGCACACGCGTATTACCTCAAATGATTCCCCCAAACGCTAAAGTCATGGTCGCAGTATCCGGAGGACCGGACTCGATGGCTTTAAGTCATATTCTTTGGCGATATGTTCGAGAAGAACAGTCAAGGGGGGTCTCCTTAGTATTAAGCCATGTTCATCACGGGGTTCGGAAAGATTCAGATAATGAAGCTCACTTGGTTCAGAAAATGGCGGCTAAGTGGAAGATCCCTTGCATAGTCCATCGTTTCGATGCAAAGGGATATGCCAAAACTATGGGCCAATCTTTTCAAGAGGCGGCCAGAGAATGGCGTTATGCTCGTTGGAAAGAGGATATGCGCAAGGAGGAATGCACCCTTCTTGCAACAGCCCACCATCTTGGGGACCAAGCTGAGACGATTCTTTATAGGTTACTTCGAGGGAGTGGGACGGCAGGATTGGCTGGAATATATCCAACCAAGGGCTCGATAATTCGCCCCCTGCTGACGTTTAGGAAAGCGGATATATTGAATTATTGTGCGCGGGAAGCTCTGCCGTATGCACTTGATCGTTCAAATGAAGAGTTAGTATATGACCGTAACCGAATCCGCATAGAGTTATTACCTGAATTGGAGAAAAATTACAATCCTCGAATTCAAGAGGCGCTTGGGCGTACAGGAGAACTTCTTCGCTGGGATGAAGAATATTTGTCCCGGCAAGTAGAGACGGTCTGGAAACATTACCGCATTTATAGCATTAATGACCCTGTCAATACGATCGGCTTAAGTCGCGATATCTTTACTGAGCCTGCAGCGATTCTTTCCCGCCTATTGCGTAGAGCGGCAATGCTGATTACCAAAGAACCCAGAGGGTTAGGGTTTGCTTATGTTGCGAAAATCATGGGCTCTGAGGGAAAGCCTGGTTGGATGCAGGATTTGCCAGGTCTGACAGTTAAAATTTCAGATGAGGGGATTTGGTTTAACCGTGATGTTGGCTCTGTTGGGGAGCCTGGCGACGTCGTAAATATGCATGGCCAACAGATGCTGAATGCAGCCTTTCCAGAAATCGCTTTGGACATGGGGCACTGGTCCAAAATCCCAAGTTTGAAGTTGGAAATCGGGTTGTTGGAGGAATGGAATCTTTCCCCAGCGAACGCAACTTTCGATAGACAGGAGCACAAGGTGGCGGTTTTTAGCCGTGATCTTTTAGGCCGGTTTTCGGACCGGTTGGTGTGTCGTACTCGGCGGCAAGGAGACAGAATGTGGTTTCAGGGTGTTGGACATAAATCTCTAAAAAAGGTTTTTCAGGAAGAAAATATTTCTGTTAAAGCAAGAAACGGACTACCGTTGATCGCCTCCGGTGCAGAAGTGCTCTGGATTCCCGGTGTTCGCCAAAGCAGTCTGTGTCGACCCTACCAGAACACCGAAAGGGTTTATTGCGTTCTCAAACCGCAGGCTTCGGGTTCTAATTTGAATTCATTGTAAAACTCAATACTGCGTGGTATAATATGAGGAATTGCTTCAGAATGAAGAGGTTTATACACAAGAGAGGTGTACCATACTTGAAGTTTTTTAAAAATGCGGCAATTTATATACTGATAATTCTCATGGCGATTGTGTTTATAAAATGGTCGACTCCTCCCGTTAGTAAAGAGGTAGAAATGGACTACAACGCTTTTAAAAGAGCTGTTGTTGAGGACCAGGTTAAAGATGTCACGGCTGTTATTGAAGACAATACCATTACGTATACTGTTACGATGAAAGACGATAAAAAGCATGAGGTGATTGGGCTGGGAACGGATCCACAACTTACGGCGGATTTGTATGCTCACGGTCTTCCCTACCTCGTTGAAGAACCTCCGAAACCTCAATGGTGGGTGGGATTACTTTCCACAATGCTTCCCATGCTCCTCATCGTTCTGTTGTTCTTCTTTATGATGCAACAAAGCCAGGGTGGCGGCAATCGGGTGATGCAGTTTGGAAAAAGCAAAGCAAGATTAGTCGGAGAAGATAAGAAAAAGGTAACCTTTGCCGATGTTGCCGGCGCGGACGAGGTAAAAGAGGAGCTTCAGGAAGTGGTTGAGTTTTTGAAGTTTCCAAAGAAGTTTCAGGAATTGGGGGCGAAGATTCCCACGGGGGTTCTACTTTTTGGACCTCCCGGAACTGGTAAAACCTTACTTGCCCGTGCTATTTCCGGAGAAGCCGGCGTGCCTTTTTTTAGCATCAGTGGTTCTGATTTTGTGGAGATGTTTGTTGGAGTTGGAGCTTCCCGGGTGCGAGATTTATTTGAACAAGCCAAGAAAAGCGCTCCGTGTATCGTATTTATCGATGAGATCGATGCGGTTGGACGTCAACGGGGTGCCGGCTTAGGTGGCGGACATGATGAACGCGAACAAACTCTTAACCAACTTCTGGTGGAGATGGATGGATTTAACGGAAATGAGGGAGTAATAATTATCGCGGCTACAAATAGGGCGGATGTCCTGGATCCGGCTCTTTTGCGCCCAGGCCGTTTTGACAGACAAATAATTGTTGATGTTCCGGATGTTAAAGGACGCGAAGAGATACTTAAAGTACATGCTAAAGGGATGCCGCTGGCAAAAGATGTCGATCTTGAGGTTCTGGCTCGCCGCACCTCAGGTTTTACCGGCGCGGACCTGGCCAACTTGATTAACGAAGCGGCACTTCTTACTGCTCGTCGAAGTGGAACTCAAATTAGCCAGCAGGCGCTGGAAGATTCTATAGAACGAGTGATCGCAGGACCTGAGAAGAAGAGCCGGGTGATAAGTGATTTCGAAAGGAAGCTCGTTTCTTATCACGAAGCAGGGCATGCATTACTCGGAGACCTCCTCCTTCATACGGATCCCTTACATAAGGTTTCGATTATTCCTCGCGGAAGAGCTGGGGGATACACGCTTCTTCTTCCGAAAGAAGATCGTAATTATATGACTAAATCCCAACTGCTGGATCAGGTGACAATGTTACTGGGCGGTCGCGTTGCTGAGGCTATGGTACTGCAGGAAATCAGTACAGGTGCTTCAAATGACCTGGAGCGGGCCACTGGGCTCGTTCGTAAAATGATTACTGAGTTGGGGATGTCAAAACTCGGTCCGCTCACTTTTGGCCACAAGGAAGAGCAGGTCTTCCTTGGCCGGGATATTTCACGTGATCGTAGTTATAGCGACGCAGTGGCTTATGAAATTGACAATGAGGCGCGCAGGATTATTGATGAGTGTTACCTGAAGGCTCAAAACTTGATAAAGGAAAATATTGATAAATTACATGCTATTGCCGAAGCATTAATGGAACAAGAAACCTTGGATGTCACGAGCTTTGCCGCTCTCATGGCCAAATTTGATGTTGAGGCAGATGCAGAAAACAGTGCAGAAGTTCCGATAAATCAAGAAAAAACTCTGGAAACTGTGGAAAGTTCGCCAGATACGGTAAATAATTCAAATCAGCAAGATGTTTAGAATTGGACTAAAAGGAGAGCTAAGGATGGAAAAAACATTTATTATGCTGAAACCGGATGCGGTTCAGCGGGGATTGGTCGGAGAAATTATTGCTCGTTTTGAGAAAAAGGGCTTCAAGCTCGCCGGGATGAAGTTTATTCAAGTGGATCGCGCTTTGGCTGAAGCACATTATGCGGAACATCGGGGCAAAGGGTTCTTTGAGCCGACGGTTGCCTACATTATGTCTTCTCCGGTCGTTGCTATGGTATGGCAAGGGAAAAACGCAGTTGCGTTAGCCCGCCAGTTAATGGGGTCTACAAAACCTGTGGAGGCAAGTCCCGGATCTATCCGCGGAATGTATGGGATGGATGTTAGCCGTAATATTATTCATGGCTCGGACTCGGTTACAAGTGCCGAACGGGAGATTGCACTTTATTTTAAACCCGAAGAACTGATAGACTATCCTAAAGTGGGCGATGAATGGTTGAGTGAATAAGTGAACTCGTTCAGCTTAAGCTGAACATCGAGACTTCGGTGGGGGATTCTACCCCCACCGAAGCAGGGTACGGGGGACCCACTCCCACTTGTAGAAGTGGGAGTCTTACGATTGGATAAATGGGGGACGCCTGTAGGGGGTGTCCTTTTTCCAAAACCGGCGGTATAGAGGTGTGATAAATGCAGTTGGAGAAAAGAGAACGATCTCTACTTGGGGCGGCTTCAATTTTGATTGGATTTCTTTTTATAATTCTGCTCAAAACTCAGGGAGTTACCGGCAGCCAGGTGGCGCTGCAGGAAACCGCTGTACCTAGTCTGATTCAAACGGAACAGGAGAATCAACAGCTTTATCTGGAAATTGATAAGCTACAACTTGAATTGGATAAATATGCTCAAGGTCAAAGTGCATCGACATTGGCAAAGCAGCAACTTCAAGAGGCACAAATGAATGCTGGCATGATTGCAGTTACCGGTCCATGTGTAAGGATTACTCTCGATGATTCAAAGCGCACAGCTCAAGATCAAGAGGATCCGGGGCTCTTTTATATTCATGAACAATACATTCGCGAGATCTTTAATGCCCTCTGGAATGGCGGTGCGGAAGCCATTGCCGTCAATGGTCAGCGCGTGACGACAAATACGGAGGTATTTTGTTCCGGTTCGTTCATCCAAATTAATGGGACCCGTCAAATGCCTCCTTATGTGATTGAAGCTATTGGAGATGCGAATACTTTATCGGCTGCGCTCAACTTTTATGGCTGGTTTAAACTTGGTGATCTCCAACAGCAATATGGAATTACCCGTAAACTCGATGTCTTGGACAAAGTCGTGATTCCGGCAGGTAAACTGCGGGAGTATCATTATGCCGAACCGGTTAAGGAGGGAACATAATGCACCGCTGGAAAAGGGCCTTAGCTCTACCTGTCACCCTGGTGGCGATAGCCCTCGGTTTTCTGATATCTCTTCAAGCTCAAACCCAAAAAAATGTCTCGGCAGCAGAGCAGATTAGTGCGGAGCGGATGACCCAAATGAAATCGGTGCTGTCAAATTCCCTGGCGCAAAACACCAAACTTCAAAAAGACCATCGCGATTTATTGGATAAATTGGATGCGGCGCGGAAAAGGGTGGGGACGGATCCCCAACTTCTTGCTCAGCTGATCCAATTGCAAATGCTCGAAGGGACGCAAGAGGTAGAGGGCCCGGGGATTCAGATTAGCATTGACGATCGCAACAAAAAGGGTTTTCCTTACGCTCTCAGTACGGATGACCTTGCCAGGATGATCAACACCCTGAAGTTTGCGGGCGCTGAGGCAATCAGCATTAATGGCCAACGGATCGTTGGCTCGACGGCGATTGTGCTGAGTGGAAGTTCGACCATCTTGGTGAACCAAGTGCCAATAAATCGTACAGAAGGGATTTCCTATGAACTGAATGCGATCGGGGATCAAGACACCCTCTTGGATTATTTTTCCAAACTGGAAGCCTCAAACCTAAAACAAAATGGTCTGACGGTGAGTATTGCGAGAAAAATAGTGCGTATCCCATCTTACAAGGGGGCATATTCATTTAAGCAAGCAAAACCGTTGATCCCTTAAGGGGGGGTGAAACTATGCAAACGTATGGCCTACGCTGGGTTACTCTCGATAATTTGGCAGAAGCCATAATGGCTTTAACGCAAATTGGGTCTACTCCCGAAGGAATAGCTCATATGGCTGGGAAAGCGTTAGGGCGGGGGATTAAATTAGAACAAGTACCGTTATGGGTAGCCCATATCTTAAAACAAGAGATGTTAGCGGTAGGCGGAGATGCAGCTGTACACCGGGATGTTATTATCAATAAAATAGATGCCACGGATGTTATGTTGCTTGGCACGGTACGCCAACTCGGGCAACTTGCGAGTAAAGTATTAGCCCAACCATTTGGGCTTCAGAAGATAGGGCACGACCTGAAGCAGTTACTAGCTGCTCTGGAACCCTCGAAAACCCGTCTTTTAAAATGTCGGGGTAAGGAACTAAAGCTTGGGCAGCGTACCCTGATCATGGGAATCTTGAATATAACGCCGGATTCGTTCTCGGATGGGGGCAGGTACTATTCTTTGGAAAGCGCAATCGCGCAAGCAAAACGCATGGTTGAAGAAGGTGCAGATATTTTAGACATTGGAGCTGAGTCAACACGACCTCAGCATGAGGGCGTGAGTGCCGCAGAAGAATGGCGGCGCCTGGAACCTGTACTCAAAGCTCTTTTAGAATTGGAAGAGATCCCCGTATCGATCGATACCTCTAAGGCGAGTGTTGCGGCTAAAGCGCTCGAAGCGGGCGCTCACCTGATCAATGACCAATGGGGATTGCAAAAAGACCAGGATATGGTCAGGGTTGTCGGAGAATACCAGGTTCCTGTGATCGTAATGCATAACCAAGAAGACACGACCTATCATCATCTCATGGGGGATATTTTGACTTTTTTAAGGAGAAGCATTGAATTGGCGGAAGCCCATGGATTATCCGGAGACCAAATCATCGTTGACCCGGGGATTGGATTTGGAAAAACAACGGAGCAAAACCTGGAGATTATGGCTCGCTTGGCGGAATTAAGAACGCTTGGGCATCCGGTACTACTGGGAACTTCTCGCAAATCTATGATTGGAAAAACATTGAACCGGACGGTGGATGAGCGGTTAGAAGGGACACTTGCGACTAGCGTTCTAGGGGTTGTTGCGGGCGTAGATTTAATACGAGTCCACGATGTTCAAGCAAATCGCAGAGCAGTGCAAATGGCCGATACCGTTGTACGGGGACAGAGAGGAGTTCACTATGTCGGGGCGTGACATTATTCATCTTCGTGGACTGGAATTTTATGCTTACCATGGGGTATTGCCCGAGGAACAAGTTTTAGGACAGAGATTTTTAATCGATATGGACCTTTTTGCTGATTTGAGCCAGGCAGGATCTTCAGACCAAGTAGGGGATACTATCCACTATGGAGAAGTGTATCAAGTAATAAAGGCATGTGTTACCGGAGATAGTCATCAATTGTTGGAACACTTGGCGGAGGATATAGCAGGGCGCGTTCTGGGGCAGTTTTCCTGTACGGCTGTACGGGTTGAAGTACATAAACCCCAAGCCCCGATTCCCGGGGTTTATAGAGATGTTTCGGTGGAGATTTGGCGGGAGGCAGGAGAGAGGAGAGCATGAGAGCGTTTTTAGGGTTGGGTAGTAATTTAGGAGACCGAGCCCATTATCTGGGAGAGGCGATCTCTGCTTTGGGGAGTCCATTGACAGAGGTTATGGCTACTTCTCGAATTTATGAAACAGAGCCTTGGGGTTTGATGAACCAACCCTTGTACTGGAATCAGGTTATTGAGGTTGAAACATCACTTGAGCCCTTGGAACTCCTTGGTGTTTGTCAGCAGATCGAAAATCAACTTGGACGAGAACGCAAAGTACATTGGGGTCCTCGAACTATTGACATTGACCTGCTTATTTATGATAATAGATTTAGCAAGTCTGAAAAATTAATCTTGCCTCATCCATATCTGGAAGAACGGGCTTTTGTACTTGCCCCTTTGCGAGAGATCGCGCCGGAACTTGTGTTGACATCGGGAAGATCCATCAGTGAGGTATATGGGGAAGGAAAGGTGCACCCCCTTGTAATCTAAGAGCGAAGTAAAGTGAACTCGCTTACGCTAAAACTGAACATCGGGGCTTCAGATGGGGACTCTACCCCACCTGAAGTTACGAAGAACCACACCCCCACTTATAGAAGCGGGGGGTCTTGAAAACTTGATAAACCCTATGTTTATCAGACAATATCGGAAGAGTTGTACTGTATTGGGTAGCTGACTTATATGGAGTAGAATTTAGAAAGAAAGCAAAATTGAAAAGTCCTTATACCGCATAGCCGCTTGGATCTGAATGACCGAGACAGAGGGTTAGAATGAAATACCTCCACTTTCGGTGCAGGTATTTTTTAATCTGTTCATTTATATTAGGGTTCACGATTTGTACAAGCCTAGATTTTTTTATTTTATAATTAGTGGACAAGCAAGCGCATTTGCGTCATAGACGCAAACAGCTTCCCCGTTTCATTCCCCGGCGACCCAAGTCAGAGGAAGTTTCTTGGCTTAGAGAGCACGGAGAGAGGAGTCGCGTCAATGAGTGCGGGCGATAAGGCGTTAAGAACCGCGTTGGTTCACATTCAGAGAAGCCCAGAGGTTACGCGGTTTAGCCTTAGCGACAAGTGAATAGCGACGGAACGTGTGCGAACGGGCCAAGAAACTTTCTCTTATGGAGGTCGAGATGAAATTTGGGATTATTGGAACTGGAATCGTAGGCACAGCCCTAGCCGTTCGATTGGAAGAAGCGGGGCATGAATGTTTAGGGGTTCATACCCGAAGTCGTCTCTCGTATGTTAGGTTCCGTAAGTATCTAAAGATTGATCATCTTACGATAGAAGAGCTTGTTCCTGCCGTTGATATTTTGTTTATTACCACACAGGATGGAGTGATTCGATCGATCGCCGAGAAGTTGAGTGAAAATGCACTCATAAAATCGGGACAAGTGTGGATCCATTGTTCAGGATCACTCCCTTCAGAGGTATTACGTGTCAAGGAAAGTTTACCGGTATGTTACCTCTCGTTACATCCCCTGCAGGCGTTTGCGAGCGTGGAGGAGGCGTTGACTATCCTTCCGGGAACACATTTCGGGATCGAAGGCGACAAAGAGGAACTCGGAGAGGAGATTGTTAAGGATTTAGGCGGAATTCCACATCACATCCTGGCGGAAAAGAAGACACTCTATCATGCGGGTGCAGTCGTAGCCTCTAATTATTTGGTTGTTCTTGCTTCTTTTGCTGTAGAACTTTTTGCTGAAGCAGGGATTCCAGGAGAGGAAGCTTTAGACTCCTTGCTACCTCTGATGAGAGGGACACTATCTAATTTGGAACAGGTAGGGATACCCCAAGCTTTAACTGGGCCGATTGCCCGCGGGGATGCTCAAGTGGTCCAAGGTCACTTAGATTATATGCCACCGGAACTTGTGGAGATTTATCAGGGATTGGGGTTAAAAGCTTTAGAATTAGGAGAAAACAAAAAGGCCCTGCAGGGATTAAGCTATCCACAGGAGGAATTATATTTTTTAAAATTATTACTTGGAAAATCAGGGAATGGAGATGGCAAGGAAAGGGAGTGATAGACTTGAAGAGAACTTCACATATTACTGAACTGCGTGAAATAATTACCATGGAAAGAAGCCGGGGACGAAAAATTGCACTTGTACCCACAATGGGTTATTTGCATCGGGGACATCTGGCGTTAGTTGAGCGGGCCAAACAAACCGGGGCCTTCATCGTACTTAGTATTTTCGTCAATCCCTTACAATTTGGTCCAAATGAAGACTATTCAAGATACCCAAGAGACTTAGAGCGAGATTCCAATTTGGTTAAAGCCGCAGGGGTCGATGCGCTCTTTCATCCAACTTCTGAGGAAATGTACCCTCGCCCGATTGTCACCTATGTTGAGGTGGGTCAGCTGGATACGGTGCTCTGCGGAGCAATGCGCCCCGGACATTTTAGAGGGGTGGCAACGGTTGTAATTAAGTTGTTTAATATTGTTCAACCTGACTTAGCTTTTTTTGGGCAGAAGGATTATCAACAATATTTAGTTATCCGGCGCATGGTAAGCGATCTGAATCTTCCAATTGAGGTTTGCCCTGTCGCCATTGTTCGAGAGGAAGATGGACTGGCGTTAAGCTCGCGGAATGTTTTTTTGACTTCGGAACAACGGCAAGAAGCTAAGGTTTTGTCCCAGAGTCTTAACGAGGCGGAAACGTGTTTGCGAGCAGGAGAGCGATCAGCACGAGTAATTGAAGAACAGTTAAGAGATAGAATCTCCCGTCAGTGCCATGGCATAATTGACTACGCGGAAGTCCGGGATGCGGAAGATTTGTCTGAAGTAACCATTATAGAGCGCCCGGTGCTCATCGCTCTAGCGGTTAAGTTCGGATCAACGCGATTGATTGACAACAAAATTATGGAGGTTGATCCCCATGTTTAGAATGATGATGAAATCTAAAATCCATAAAGCAACCGTGACGGAGGCAAATCTTCAATATGTGGGAAGTATTACAATTGACACCGCGTTGATGGAAGCAGCGGATATCTTGTCGAATGAAAAGGTCCAGATTGTAAACAATAATAATGGATCAAGGCTTGAGACTTATGTTATTCCCGGAGAAAGAAACTCCGGAGTAATTTGCCTCAATGGCGCGGCAGCCCGTCAAGTGCAAGTCGGGGACCAAGTAATTATTATTTCTTATGTAATGTTAACCGATGAAGCAGCTCATCAGCATAATCCTAAAGTTGTCTTTGTCGATGGAGAAAACCATCAAATAAAGATTGCTTCAGAAGAAGTCCATGGACAAAAATCTTGACAAAAAGAGTCGGAAAGACCTAGTATTTAGGAAAGATCCCGTCAATTTAGAGGGAGGTAGGAAATGGAGCATGGAAGGGGAAT
Organism: Desulfosporosinus sp. Tol-M; assembly: GCA_000770645.1. Taxonomy (GTDB): domain Bacteria; phylum Bacillota; class Desulfitobacteriia; order Desulfitobacteriales; family Desulfitobacteriaceae; genus Desulfosporosinus. Next base: position 70,674 of record JQID01000127.1, read on the forward strand.
GACGGAAGGGTTGTGTCAGGCTTTAGCCGAGGAAATTGAAATACTTAAAAAAGAACGTAAAGCAGTTATTTTAGCCCACTATTATCAAAGGCCTGAAATTCAGGATATTGCCGATTTTGTCGGAGATTCCTTGCAACTTAGTCAACGAGCTGCCATAATCGATGCGGAAGTCATTGTGTTATGCGGCGTCCATTTTATGGCGGAAAGTGCGGCAATTTTAGCACCGGATAAAGTTGTGATCTTGCCCGAGGCTAACGCGGGTTGCCCTATGGCGGACATGGTTGATGCTGAAGGTTTACGGGCCTATAAAAAAAGGGTTCCCGGAGTCAAAGTAGTATGTTATGTTAATTCTTCTGCAGAAGTAAAAGCGGAGAGTGATATCTGTTGCACTTCCTCCAACGCGGTAAAAGTAGTACAGTCTTTACAGGGACAAGATATCCTCTTTATTCCGGATGAAAATCTTGGACGTTATGTGGCACGCATCCTTGGACAAACACTTCAGTTATGGCCTGGGTACTGTAAAACGCATGACCGATTGACGAAAGAAGACATTCTTAAGGCCAGAAAGGAACATCCTTTAGCCAAAGTGATCGTACACCCGGAATGCCGGGAAGAGATTTGCCAGGAAGCTGATTATATAAGTTCTACAGCAGGATTGATAGCGTATGCTCAGAACTCAGAGAGTCATGATTTTATTGTGGGGACGGAGTCAGGGATTTTACATCGGCTCTATCAGGTTTGTCCGGATAAAGAATTTCATCTCGCTTCAGAACGCTTGGTTTGCCCGAATATGAAATTAACAACGTTAGCTAAAGTTAGAGATGCGCTGATTGCTCTTTCCCCCCGTATTACGGTTAAAGAAGAAATACGAGTTAAAGCCAAAGAAGCACTAGAGAGAATGCTGGCCTTGTAGGCAGTAAAAGAGCAGGGGATGGGCAGATTGAGACGTTATTTATATCCTTGGTCCAAATCCGGGATTAAGGTCTTTGATTCGGACGTACTTGTGTTGGGAAGCGGAATTGCTGGTTTATACACAGCGATCAAAGCGAGTGAACACTTTCAGGTTACTGTGCTTACGAAGAAAACGATTGAAGAAAGTAATACTGGGCATGCTCAAGGTGGGATTGCAGTAGCTCTTAATGAAGAGGACTCCCCGACCTTGCATTTTGAAGATACGTTGCGGGCAGGCGCCGGGCTCTGTGACCCTTTAGTTGTAAGGATTTTGGTTGAAGAGGGACCCACTTGTGTGGAAGAACTCATGAACATGGGTGCTCAGTTTGACCGCCAAGATGGGGCACTAGCCCTGACACGTGAGGCCGCACATAGCCAGCGGAGGATATTGCACGCACTGGGGGATGCCACGGGGTGGGAAATCGAGCGAGCCTTAGTTGCTAAAGTCAAGGAAAATCCTAAGGTTACCGCTTTAGAAGGACGATTTGTGGTTGATCTATTAGAAAATTATACCGGGGAAATAGTAGGAGCCCTGGTTCTTAACGAGGAAACAGGAGAATTCGAAGGGCATTTAGCCAATGCAGTAGTTCTAGCGACTGGAGGATTAGGGCAAGTTTATCGTTTTACGACGAATCCCAGTGTTGCCACGGGGGATGGAATGGCAATAGCCATACGTGCGGGGGCATACTTGATGGATATGGAATTTGTGCAATTTCACCCTACGGCATTGTTTATTCCTAATGCACCTTGTTTTTTAATATCGGAATCGGTGCGTGGAGAAGGAGCACATTTAATTAACTCCGCAGGGTTACGTTTTATGGAAAATGTACCGGGGAAAGAACTTGCTCCCCGCGATATTGTCGCTCGGGCAATTTGGGAGGAAATGAACCAAGGCCCGGTTTATTTAGATTTTCGTCCTATCGGACTGGAAAGAATTCTTGAGCGATTCCCAACCATTTATCAAACATGTTTAAACTATGGGATGAATGTATGTACTACGCCCTTGCCAATTGCGCCGGCTGCCCATTATATGATGGGTGGGATTGCGACAAACTCATTTGGGGAAACAAGTCTACCTCGTCTTTATGCGGCAGGGGAATGTGCTTGTAATGGGGTTCATGGTGCAAATCGGTTAGCAAGTAACTCCTTGCTGGACGGATTGGTTTTTGGAGCACGCATCGTCGAGAAAATTTTACAGAAGAATTATGTAAAACGCCCTTCATGGGAGGGGGTTCTTTGCCCTGAAGGAGGTTTGGGCAGGACTGGAATAAATGGATTAGGAAAACAAGTAGACGCTCGAGGTCTGCGGACCCGGATCCAAGATTTGATGTGGAACAGTGTCGGTATTTTGCGAGATGAGGCGGGCCTCGAGAAGGCTAAAGAGTTATTGAAGGCTTGGGAGCGGAACGAACTGTCCATACGCTGTGTGGATGATCTGGAGACGGCCAACCTGTTAACGGTTGGGGAGGTTATTGCCAAAGCCGCTTTTGATCGTCAGGAGAGTCGAGGGGGGCATTTCCGATCGGACTATCCGTTGCGACTTGACGAACGCTGGCAAAAGCACTCTCTGCAAAGTAAGGAAGGATATCATGTACACTACGTTCCAGTTTCAGGAGCTGATTGATCGGGCATTGAATGAAGACATCGGGACAGGGGACCTTAGCACCAGGATTTTGCCGGAAGAAGTAACCGGGTTGGCAAAACTATACGCTAAACAAAAAGGTGTGGTTGCCGGTCTGTGGCTTGTTGAACAGGTTTTTCAGCGTGTGGATTCACGAATTTGTAGCCATAAGTTGCTCAAAGACGGGGATGAAGTGAACGTTGGAGAGGTTGTACTTGAGCTAAGCGGTCCCTTAAGCAGTATTTTGCAGGGGGAGCGCACGGCTTTGAATTTCTTGCAACATCTCTCAGGAATTGCCACAGCCACAAAACGAGCGGTTGATCAGGTCGCAGGGCTTTCGGTTAGCATTGTAGATACACGAAAGACCCTCCCGGGATGGCGCGCTTTACAGAAATATGCGGTCAGAGTCGGTGGTGGAAAGAACCATCGATTTGGGCTTTATGATGCAGTGCTGCTAAAGGATAATCATCTTGCGGCTGTGGGCAGTTTAACGGAGGCCGTCCAACGGATCAAGGATCAAGTTGGACATATGACTAAGATTGAAGTTGAGTGTGAAACGATAGAGCAGGTCCAAGAAGCGGTAAACTGTGGTGTCGATGTGATTATGCTGGACAATATGGATTTAGGAGAAATGCGCGAAGCGGTCCAATATATTGACCGGCGGGCAATCGTTGAAGCATCAGGAGGGATGGGGGAAGAACGCCTCCGTGAAGTGGCTGAGACAGGGATCGACCTGATTTCGATCGGTGCATTGACTCATTCGGTTCAGGCTTTAGACTTTAGTCTTGATCTCGGTGATATTAAAGCTACGACGAGGGCAAGTTGGGAAAGAGGAATCTAAATGTTACGTCATGACATCCTTCATCTCCTCGCCGCGCATCCGGAAAAATACGTGTCTGGCGAAAAGATTAGTCAGCAATTGAATGTTACGCGGGCAGCTATTTGGAAACAGATTCAGGTTCTAAAAGAAGAAGGTTTTGAAATTGAGGGGCAGACTAAGAAAGGATATCGCCTATTGAAAACTCCCTATTCATTAAATGAGTGGGTTTTAATGAAGGCGTTGACTACAACCTCATTGGGGAGCAAGATATACCTTGAAGATGAGTTGGAGTCCACAAACGGCCGGGCAAAGGAGCTAGCCCGGCAAGGCGGATTCCAGGGTCAAGTTGTCCTGGCAAGGTGCCAGAGCTCAGGACGAGGGCGGCTGCAGCGTCATTGGGAATCGCCGATAGGCGGACTTTGGATGTCCGTGGTACTTCGACCTAATTTGTCTTTGGCGGACGCCTCAAAAGTAACCCTCGCTGCGAGTGTCGCGATCGCCGACGCATTTGAGGAACTCTTTTCTCTTCGTATCGGGATCAAGTGGCCGAATGACCTTATTTTCAACGGTTTGAAAATCGCTGGAATTCTCGGAGAAGTCGTAGGAGAATGGAATACGGTTCAAACATTGATTCTGGGAATAGGGATAAATGTCAATTTTCCCCGTGAACGATTAAGTCCTTTATTAAACGCAACGACTCTTTTTGAAATCTTGAAGTATGATGTGGACCTAAACAAATTGGCCGCCACAATCTTAATTAATTTAGATAAACAAGTGATATTTCTCGAAAAAAAAGAGTTTGAGGAGCTTAGGGTGCGTTGGCTGAAAAGGGCCGTCAGTTTGGGCGAAGAAGTAAGAATTATGCTGGGAGAACAAGTAATTCAGGGTATATTTAAGGGAATTACGATCGATGGAGCCCTACTTCTAGAAACGGAGGATGGAGAAAAAAGCTTTATAGCTGGGGAAGTACAACTGCGTTCTAAAATGAGCAAATATTTCTAGGATTTACTAAAGGTTATGTAACCTTTATTGTTTTCTTTACCACTATTTTGGAGGATCTGATTAAGGCAGGAATTGTCGTCTGGGTTGGACGGGAAGTAGTTTGTCGGCGTAAAGCCGCTTAAAGGGTAGCCCGCGAAGCTAAAAGGAGCGTCGTTATTATGATTCTTGTATTTGATGTGGGTAATACAAACATTGTGTTGGGGGTATATGATAATCGGGTTTTGATCCATCATTGGAGAGTGTCTACTGATAAATCTCGAACTATGGATGAGTATGCGGTCGTTGTTAAAAATCTTTTTGATTTGAACCGTTTAACTTTTCAAGAGATAGGCGCAATCGTTATTTCCTCAGTCGTACCTCCGGTGAACCCAACTCTGGAAGCCCTTGCCCGAAAGTACTTTTGTTTAGAACCACTGGTTGTGGGACCTGGTGTTAAAATGGGGATGCCTATAATAATGGATAACCCCAGAGAGGTTGGGGCTGACCGCATTGTGAATGCCGTGGCTGCCTATCATAAATATGGGGGACCGCTTATCATTGTAGATTCTGGGACAGCTACGACGTTTTGTGTGGTTTCGAAACGAGGAGAATATCTGGGCGGAGCGATTACTCCAGGAATCGGGATCTCGACAGATGCATTGTTTCAGAGGGCGTCAAAGTTACCTCGTGTTGAAATAGTTAAGCCTATATCGGTTATAGCAAGAAATACGATAGCTGCAATACAATCCGGAATCTACTTTGGCTTCATCGGCCAAGTTGATGGGATTGTTAAGCGGATGAAAGCGGAACTGGGACCGGAGACAAAAGTGGTTGCAACCGGTGGATTAGCCGAAATGATTTCTCAAGATTCAGACACGATTGAAACGGTGGATTCGTTTTTAACACTTGAGGGACTTTTGTTGATCTATGAACGTAATAGGAAATAGTAAATCGAGGAATAGGAACGTGAAGTTAGGACACTTTGAACTTGGAGTTCCGGTATTTTTAGCGCCTTTAGCCGGAGTGACGGATAAAGCTTTTCGGGAAACGTTCTGTGCAGTGGGTGGAGAGCATGCCTGGACAGAAATGATAAGCGCTCAAGCGTTGATTTATCAAAACTCTAGAACACTGAATATACTGGATTTGCGTGGGGAAGCAGAACCGAGGATCATACAGCTTTTTGGCAGGGATCCGGAGACAATGGCTCGTGCAGCTCTATTAGCCATAGATTGCAGCGCCAATGTCATCGATATTAATATGGGGTGTCCCGTGCCAAAAATTGTCAAGAATGGAGAAGGAGCAGCGCTACTCAAGGATCTTCCTCGCGCGCAAGCAATCGCTTCAGCCGTTGTGCAAGCTGTCAACGTACCGGTAACGGTTAAAATTCGCCTTGGCTGGAACGATGATGAAATTGTGGCGGTCGAATTGGCCAAACGTCTTGAGAGCGTAGGAGTTCAAATGCTTACGGTTCATGCGCGAACACGTGAACAATTTTACTCAGGGCATGCCAACTGGGAATGGATTCGACGGGTGAAGAAAGAAGTAAGTATTCCGATCATTGGGAACGGGGATGTTTTCATTCCGGAAGATGCCGGCAGGTTGATCGAGCAAACGGGATGCGACGGAGTCATGATCGGACGCGGTGCTCTCGGAAACCCCTGGCTTATTCCGCTTACCCAACATTATTTAAAATATGGGGTAATATTACCCGAACCACTCATAGAAGAACGTATACAAGTTGCTTTGCAGCATTTCGATCGTGTATTACGTTATAAGGGTGAGCGAATCGGTCTTAATGAAATGCGAAAACACGCAGTATGGTATATCAAAGGGGTCAGGAGGGCAGCTCAACTCCGCGGTGAGATTATGCATTCGCGAACACCGAATGATTTGCAATCTGTCCTCAGACAAATCTTGCAAAGATAGAATTGTTTTTCAGCGTCCTTGACAATATTTTGTAAGGTCCTTATAATAACGAGTAATGTAATTAGGGAATCTTTCAAAGGAGTTTCCGGAGTTAACGGGAGTACGTATACAAGGCATTAGAGAAGCGCGCGATATCAGATCAGCGTAATGTGAAGGATGAAGAAACTTGCCTGGTGCCGAGTCTTCGGACGCTGCTTATGACTGGAACAGGACGTTCGAGGTTAGAGCGATGACCAAGGATTGTCAAGTGTCCCTGTAGCCCGAAGACACTGTCTTCGCACGTATTAACCTTCTTGCAGGATGGCGAAAAGGGAACTTCCGGAAAGTTAATAAACTGGTACCGGTCAGTTTTACTTTTTGACTGGTACGAGATAAAGGGAGCGCGAAAAATATGGCTGAGAAAGAAGTCATTCTAACTTTAGAAGGTCTCAAAAAACTTGAAGAAGAGTTGGAACTTTCTAAAACTGTGAAGCGACGGGAAGTTGCCGGACGCATTAAACAGGCAATTGACTTTGGAGATATCAGCGAAAATTCAGAGTACGATGATGCCAAGAATGATCAGGCCTTTATCGAAGGACGGATCATTACATTAGAGAAAATGCTCAGGAATGCACGAGTTATCGATGAAGTTGAAGGAACGGATACCGTGGCTTTAGGCGCAAAGGTGCGTCTGAAAGACTTGGACTTTGGGGATGAAGAAGAGTACTTTATCGTTGGTTCGGCAGAGGCGGATCCAGGTACCAATAAAATTTCTAATGAATCGCCTGTCGGAAAAGCGGTTCTGGGACAGGCTATAGGAGCTGTCGTTGAGGTTAATGTCCCTGCAGGTATACTACACTATCAAATTTTAAATATTAGGTAGGAATCTATTAATTCAGAGGACTACTTAAGGGTTATAAACGAAATACAGTGAGAAAAGGATTATTTGAGAGTGCAGTATTTCTGGCATGCAGGATGCTGCACTTTGCTTTATTTACCGTGGCTACAGGGACACTCGGCCGTCTAAGGACAGCATTCTAATCTCGAATGTTCTGTTCGAGTTGTGAACGGCACTTGCAAGAAGGCTAATGCGTGCGAAAACAGTGTCTGTAAGAAGGGTTAATACATGCAAAGACAGTGTCTGCAAGAAGACAGTGTCTTCGCGTGTGGGTGCCAGCCAAGTTTCCTTTAACCTGACTTGATTTTTCTTGTTTAGTGACGTCTAAATTTGGTAAAATTGATAAGATAAGAATAAATGATGGAGGAGTTAAGAATGGATAATACCACCGATCTTTGGCGGATTCGGTTAGAGAAGCTTGAGACGCTTCGTCAGGCTAATATTGAACCGTATGCCGATCGCTATGTACGGACGCATAAAGCGCTTGAAATATTGGAGCGCTTCGAAGCATTAGAAGGTAAGGATGTTAGTGTTGCAGGTCGGATCATGAGCAAGCGCGATCAAGGAAAAGTCATCTTTATGCATATTCAGGATTTTAGTGGGCTTATCCAGATTTATATCCGAATGGATGAATTAGGTCAGACAATGTTTGATTTAATCACAAAATTTGACGTAGGCGATATCGTTGGAGTAGAAGGAAAAGTTTTTCGTACAAAAAGAGGAGAAATATCTATTCATGCTCGTAAGGTAAATTTGCTTTCCAAGGCGATGCGTCCGCTTCCTGAAAAGTTCCATGGTCTTACGAATGTAGAAACACGTTATCGCAGGCGGTATTTGGATTTGGTAATAAATCCGGATGTTCGCCAAGCGTTTGTGACACGGAGCAAGATTATACGGTTCATGAGGGAGTTTCTGGAGAAACGGGAATTCCTCGAAGTGGAGACACCGACACTTCATACAATTCCCGGCGGGGCGGCAGCACGCCCGTTCAGCACGCATCACAACGCCCTCGATATTGATCTATATTTGCGGATTGCCCTCGAATTGCCTTTAAAGCGCCTTATTGTCGGGGGGTTCGAAAAAGTATTTGAAATTGGCCGGACTTTCCGAAATGAGGGAATTTCAATTAAGCATAATCCAGAGTTTACCATGATGGAGCTCTATCAAGCGTACGCTAATTTTGAAGATATCATGGAATTAATGGAAGAAATGATTGCGTATATTGTACATAAAGTTCACGGCGCATTGGAGATTACCTATCAGGGGCAAACCCTTCGGTTTCAAACCCCATGGCGTCGTATTCCGATGTTAGACGGTATACTGGAGTATTCAGGAGTAGACTTTCGGAGTATCGAAACAGATGAACAGGCACGTCGGGTTGCTCAACAGAAAGGCTTTCATGTAGAAAAGGATGCATCTCGAGGTAAAATTATTAATGAGTTTTTTGAAGAGTATGTTGAACCTAATTTGATACAACCGACATTTATTACAGGACATCCCGTTGAAATCTCTCCATTAGCTAAGCGCAATGTGAATCACCCGGAATATACGGATCGGTTTGAAGCGTTTATCTTTGGGCGCGAGCTTGCTAATGCATTTTCTGAGTTAAACGATCCCATTGATCAGCGGCAACGGTTTGAAGCACAGGCCGCTGAACGGGCAAAAGGGGATGATGAGGCTCATTTGATGGATGAAGACTTCGTCCAAGCCTTGGAGTATGGGTTACCGCCTACGGGTGGACTTGGAATCGGTATTGACCGTTTAGTTATGTTCTTAACGGATTCTGCGTCGATTCGGGATGTTATACTTTTTCCGACGATGCGTCCCAGAGAACAGAGCGTTCAAGACGAAGATGTAGAAGAGTAAGGTCTAGCCATCCTTGGTCATCGCTCTAATCTTGAACATTCTGTTCGAGTCATGGCCAGCGCTTGCAAGAAGGCTAATACGTGCGAAGACTGTGTCTGCAAGAAGGGTTAATACGTGCGAAGACGTGTGGGTGCCAGTCAGGTTTCTTTATGGGAGTAAACGTTGATCCCTATGTAAAAAAGAATATAAATAGATAAAATATTATCACATTTATTGATAAAAGAAGTATAATGAAGAATAAACGATACTATTAAGCATAAAGCTATAGTAACTGCTAATTTTATTGTTTGAGTCGAACTCCATAGTTGTGGTATAGTAAAATTCGTTCGGTCAGCATAATAATAAATTGAGCGCACATTAAATTGTGGGTCCTAATGAAGGAATATGGAGAGTAAAATAGGATTGACAACGTAAGTTGAAAATGCTAAAATATTATGCTGGTCCGGTTTGAGCCCTGGTCTTTGAAAACTAAACAA
>JQID01000066.1 GCA_000770645.1 Desulfosporosinus sp. Tol-M
GTACAAACCAAAAGAAACGGAGGACACTTCATGAAAGTAAAGAAATTCTGGAACTGGGTGCGGGATGAAACCACAGGCGAACGCACCCTCTACCTCGACGGGGTCATTTCCGAGGACACATGGTGGGGCGACGAAATCACTCCGGCGATGTTCAAGTCGGAACTGTTCGCCGACAAGGGCGACATCACCATCTGGCTCAATTCGCCCGGCGGCGACTGCATTGCGGCAAGCCAAATCTACGCCATGCTGATGGACTACCCGCACAACGTCACGGTCAAGATTGACGGCATTGCGGCTTCGGCGGCAAGCGTTGTGGCGATGGCAGGGACAAAAGTTCTCATGGCTCCCACCGCACTAATGATGGTGCATAATCCGCTAACCGTTGCCATCGGCGACAGCGAAGAAATGCAAAAAGCGATGGATATGCTCGCCGAGGTCAAGGAGAGCATCATCAACGCCTACCAAATCAAGACGAACCAAAGCCGCGTGAAAATCTCCCACTGGATGGACTCCGAAACATGGATGAATGCAAACAAGGCTATGGAACTGGGCTTCGCAGACGGCGTACTGGAGGACAGCAAACGGCAGCAAGCCACTCCGACTTATGCGTTCAGCCGCAGGGCGGTAACTAATTCCCTGCTTGATAAGGTCAAGCCGAAAGCATTACCCGAACCTGCGCCGCAAGGCGTACACGCTGAGTTGCTCGAAAAGCGGCTCAATTTGATTATCCACTAATTTTATGGAGGTAAAGACAATGAGTAAAATTCTTGAACTGCGCGAAAAGCGCAACAAAATCTGGAACACCGCCAAGGAATTCCTCGACCAGAAGCGCGGCGCGGACGGGTTTGTTCCCGCTGAAGCTGCCGCAGAGTATGACAAGATGGAAGCCGACATGGTTGCACTCGGCAAGGAAATAGAGCGTCTGGAACGCCAGTCGGCTTATGACCTTGAGATGAGCAAGCCTACCTCCTCTCCCATTTTAGGTGCGCCAACTAAGTCCGCCGAAGCCAAGACCGGCAGGGCTTCGGATGATTACAAAAAGGCGTTCTGGAACGCCATGCGCACCCGTGGTAATGAAGGACTGGATACAGGCGTAAAAAACGCTTTGCAGGTTGGCACCGACTCTGAAGGAGGCTACCTCGTACCCGATGAATTCGAGCGCACCCTCGTGGACGCCCTTGAGGAGGAGAACATTTTCCGTACGCTGGCCAATGTCATCACCACCTCTTCCGGAGACAGAAAAATTCCAGTCGTAGCTTCCAAGGGCACGGCTTCGTGGATCGATGAAGAAGGTGCCATCACTGACAGCGACGACAGTTTTGGGCAGGTGTCCATCGGCGCCTACAAGTTGGGAACTCTGATTAAGGTTTCCGAGGAATTGCTCAACGACAGCGTGTTCAATCTCGAAACCTACATCTCCAGAGAGTTCGCAAGGCGTATCGGCAACAAGGAGGAGGAGTCCTTCTTCACCGGAGACGGCTCCGGCAAGCCCACCGGCATCCTTGCCGCAACAGGCGGCGCCCAGCTTGGCGTAACTACGGCAGGAGCTACCGCCGTCACAATGGACGAGGTGCTCGATTTGTTTTACTCGCTGAAGGCACCTTACCGCAACAAGGCGGTGTTTGTTATGAACGATGCTACCGTAAAGGCCATCCGCAAGCTGAAGGACGGACAGGGCCAGTATCTGTGGCAGCCCTCCCTGCAGGCGGGCACGCCTGACACCATCCTGAACCGCCCTGTTCACACCTCTGCGTATGTGCCCACCATCGCTGCGGCCGCCAAGACTATCGTGTTCGGTGACTTCAGCTATTACTGGGTAGCCGACCGTCAGGGGCGCGTGTTTAAGCGGCTCAATGAACTCTTCGCTGTCACTGGACAGGTGGGCTTCGTTGCCACCCAGCGTGTGGACGGCAAGCTGATTCTGCCGGAGGCTATCAAGGTTCTCCAGCAGAAGGCTTAACGGAGGTGCATTATGAGCTACAACACAAAGAACTACACCGAACAGGGCGGCGAGAAAACCGTCATCGGCGGCACGCTGGAAATCCTACCGGGAGCCTCGGTAACGGGGCTCTCCGCCGACCCACTTTTACCCGCTACCGACACCACCCTTGGCGGCGTAAAGGCTGCCGCGAAAGCCGAAACCGACACTGTCTCTGTTGCCATTGGTGAGGATGGCACGCTGTATGTCCCCACATATCCAGAAGCTATTACCCCGGCTGCGAATCAAGCTGACAGTATAGCTGAGGACACAGCCACGCTTGTCACGGATTTTAATGCCCTACTTGCCAAGCTAAAAGCGGCGGGTTTGATGGCGGCAGACGAATAATCGGCTAAGGAGGCGGTCGGTATGACAACAGATAATCTTCTCCCTAAAGTAAAAGCGAACCTGATCTTGGCGCATGATGCGGATGATGGCCTTCTGCTGCATTACATCAAAGCCGCCGTCTCCTACGCGGAGAGTTACCAGCATGTCTCCGAAGGCTATTACACGGAAAACAATATGCTACCCACCACGGAACAAGCAATAATCATGCTGTCGAGTCATTTCTATGAAAGCAGAGATGGCTCGACGGCTGGTTTCTTTGCCGATAGCGTGCAGGCAGGTCAGGAGGTTTGGAATACGATAAATCTGCTGCTCCGCCTCGATCGGGATTGGAAGGTGTGACATGAGTTTTGGAAAAATGAACACATTTATTGACCTCATACGAAAAGTGACCGTTAAGGATTCCGAGGGCTTTTCCGTAGAAAGCGATGAGGTTATCGCATCAGTCAGAGCGTATCGGGAAGGTCGGCACGGCACCGAAATATGGGCGAACAGAGCCGCATTCTCGGAAGCCACCGACCTTTTCCGTTTCCGCTCTATTCCCGGTGTCACTGTTACAACCACAATGCTTATTGCTTGTGAAGACGGACGATTTGAAATTACCTCGGTAGAGGATGTCAAAGGTCGTGGAATGTACATCGAAGTGCTGGCTAAGGAGGTGAAGCCCAGTGGCTAAAGTAACTATGAAAATGCCGGAGGACTTCCTCCTGAAGGTTTCACGGCTGAATGATAAAACGGATGAAATCGTCCCTCGTGTGCTTAAAGCTGGCGGCGAGGTTGTGCTTGATAAAGTAAAATCCAATCTGAATTCAGCGATTGGTCGTGACACAAAGTATCCTTCGCGTTCCACCGGCCAGCTTGTGGCGGCATTGGGGCTTTCACCCGCTCTGCAGGACAGGGATGGCAACCACAACGTTAAAGTCGGGTTTTCCGAACCGCGTCGTGACGGGAGCAGCAATGCAAAGATAGCCAATATCATCGAATACGGAAAATCGGGGCAACCGGCAAAACCATTCTTAAAGCCAGCGAGAACTACCAGTAGAAAGCCGTGCATCGAAGCGATGAAATCAAAGCTGGAGGAGGAGGTAAATAAGATATGAGTCTACTTTCGGATTTGAACGCAGTCCTGGAACCGCTGGGTATTCCTATCGAAACCGGCGTGTTCAGCGGTGTGCCGCCTGACGAATATCTGGTCTTTATCCCTCTGACGGACATATTCGAAGTTCATGCTGATAACCGCCCCGGCTTTGATGTGCAGGAAGTGCGGATATCACTGTTCTCAAAAGGTAATTACCAGCAGCGGAAAAGGCAGATCACCACGGCTCTGCTGAATGTAGATTTCACTGTGACCGAACGCCGGTACATCGGACACGAGGACGATACCGGATATCACCATTACGCCATTGATGTGGCAAAAAACTATGGAATGGAGGAATAAAACATGGCAACTATCGGCCTTGACAGACTGTACTATTCAAAGATAACCGAGGATTCCAATGGCGAAGAAACCTACGCCACACCTTCGGTGCTCGCCAAAGCTATTACCGCCGAGCTTTCGGTGGAACTGGTTGAAGCAATTCTATATGCGGACGACGGTGCCGCAGAAGTTGTAAAAGACTTCAACAGCGGTACACTCACCCTCGGCATGGACGACATCGGTCCGACAGTCGCAGCTGACCTAACCGGTGCATCCACCGATGACAACGGCGTGCTGATCTCCGCAAGCGAGAATGTGGGTACCCCTGTTGCAGTAGGCTTCCGTGCTCAAAAGGCCAACGGCACCTACCGCTATTTCTGGCTTTATCGCGTGAAGTTCGGCCTGCCCGCAACGAATCTGCAGACAAAGGCGGATTCCATCACCTTCTCTACTCCCACCATCGAGGGAACGGTCATGCGCCGGAACAAGCTGGACGGCATGGGCAAGCACCCTTGGAAAGCGGAGGTTACCGAAGGTGACGCAGGTGTTTCATCGGGCACCATCACCGGTTGGTTTACTGAGGTTTACGAGCCGGTATACACGCCGGAACCATAAGGAGGATGCAAAATGGATAATGAGAGAAGCGCCGCAATCAACATCGGCGGCAAAGAATATGAACTGGTTCTGACCACACGTGCGACAAAAGCGATTGCCGGTCGATATGGCGGGCTTGAAAACCTCGGCGAAAAGTTGATGAAATCCGAGAACTTCGAGATGGCACTGGATGAGATCGTTTGGCTAATCACGCTGCTGGCAAACCAGTCAATCTTAATTCGAAACCTTAAGAATAAGAACGCGCCTGAGGATTTGCTTACCGAGGAGGAAGTGGAACTTCTTACCTCCCCGCTTGACTTGGCGGCATATAAAAACGCAATCACTGAAGCAATGTTCAAGGGTACAAAGCGCGACGTGGAAAGCGAGGAAGAAACTCCAAAAAACGTGGAAGTCGGGTAACGGACGCTGAAGTCTTTACCCGGCTTCTTTACTATGGAACAGTTCAGATGGGCATGGATGCGGAGGAATTCTGGCTCATGCCCATCGGACTGTTTTTTGATTTATGGGCCTGCCATAAGCAATGGCACGGTATTGAAAAGCCTAAGAAAACCCGGACGATCGACGATATTATCCCGCTGGGCATATAGGAGGAGGTGGAGGCATGGCGGACAATTTTGGCTTAAAAATAGGCATTGAGGGCGAGCGCGAATTTAAGAAAGCTCTTTCCGACATCAACCAGTCTTTTAAGGTTCTCGGTTCTGAAATGACCCTTGTGACCAGCCAGTTTGATAAAAACGATAAGTCCGTGCAGGCGGTCACCGCCCGTAACGCAACTTTGAATAAGGAAATCGATGCACAGAAAAACAAAATTGAAACCCTTCGTGCTGCTCTGCAAAACGCCTCCGAGTCCTTTGGCGAAAACGACCGCCGAACTCAGAACTGGCAGATTCAGCTGAACAAGGCACAAGCTGAACTCAACGGTATGGAGCGTGAATTGGAGCAGTCCACGGTCGAAGCAGATAATCTCGGCGATGAATTGGACGATTCAGGTAAAAGTGCCGACGAAGCCAGTGGCAGGTTTGAAAAACTCGGCGGCGTACTCAAGGGCATTGGTGTGGCGATGGGCGCTGTTGCCGTTGCCGCCGGAGCTGCCGCAATCAAGCTGGGCAAAGAGGTTGTTCAACAGTTCGGAGAATTGGAGCAGAACCTTGGCGGCTCGGAGGCTGTTTTCGGTGCATACGCTGCATCGATTCAGAAAACCGGTGAGGAAGCCTACAAGAACCTCGGTGTTTCACAAAGTGATTATCTCTCGACCGCCAACAAAATGGGTGCGTTGTTTCAAGGCTCTGGTATACAGCAACAGAAAAGTCTTGAGCTGACCGAAAAAGCCATGCAGCGGGCGGCGGACATGGCATCCGTCATGGGTATTGATATGTCTATGGCCATGGATGCTGTCACAGGTGCGGCAAAGGGCAATTTCACCATGATGGATAACCTCGGTGTTGCGATGAACGCCACAAACATCCAAGCCTATGCTCTCGCCAAGGGTCTGGATTTCACTTGGAATACCGCAACACAGGCGGAAAAAGCCGAAATTGCAATGCAGATGTTTTTCGAGAACACTGAACAGTACGCCGGGAACTTCGCCCGTGAATCAACCCAGACAATTACCGGTTCCATTGGATTGTTACAAGCTGCTCTTGGCTCTTTTACAGCCGGACTTGGCAATGCCAATGCCGACATGACAAATCTCACGGAGAATCTTGTGGATGCTTTCCAGGCAGTGGTGGAAAACATTGTACCGGTGCTTGAAAATATCGTGGCGGCATTGCCGACAGCAACAGGGGCAATCCTGCAGGCGGTTGCCGACCTGCTACCGATACTTCTGGAAACCGTCACAAGTATATTCACGCAGGTATTGGAGACGATTTTGAACCTCTTACCTGAACTTATCCCGGCGGCGGTTAGTGCTCTAATGACAATTGTCGGGGCTTTGATTGATAATCTTCCATTGCTTATAAATGCGGCGATAGAACTGGTCACAGCACTTGTGGAGGGTATCGGCATAGCTTTACCACAACTCATACCCGCAGCGGTTGCAGCGGTAACGAAGATTGTCCAGGGTTTGATTGAGAATCTACCAATGCTACTGGATGCGGCTTTGCAGTTGATTATAGGGTTAGCACAGGGATTGGTTGATGCAATACCTCAGCTTGTTTCTGCCTTGCCTGCCATCATAGAGGCAGTGGTGGATTTTCTAATTGAATCCATTCCAGAGATTATCGATGCGGGTATTCAGTTGCTGACCTCACTGGTGACAGCATTGCCTACCATCATTACGGCAGTTGTGGAAGCAATCCCGCAAATCATCGACAGTATAATAAATGCAGTCATTGGGTCGATTCCGTTGATTATTGACGCAGGCATCCGACTTCTGATATCGCTAATTCAAGCACTTCCTCAGATTATTACTACTGTTGTAGCCGCCATTCCGAAGATCATAACCTCACTGGTAAACGCTATTGTAGGTAATATCGATAAGATCATTCTGGCCGGTGTTCAGCTGTTTGTGGCACTTATTGCAAACCTGCCAAGGATAATCGTGGAGGTTGTTAAGGCTGTTCCGCAGATTATCTCAGGACTGGTCAAGGCATTTACCGGATACATCGGACAGATGGCACAGGTCGGTGGCAACCTCATCAAGGGACTGTGGCAGGGTATATCGGACGCGGGCGCGTGGCTGTGGAATAAAATCTCCGGCTTCTTCGGAAATGTGGTATCGAAGATTAAAAACTTCTTCGGCATCAGTTCTCCCTCCACTCTGTTTGCCGGACTTGGCAAAAACATGGGCGAAGGCATCGGTGTGGGCTTTGAAGATGCAATGGCAGCAGTTTCAAGGGATATGCAAAATTCGGTACCTACCAACTTCGATTTGAATTACAGGGGTTTATCCGGGCAAGGCAGCACCAACGGCACGAGCATCACGCAAAATCTCTCGGTGGTGACACCTAAGGCTCTGTCTGAAAAAGAACTGGCACGGGAGTTTAAGAACCTGTCCCGCAAGCTGGCACTTGAATATTAAAGGAGGTCTGGCTATGGAACTGACATACTTAAATGCGGGCGGCGAGAGTATTACGCTCAAACAAAGCCGCCCGTACTTTCTTACTAAGATAGACGGCACAGGCAACATACGCCAGACCGTCAACACCTTCAAGGCACCGGATCAAGACGGTGCTTTTTATATATCCTCCACGCTGGATATGCGAAATATCATACTTGAGGGTACGGTCATAGCAGATACACCTGATGATGCCTATGCACGCAGGCAACGATTCCTCCAGATATTCAGCCCGAAGCTGCGCGGGACGCTCCTATATCGTGAGCGGCAAATTGCCTGTGTTGTAGAGGAAGCGGGGTTTACCGTTTCCACCAGGCAACGGATACCGAACTTTTTTGTCAGTCTCCTTTGCCCCTCTCCCTTCTTCGAGACGCTGGATGAAGTGCGTGAGGAGCTGGCATCTTGGATACCGCTGTTCGAGTTTGAACTGGAAATACCTGAAAGCGGCATGGAGTTTGGAATGCGCCAGCCCAGCCAGATTATCACGGTAGACAACATCGGCGATGTTTCCTGCGGCTGCGAGATCGTGTTCCAAGCACTGGGAACGGTGACGAATCCGGAACTCTTAAACATTGACACCGGCGAATACATCCGGCTTCTCACTACAATGAGCGCCGGGGATGAGCTTCGGGTATATACCCATTTCGCTGGTAAGCGTGTAGTCAGCGTCAACGGAACAGTGGTAACAAATGCTTTCTCCTTGCTGGACACCGAATCGGTATTTTTCCAGCTTGCCGCAGGTATTAACACCTTGCGCTATGACGCTTCGGTCAATATGGAACTGCTGGAAGTCAGCATTTACTACCGGCCGCAGTTTTTGGGGGTGTGAATATGGAACTATATATCTACAATCCAAATCGTGAGCTTGCGGGTATCGTGGAGTCTTTCGAGTACCTGCGCTGGACGCGGCGTTACTCCCAGTGTGGTTCATTTGAGCTAAAAGCCATCGTAACACCGGAGAACAATGCGCTCTTAAAAGAGGGCAACATCCTTTGGAAGAACGATGATGAAGAGGCTGGGATCATTGAGCATCTGGAATTGTCTCAGACCGAGCGGGAAATCATCACGGCGAGCGGTCGCTTTGCCACTTCCTTTCTCTCCCGTCGTATTGTGTGGGGACCAGAGAAGTTGTCCGGCGACCTTTCAACCTGTATGGAGCAGCTTATAAATAATAATCTCATCAGCCCTACCGACACAGCCCGGCAAATAACCGGGATATCTTTCTCGTCTCCGAACTTGAGCATACCCGTTAGTACCCAGATTTCATATCGGAATCTGATGGATGCAGCGACGGATCTATGTGTCGCTTCGGATATAGGTATTAAGACCGTGTTCACTCCTGCTACAGGCATCTTTACAGTGAAGCTGTATAACGGGACCAACTCACAAGCGGTGTTCTCCAAGGAGTACGAGAATCTGACTGAACAGATATACACAGAAAGCGCGGCGGATTACGCCAATACTGCACTCATCGGCGGCGAGGGTGAAGGTGAAAGCCGCACATTCGTTGCCATTACAAGCGGTACCGGGGAGATCCGCCGTGAAATCTTTGTAGATGCCAAAGACCTACGGGCTGAAGACTTCGGAACAGACTACATCGAGACTCTGACTTTTAGAGGTCAGAGCAAGCTAAATGAGCAGGCAATACGATATTCATTCGACACATCGGTCAACCCTCACGGCAACCTGACATACAAGATAGACTTCGACCTTGGACAGACCGTCAAAGTCATCTCCAAAGCATGGGGCGTATCCATGACTACACGAATCACTGAGGTTGAAGAAACCTATGATGCTGACGGTCAGAGCATCAGCGTAGTGTTCGGGAAGGCTGAACTAACAATAGCGCAAAGAATCCGGTCCGATATGAGCGAGGTCAAAACTGCGCTATCAGCACCGACCGGCATATCCGAAGTGGCGGAAGCCTTGGGTGTCGTGGAAGGAACGCTGGGTACTGTAGAGGAAACCTTGGGTGACTTGACGGAAGTAGACCCGGAAATACAGGGAGACAACGTAGCAGATACCATTAACAATCTGTTTGGAAAACTTCCTGCGCTTGAAATAACCGTAGGCGCAGGTGCTATATCCATCGGTCAATACGCTCTGCATAACATGGTTCCAGGGGATTCGTTTTACTTCACCTCGTGGAGTGGCAGCAAATTCAGTGACCAGCCAAGTGACGACGGGCATGTCTTTCTGATAAAGCACAGCGGGGACAACACAGGTAACGGTTATCAAAGGGCCATGGGCTTCTTTATATCCCGTAATACTATGACGTTCTATGTAATTTCTGTTTTCGTATTCAACAACCCGTCCGGGCAGGCGAACTGGCTAAGCTTCCCGCTTGGTGCTCTAACAGACATAATCGCTGCAGTTCGTGGAAGCACCTTTGCGGCCAGTATTAACAATGTCTATAACGCGCCGGTATCAGGGACGAGGATCGCAGATGGTGCTATCACTACCGCGAAGGTTGCACAGGAAGCCAATACCTCACTCACATACTCGCTTGGAAGCGGCGTCACTGTAGGCATGAATATGTCATTTGTGAATAAGGGCGTCGTTTCAATAGGAATGCAGGTAAACGTTGGTGCTTCGGGAGTCGCCTCCGGCGGTACGATTCTAACGATAACAAATGCAAACTTTTACCCATACTCGACTGTACGCTCTGTGGCGACTGCAGTGGGTGGCAGTGGTACCAATATGCCGATTACGATTAACGCGAGCGGTGTGGTGTCGAACGCTGCTTCTTCCACGCTACCTGTGGGTTTTTATATGATATCTTGCTCTTACGCGAGAGCTTAACGGGAGGAAATGAATATGGAGAAAAGCGGATTTTTCAACTCCTCGGACGGAGACAGAGTCTATGACGCAATTGACTTTGCAGCATATTTCGGAAGTCTTGTCTCCAATGGAGTATTTTATATGACAGCGACAAACCTACAGGTGTCGCCAGCGATCGGCGTGGCTGTGAATGTGGCAGCAGGAAGCGCGTGGATTAACGGATACCGTTATGAGAATACGGATAACTTAAATATGCCACTGACAACGGCAAATGGAAGCAATCCCCGCATTGACCGGATTGTGGTTCGCTTAAGTCAGATCAGCCGAAGCATTCAGATTGCCGTTGTTGACGGAACCCCCGCTGCAACGCCTGTGGCTCCGGCATTGACAAGAACAAGCGATATCTATGAACTCGGAATTGCAGATGTGCTTATACCAACGGCCGCCACATCAATAGTCGCAAATAACATCACTGATACCCGGCTGAATACGAGCCTTTGCGGGCTGGTTAATTCTCTTGTGACGGCTGTCTATGAATAAGGAGGTGAACGACAGTGGCGGATATTAACGGCGTATCTTTGCAGGCGGGCTCAGGCCCGACCGTTCATTACACCATTACCTATTCTAAGAGCCGACCGAACAATAGCCAGATGACCTACAACTTCACCATATCCGCTGCATTAGGTTCATCAGGCTCTTTCATCCACAGCGGCTATGCCCTGCTTTGTACCATGACCGTAAATGGTTCTTCCTCGCAGGTACGTATTAAGGCGGTGGATGGCGACGACTGGGACGGGACCACACCGAGGCTCAGATATGTTTCGGTCACCTGTACTTCCACTACCGGGAACACTGAGCAGGGCGTGCGCTTTCAGGTGGTGTCGGACGGGAGGCTAACGCTTTCTTCCGGTGTAATTGACAATTCAAGCTACACGGTGTTAAGTTCGGCGCTTCTTACCACAGCCTGCGGAGCACCGACTTCTTGTTCGGTCAGTCCCACACTCTCTGAAGGCGGGATTACCCTTTCATGGAGCGGGGCATCCGGCGGCATCAATAACACGATTTCCAGTTATGAGATTCAGTATAGCGATTCCTCTGATAACTTCACATGGGGAGCATGGATGCCGCTGGCTACGGTTTCAACCACAGCCACCAGCGGTAGCGTGGCTACATCGCCGCCGTCCACAAGAGGCGATTACCGGAGATTTCAAGTACGGACACGCGGCGCAGCAGGAGCAAGCTATTATTCCGGATGGAAAGTATCAACGAACTCTGTCCGAAGAAATACAGCACCGAAGCCAGCAACGACGGCCGTTGCATCTCCCGCAGCATATAGCGACGAGACCATTACGCTGATTTGGAGCGGAGCGTCAGGCGGTACCAGCCCGGTAAAGGGATACCAGATTGCCAGCCGTACATCCACGGATAACAGCACATGGAGTTCATGGAACGTTCTGACCACGCTGATACTGTCGGCCAGCGGCGGCAGTTACGAACCTAATGTATCAAGAGTTCCGGGAACATATACCCAATTTGGCATTTGGACTATCGATACATTTGATGTCTACTCAATAGAGAAGGTCAGTAACAGTATCTATTGTAATATCACAGCTTGTGGGGCACCGACGACCTGCTCAGTAAGTGCAGCTTTAGCTGAAGGAAACGTCAGCCTCTCATGGAGTGGTGCATCTGATGGTGCAGGAAATGCCATCACATCCTATGAGCTACAATATAGTGACTCGGCAGATAACAGCAGCTGGGGCGCTTGGACAGCACTGACCACGGTGAACACTTCTGCAACAAGCAGCATTGTGAGTGTCAGTCCTTCAGGAACGCGTGGATATTACCGCAAGTTTCGGGTAAGAACACGAGGTGCAGCTGGTGAAAGTTTCTACTCAGACTGGACTGTCTCCAGCAACACTGTCCGCAGAAATACGCTACCTACGCCGCCGACCTCCTTTGCCGCCGCTCCTACAATTTACGAAGCCACTACTGTTACTTTGACATGGAGCGGAACGATACCCGGAACCAGCCTTATCAAGCAGTATGTCATTCAGCGTTCAACTTCAACGGACGGGACAAACTGGTCGGCGTATGAGGCTCTGACTACCATCGTTTCAAGCGCTACCTCGGGGACGTATACAGCAAACGCATCACAGATAGCCGGAATGTATACCCGCTATCGTATCAGCGTAACCGATGCATTGGATGCAGTCTCTTCTTATGTAGTCAGCGGCACAATAAAGAAAAACAGCCCGCCGACTGCCCCGGTAATCGTCTGTCCGGTGTCTGGCAGTTCGAGTTACAATGCCACCCCGCGTTTCATGATTACAACAGGCATTGAGCCGGATGGTCAGACGCAGATTGTGGAAGTTAAAATCGATGCGGGTGTTTGGATTAACAGTGTCGACAACCCCGAGATGTTTTCCGTAAGCGGCTATATAGGCAATGGTGTAAAAACAGTGTACCAATCAACAACGTTGACCGCAGGGAATCATACCGTGACCCTCCGCTGCCTTGATAGTGATATCGAATCATCAAGTCCTGAGGTTGTGCGGACCTTTACTGTATTACCACCACCATTTGAGACGATCACCGCGAACGAAACGCATGTGAAGGCAACTCATATCCAGACGTTTCGAATTGCTGTAAACACAGTACGCAGCTATTACAACCTTTCGCCCGCAACTTGGAGTGAAGAAATTGCTGCCGGAAAGACCACTGTTAAAAACTGGCCGTTCCACATCTTGGAACTCCGAAAAGCCCTCGATCCTGTCATTGCAGCGGTCAATGGTTTTGACCCTTCATCGGCTTTTAATATTCCACCCATAACAGGGCTGCCCATTGGAACTGTGCGACCAAAAGCAGATGTGATGCAACAAATTCAGGACCTGTTCTTGGAGCTTTAGACACTATACAGCCATAGTGCTCTCGTATTATGCGAGAGCGCTTTTCTATACACAAATTCATGAAATGGAGGTATTTCTAATGAAAGAGATTTGGAATTGGATACAGTTGGCTTTTGCAGCTGTTGGTGCCTTTCTCGGGTGGTTTCTCGGTGGCTTTGACGGCTTTCTCTACGCGTTGCTCGTGTTCGTAGTCGTTGACTACATTACCGGTGTCATGTGCGCCATTGTAGACAAAAAATTGTCCAGTGAGGTCGGTTTTAAGGGAATCTGCAAGAAGGTGCTGATTTTTGTGATGGTGGGCGTCGCTCATATCATGGACCTCTATCTCATCGGAAACGGAGAGGTACTGCGTACCGCCGTCATCTTTTTCTACTGCTCAAACGAAGGCGTGTCCATGCTTGAAAACGCTGCGCACCTGGGACTGCCCATTCCCGAGAAGCTCAAGGCGGCTCTGGAGCAGCTTCACGGACGGGAAGATGGTGACGGGAAATGATTGATTTAACAAAAGCCGCGACGGTATTTATCGGGCGGCGGGGAGAACATTACTTTCGCCACCTTGAGTTTGATGCTTCCAATTTAATGGATGACACCTACCCCGGGGCTGCTCTAAATGCAATATACAAAAGACCCGATGGTATTGCCTACCCAGTGATTACTACCTACGCTGATGAAGTCCTTACATGGTCGCCCAGCGCAACCGACACACTGCTCATCGGCGTCGGGCAGTTGGAGATAAGGGTTACTTATGGCGATGTGGTCGGGAAAAGCGTCCGAATACTGACCATTGTTGAAGAGGCCCTTGCAGATGGTATAGCCGAGCCACCGGAGCCACCCGCTCAGGAATGGCTTAATCAGGTACTCTCTGCCTTGGCCGAACTGGATATTGAAGAAATAAACAATATGCTAAATCTCACTTATAACCTGCTAAATGACAATTATGCACTGCTAAATACAACACACAACTTACTCGATGAAACGCATGACACGCTGAATATGAGGACAGGAATTCTTCTCAACCATTTGCATCCAATTGAAACCGCTTCTGCACCTGATATGATCAGCCGCAGAGCATCCATCACATTTAGTGGCATAGCGAATGGCAATAACGTAGTAATCGGCACTGTAACGTATACCTTTGTTACGGCTTTGGGCAACCCTGCCGCAAACAATGTACAAGTGTTAATCCAAGACACCCTCCGCAATACAGTCAAGACCATTGCCAAATCCATAAGGGGCATCGAAGATGAAACGAACATTGCCTATGGCACAGGAACAGATCCGAATCCGATTTGCACAGCCTATTGGACGAGCCAACGGTTTTCCATCGGAGATGTCACCGTAGCCCCGGGTGAGAGCCTGTTTATATTGGAAAGAACGGAAAACGCGACATCCGGAATAACTCTCACTTCCACCGCAACAGCAGTTGTCAATCCATTTACCAGGATAAGCTACCTAAGATATATACTATCGGGCAATGTTTCGGGATCAGGCGGTGTCAACAGCGTTCGTGGACCTCTGCACACAGTTTTGCCCATTAGCAGCGTGGTAATTGGTGGTCAGGGTGGATTGCTTTATACGACTGCTTATGATTGCCATCTGTTAACCCTTTGCCGTCAATCGGATACGAGTGAGAAAGAACTGGATTTCTATATCTCCGCTGATGAGGAGACCTTTACCAGAATCTCACGGAGTACGCCTATCGGCTCAAATACATCAGCTGAATCCCTACACATTCACATTCAAATGCGTCAAGCCAGAATCCCTGCAGGTTATGGGTTGTATGTCTGTATGGGAAGCGATGGCACATCGTCAACCGCTTACTGTGATCTGAAGTTTTCTTATCATCTGTATCCTTCCGAACCTGCTACTGCAAATTTATAGATTGTGAGGGGATTTTAATGAATTTACGAAAGCTAATACTTACAAACAACGCCTGCTACAAGGCGGGCAGAACTATAACCCCGAAGGGCATCATGTTGCATTCCACCGGCGCCAACAATCCAAGCCTCCGCCGTTACGTCGGACCCGATGACGGGTTGCTCGGAAAGAACCAGTACAACAACCATTGGAATCAGGATAAGCCCGGCGGTAGACAGGTTTGCGTCCACGCTTTCATCGGCAAGCTGGCCAACGGAACAATCGCCACATACCAGACGCTGCCGTGGAATCATCGTGGGTGGCATTGCGGGAGCGGTTCCAAGGGCAGCGGTAACGATACGCATATTTCATTTGAGATCTGCGAGGACGGTTTGACCGATGCGGCTTACTTCAATGCTGTCTACAAGGAAGCTACTGAATTATGCGCCTACCTCTGCAAGGAGTACAAACTCGACCCGATGGCAGATGGCGTTATCATCGGGCATTACGAGGGACATAGACGCGGTATTGCCAGCAATCACGCCGACCCCGGTCACTGGTTCTCGAGGTTCGGGAAGTCGATGGATACCTTCCGTGCCGAAGTCAAAAGGCTACTTGCGGCAACCGAACCACCCAAACCCGAAACACCAGCCACGCCGAAAAGGCTCTACCGGGTTCAGGTCGGTGCGTACTCGGTCAAAGCCAATGCCGATGCCATGCTCGCAAGGGTAAAGGCGGCAGGTTTCACCGATGCTTTTATTAAAACTGAATAATTACAAGTGAGGGCGGCGGGGCAACCTGCCGTCCTTGTTTCACGGAGGTGTCATTATGACGGTTCTGCAAAAGGAACAGATTAAGGCGCTTCGCGGACAGGGACTGAGTTACAAGGAAATCGCCGATAAGGTCGGGGTTTCCAAGGATACGGTCAAATCATTCTGCCGCAGGAACGCCATCAAAGCCGTCACTGCTTCCGAAGAAACAAAGAACAAAGATTGCAAAGAAAACATAGACCTCTGCTTACAATGTGGGCAACCGTTTACAAAGACCCGAAGTACAAAGAAGTTCTGCTCCGATGCCTGCCGATTGGCTTATCACAAGGCAAACCGAAAACCATCCGCCGTCTGCGCTCGCTGCGGTAAGAAGTTCGACAACAACGGGAACAAAAAGAGGAAATTCTGCTCGACAGCCTGTTACACTGCTGACCGCTTCCCGGAAGCATCATCAGAAAAGGCGGTGGTGATATGACGAAGGAGCAATTTAATCGTGAGGTCGAGTACGGCAGAAGAAAACATATTGCCGACCGGTTGTTACGACAGGGGCTGATTTCGGAACGTGAGTACCAGCAGCTATGCACAAAATATGAGCGCATATATCGACCTATAATTGGTGGGCTGAAAACTCCGAAATGACCTGTAAACGCTTGACTTTATCGGCTTTTAGAGCGAATATGCATACTGACGAAAGGAGGGATTCAAACCTTGAAAATCACGAAAATCGAGCCAATTTCCGCACCCGCTCCCAAGCGAAAACGTGTGGCGGCTTACGCCAGAGTATCATCGACTAAGGAAGCTCAGTTGCAGTCACTGTCGGCACAAATCAGCTATTACAGCAAACTGATACAAAACCGCCCCGACTGGGAATACTGTGGCGTATACGCAGACGATATCACAGGCACAAATGAAAACAGGGGCGAGTTCCAAAGACTGCTCGCTGACTGTAAATCCGGAAAGGTCGACATGGTGCTGACCAAGTCCATATCGCGGTTTGCGAGGAACACGGTCACTCTCCTTGAGGAAGTCAGGGAGTTAAAACTGCTCGGGGTCGATATTTATTTCGAACGCGAGAATATCCACAGTATCAGTGGGGACGGCGAGTTAATGCTCACCGTCCTCGCTTCTTTTGCACAGGAAGAAAGTTTATCAGTCAGCGAGAACTGCAAGTGGCGTATACGAAAGAAGTTTGAAAACGGCGAGGTCGTCAGTTTCAACAAGATGTACGGCTATGAGATCAAACACGGCGAGATTACCGTCAACGAGGAACAAGCAAAAATTCTGCAGCGTATTTTCGCTGAATACATCGGCGGCGACGGCGTGTCGATTATCGCTAAACGGCTCAACGCCGAAGGCATTCCATCATTCAGCGGTGGTCGGTGGAACACTTCGGTCATCGGTTCACTTCTGCAGAACGAAAAGCTGACGGGAAACTGTCTCCTTCAAAAAACGATGACTACAGACCACTTAACCAAGCGTCAGGTCAGGAACGACGGCATTTTACCGAAGTATTACGCCGAAGGGACGCATCCTGCCATCGTTGACGAGGATACGTTCCAAAAGGCACAGATGGTCAGAACTGAACGCGCGGCGATTTACAAATCCGAAGGCACATGGCTTCCGACCCTATTCACATCGAAAATAACCTGTGGAGATTGCGGCAAGCACTATAAGCGGAAAGTCGCCAACGGCAAGCACTTCTGGCATTGCGCCACTTATCTTTCTGTTGGCAAGGAATTCTGCGGCACATCAAAGCAGATACCCGAAGATGTGCTGACCCGGCTTGCCGACGAACTCGGCGGTATGGATAACATTACAGAGATAATCGTTCCCGCTCCGAACTGCCTAACATTCATAATGAAAGATGGTAGGACTGCCGAACGAGAATGGATAGACCGCTCACGGCGGGAAAGTTGGACGCCCGAAAAGCGAGAAGCGGCACGGCAAAAACAAATAGCAAGGAGGAATGCGGACAATGGCGAGAGCAAGTAGGGTAACAATGTTGCCACCGACGCTTGACCGTCAGACGAAAGCTGTCCTGACGGAACAGCGAAAAAAGCGAGTGGCAGCCTACGCAAGGGTCAGCACTGACGATGAGGAACAACTCACATCATACGGAGCACAGGTTGATTATTATACAAAGTACATTCAGGCGAATCCTGCGTGGGATTATGTTTTCACATATTCTGATGAGGCGGTCAGTGGTACATCGACCAAGGGGCGCGACGGTTTCAATAAAATGGTCGAGGACGCTCTGGCTGGCAAAATAGACCTCATCCTGACCAAGAGTGTATCGAGGTTCGCTCGAAACACGGTTGATAGCCTGACGGTAATACGCAAACTCAAAGATAACGGCGTTTTCGTTTTTTTTGAAAAAGAGAACATAGACACCGGCGATGCCAAGGGTGAATTACTCTTGACTATAATGTCCTCGCTGGCACAGGAAGAATCGAGGTCGATTTCGGAGAATGTCACTTGGGGAAAGAGAAAACGAATGGCAGACGGTAAGGTTACCATTTGCTACGGCAATTTCCTCGGCTACGAAAAGGGCGAGGACGGCGAACCAAAAATTGTAGAAAAAGAAGCCGAGGTCGTTCGTCTTATCTATAAACTGTTCCTCAACGGTCAGACGGCGAATTCTATCGCCCAATACCTAACACAGCAAAGGATACCAACCCCAAGAAGAATGAAAAACTGGGGAGCAAGAACGGTATTTTCCATTTTAACCAATGAAAAGTATGCAGGATGTAACCGCAGTCAGAAGACATACTGTGAGAGTTTCCTTACCCACCGTATGCTCAAAAACAACGGCGAACTGCCACAATACTGGGTAGATGACAGCCATCCCGCCATAATCAGCCGTGAGATGTTCGACCTTGTTCAGGATGAGGTCAGGCGCAACGGTGAAATTGGCACTTCCCGAAACACTACTAACCTTTTCGGCAGTCGAGTGGTGTGCGGCACTTGCGGAGCATTTTACGGCAAAAAAGTGTGGGGTTCAAACACCAAATACCGAAAAACCGTATGGCAATGCAACGCCAAATACCAACGGAGCGACCGCGACCCAAGCAAACCTCGTGGGGCGCAATGCCAGTCACCGCACCTAACAGAGGAGCAGTTGGAGTACGCCTTTATCACGGCGTTCAATCAAATTCTCGCTGTTAAAGATGACTATTTCACGGAATATGAAACAGTGGTTGCGGAACTGACCGACACCGCTGCCATTGACCGCCAGATGGAAAAGCTGAACACTGAAAGCGTGGACACCTACAATGCCTTGAAATCGGCAATGGAAGAAAATTCTCGCCAGACCCTTAATCAAGATGACTATGAGCAGCGGTTTGGTGCACTCAACGACAAGTACGAGGAGAAACGGACACACCTCACCGAACTTTCCGAAAAGCGTCAATCCATCCTCGTGCGGCGGGAACGGCTCAATATGTTCCTTGACGAATTGCGAGGACAGGACGGGCTTTTGACCGAATTTGATGAAGCCCTGTTTCGAGCAACGGTTGACAGGTACACGGTTCACAGCGAACGGAATGTGGCAGTCGTATTCCGCGACGGCACGGAAATCAGCGTGGATGTAGTCGGGAAATAGCCCAAATTAAACTTGAGAACGCTAACTTCTCTTACCGTTCTCAAGTGGGTTCATTTTTTGCTTAGCGTTCTCAAGTGGGTTCACTTTTTCGGGTATTTCAAGAACGAACCACCTTGGAACGATAATTATTTGAACACAAAAACAAAGCCGATAGCCCGAAACCCTTTGATATCAAAGGAAATTCGTTCTATCGGCTTTGTGCTTGTTAAATGGTGGAGGCGAGGGGATTTG
>JQID01000112.1 GCA_000770645.1 Desulfosporosinus sp. Tol-M
GGGTAGCTGTAGGTTCATTATCCATATTTAACGTAATTAGATTTAAAAGCATAACAGCTATTGATGGTTCTTGGTTAATTGAGTTAGTGTTTTGGATATTAGCAGTAAGTATTGTTATATTTATTTCTTTACAAAGAAATAAAATAACTGAAGGTGGGATTCAATACAAAAATTACTTTTGGGTATGGGAAAAAATAGTATCGTACGAATGGACTAGCAAATATACACTTAAACTAAATGTGAAACCTCTATTATTTTTAATCAAACCAATAATAGTTATAGATTTATGGAAAAAGAAAGAACAAAAGGACATAGTAGAACAATTTATTCAAGAACATATTTCGGCTAACCTTAAAAACAATAATTATCTATAAGACTTAAGTATTTCCGTCCGCTACTTCGTCTAACCGGGTGTTACCGTAACTTTGCCAATATGGAAGTAGTATGACGCTACGGTAACACCCAAACGTTATCTAATCTGCTGGAGATAGAGGGGAGGAAAATCTATGAATCCTGTGAATGTTAGTCCGTTTAACGTAATCAATATATTTACAACACTATTCTTTTTGGTCTGGATTGCTATTGCCATGAGTAATGCAATCAATCCTAGGTTCATGTGGAAAATCACTGATAGTTGGAAGGCGACAAAAGAACCGCAAGATTCTTATTTTTTGATTAGACGAGTTGGCGGAGTCATCTTTTCGATAATAGGAATCGCCTTCTTTCTTTTTGTTTTCACCCGTTAACTATGAGCGTGTCTTATTTTGTTCGATGACATATGAAAAAGAAGTAAGTATTAGATGGGGAATAAATTATAGCGATTAGTAAAGCGGTGGAAATCATTTCTGCCTTAGCTAATGGAATCGATCCATATAACGGTTTAAGTTTTTGGAAAGATCCAGTATTTTCAAAAGTATTATTATCAGGAGAGATTGATGGACATACCAAAAAAGCTGATTATTGATATTGAAGACAAGGATAATGCAATAGGATATTTTTACACATCAGAAGATGGGGAAAAATCAGAAGCTGTATTAGCTGGAAAAAGAGTAATTCCAGTTCCTGAAAATGAACGTTCATGCGAAATTTACAAGCTACTGGGAGAGAACTGTGATGTAATCTTTTGCACTACACAAATACGGGACGATTTCCGGTTTTACCCTGTCCCTCAATTTTCAATTTTTGCAGTTGATACTAAAGGAAACTGCTTCGGAACGATTGGCGGCATTGGTGATATTAAAGATGATAATTACCCAGTTGGGTATGTTAACCGCAACGGAATGTTTGGCAAAATAACAGATAGTTTTAAAGAATTTTTAGAACTTGTGGCCTATTATCCGCATTGGCAAGAAGTCATTAGGTGTGAGCAAATGGGAGAATCCTATGATTTAAAAGCTATGGAAATAGGGGAAAGAGAGAATAATTCACAATACTTAGCACGCCAGCGTGAGATTCAAGAAATACTTAAGGTTTCAAAGAACCCAAAATCAATAGAATTACTTATAGCTAATATTCAAGGTAAAAAGGAATTTTTGGTGTATTCTTCAAAGGAAGAGGCTCAAAAGACAAATACATTTTTGGATATCTGTAGTTTTGATTAAATGAGAAGATTGTACAGAGCTATTTAATTTTCGGATATATGTTTACGGGGAGTTGAATGGATGCAGGACATCGAGCAGCTCTATAAAGAGTATGCCAAACAAGTATATAAATATTTGTTCAGTCTTTGTCAAAGCGAGCAAATGGCTGAAGAAAATTTGTAAATGGTCAATTTTTAGCAATCTATTTTCAGGGATAGAAAATATGGGGTGTGAAAAGTTTTGGGATTAAAATCCTTTTATCGATCAGAAAGGCCCGTGAACCGTTCTGAGCTTCGGATGTTTCTAGGAAGGCATTATTTTACATGGCGTCGTTACCTCCAATGGATTTTTGTCAGGTCAACACGCTATGCGGGAAATTTACAGACGTCACAACTCCCTTACAATGTGGCGGAGCATAGGACCCCACTCTATCGTCGCCTCCGAAACGTTGATATGTGGCTGCAGAAAAACAAAGTAACCAACTTGAAGTTGGCTACGGCAAAGATAAATGGCCTCGTTCTGGAACCAGGCGAGACATTTTCTTTTTGGCGTTTGGTAGGGAAGCCTACTAAAGCAAAAGGTTTCTCTGAAGGGATTATCCTAACCAATGGATCGTTTGTTCCCGGAGTCGGAGGAGGCTTATGCCAACTTTCAAATCTGATTTATTGGATGGCCTTACATACTCCATTAAAGGTTACAGAACGGTGGCGGCACACGCATGACGTATTTCCTGATGCCAACCGGACCCAACCATTCGGAAGTGGGGCCACAGTGGTTCACAATTATATAGATCTCCAAATCAAGAATGAGACTCCATATCGGTATCAACTTCTCGTAAGTGTAGGAGATTCGGACTTGGAAGGGGAATGGAGATGTGAACAACCTTCGCCTCAAAAATATGAGGTTTACGAAAGTGAACATTTAATTACACAGGAGTGGTGGGGAGGTTACATGCGCCATAACATAATAAGGCGAAAAGTGTTCGACCCCGGTAACAACCAAATAGGCGATGACTTCATTACAGAGAATCATGCAATTATGATGTACGAACCGATGCTGACTGAATAAACATAGCGGGACACTCTCCGTTCTCCGTTCATCGTTCCAAGCCCGGGACGCAGTGTGACACGAGCGCGGGGTCTTTTCGTAAGCAGAAAAGCGAACTCCGTGAAAGCTACCGACCCCAGATACGGGGCAGTGCACAAGGATGTGCACTGCTGCCATTGCGCCAAGGATGGCTCATTTGGCAGGCACCCCCTCCCCAGAGTAGGAGTTTGAACGGTTAGTTTGCTCTGCGTCGTAAGTACCAAGCGTTGTGTCACACAAATCCCTCACGCAAGTCTCTCATCCAATCGTTCGTCGAACTTGACGGAAAGCAGCTTGGATACACCGCTCTCCTCCATGGCAATGCCATACAAAACATCAGCCGATTCCATGGTTCCTTTGCGATGAGAAATAACAACGAACTGGGTTGAATCCGATAGACGTTGAATATATTGGGCAAATCTCCGGACATTAGAATCGTCCAAAGATGCTTCGATCTCATCCAGGATACAAAACGGACTCGGTTTAACCCGCAGCAGGGCGAACAAAATAGTTATGGCCGTTAAAGCCCGTTCTCCGCCGGACAAGAGGGAAAGGAGCTGAGGTTTTTTACCTGGGGGCTGAGCAATAATCTCGACACCTGTTTCTAATAAATGTTCGGGGTCTACTAAATGAAGTTCCGCGTTTCCGCCACAAAAGAGCTCTCGAAAGACTTCCTGAAAAGCCCCATTCACTGCATGAAAGCTTTCTATAAACCGTTCACTCATGGTCTTATCCAGTTCGGAAATCACTTGGCGCAAGGTCTGATTTGCTTCGACCAAATCATCCCGCTGGGCTAACATAAAAACCTGCCTGGTTTGCATTTTAGGATATTCTTCGATAGCTGCTTGGTTGATGGGGCCTAAATCTTCAATTTGTTGTTTAAGCGCTTGCACCCTTCGCCACAGGACTGTCCTTCCCTCCTCGGTCTGATAAGGCAGGGCCTCTTCCCAGGTTAGAGAAAACTCCTCAACTAAACGGGTTTCCCCTGCTTGACACTCCGTCTCGAAGCGGACAACGCGAAGTTCATTGGCATGGAGGCGCTGTTCCAGCGCATGCTCTAACTGACGCTGGGCATGTATCTCCTGTTCCAGTTCAAGTATACCGGCCGATAAAACCTCTCTCTCTTGTCCGCGTTGCCTTAAGGCGCAGCGCTGGGCCTCTTGGGCAAGTGAATGTTTCTCCAATTGCCGGTTCAACGCCCCTTGCTCCGCTTCAACCACCTGGCAGTTTTCTTGGAAACCAACCCGGTTCTGTTTTTTAAATTGAAGCGTTGCTTCATTTTCGCGATAGTTCTTTTGTTCCTGACCAAGTTGCTCCGTGCATTGATTTAATTCTTGTTCCAACTTGGCTAAGCGGATTTTCTCCTGGGTCAGTTGCTCCCGATACGATTCTTCCTCACTTATCGCGGCTTTTGCTTCAATCTCTCGCCGATTGTACTCTTCACGTAAATTGACCGATATTTTTTCTGCCATTTCCAAACGTTCGGTTAAACTTTTTATATAAAGGCAAAGTTCGTTTTTTTGGGCACTGTTTCCCTGGTTCCGAAGATCTAACCCCAATAAATCACTCTCTAGCCGCCCCAACTGACTCAACACATTCCCGTGCGCCGCCCTAAGCATGACCTGATGTTCGTTATCTTCCCGTTGTCTAAGAGTTAAATTATCCATACTTTCCTTAATTTCCCTCAGACGAAGATCAAGCTCGAAGTATTCCCGTTCTTCTTCAAGTAAATCTTTTTCTAACCGTACTAACGCGACTCGCAAGGAATCGATTTCACGGGAACGGGCAAGCAAATTTCCTCCTTTGAGCTGAACGCTCCCTCCACTCAGAGAACCTCCGGGATGGACTTGATCCCCCTCTAAAGTCACAATGCGCTGCCTATACCCGGATGCTTTAGCGATCCGGGTCGCAGCACTCATATCCTTGACTACGACAATGCGCCCCAGGAGAAACGCCATCGCCGGTTTGTATAACAAATCATAAGAAATAAGATCGACTGCAATCCCGATATAGCCGGAATCCCTCTCAACTACCTGGCTCACAGATATCCGTTTCCCCTGAATTATATCAAGCGGCAGGAAGGTTACCCGTCCGAATTGATGAACCTTTAAATAAGCAATGGCCTCTTTTGCAGCCTTCTCATTCTCCGCCACAACATTCTGCAAGCCCGCTCCCAGTGCGGTCTCCAAAGCCAGTTCATATTCTTCCTGCACGGCGATCAGATCAGCCACCGTCCCGCAGAGACCCATGCAATCCTTGATCCCCTTTTTTCTGGCCAGCATCACCTCGCGTACCCCACGTTGATACCCTTCAAAGGAATCTTCTAACGACAACAAAGCGTGCCTGCGCGCTCTGGCTTGATCTGTAAGGGCCTTATGCTTCTGAAGTTCGACCTTTTTTTCTTCGCGCAACGATTTTAGCCGATCCCACTCTGTCCTGAGCCTGAACATTTCTCCGTCTCCAGCCAGGATTTGTCGTTCCAGCTCAGCCAGTTCTTTTTCCTGCGCTTTACAAGTTTCACCCAAGGATTGACGTTCTTTTGTTTTTAGCCCTTGCTCCTGCACTATCTGAAGAACTTGTTGTTCAAGCGATACCAGAGTATGTTGAGCCCCGGTCAATTCATTGGCACAATTGGCTTGGTCTGACAGGGCTTGAAAAAGATCGGTCTTAATTCGGTCAATATCTTCTGCCAGTTTACTTTCTCGAACACACTTCAGTTTCTGTTCTCGGTCTGAGACCTTGCTTTGTGCTTCTTCAACCGTATACTTTAAAACCGCTAGCTTTGCCGCAAGGGTGCTCATCCGTTGATTCAAATTTTCAATTTTTCCCTCATCTGCCTGGATCTCATCGGTCAACCTGGCGATTTGCTCCGTAAAATATTTAAAACGCTCACCGCGAATGCTTAACTCATGTTTTAAAGCTTCGCTTGCCTGCCCCGCCTGAAACCCCTCTCCCTGCATCCGTTGCGAGTCATCCTCTATTTCTTTGAGCAGAACTTTATCTTTTAAATTTTTACTTTCTCTTAACCTCAATATTACTTGAGCCTCTATTAAACTGGCTTGCAGGGTTTCTGAATCCTTTAAAGCTAAAGCCAACTTATGCTTCCCTTCTGAGATGTCGAGAACAGTCAATTGGATTTCCAGGCGTCTAAGTTCGCCGGAGAGCGCAAGGCTTTGTTCGGCCACTTGAGCTTGGGCAGCCAGAGGAGTCAGTTGTCCCTCAATTTCTCGTACTAGATCCTCAAGACGTTGGAGATTCAAGATTGTTGCATCAAGACGCTTTAAGGCTTCGCGCTTTCTGAAACGAAACTTGGTAATTCCAGCCGCCTCTTCGATCAGCGAGCGACGTTCTTCCGATTTTAGGTTTAAGATTTCCTCAACCCGCCCCTGCTCAATGATCGAGAATCCTTCTTTGCCTGCTCCCGTATCCATAAATAGTTCCTGAATATCTTTGAGCCGGCAAGCTGCATTATTAATCAAATATTGCCCCTCACCATCACGATAGACCCGTCGGGTAATCGTGATTTCTCTAAAATCCAACGGTAAAATTCCTGTTAAGTTATCAAAAATCAGGGACACTTCCGCCATGCCGACAGGGCGACGCTGTGTGCTTCCGGCAAAAACCACATCTTCCATTTTAGCCCCGCGCAAGCTCTTGGCACTTTGTTCTCCCAGTACCCAGCGAACTGCATCGGCGACATTGCTTTTTCCACTCCCATTCGGACCAACAATTACAGTTAATCCATGGCCTAATTCCAATTTGACACGATCGGCGAACGACTTAAATCCCTGAATATGAATTCCCTTTAAGAACACCGGGAAATTCTCAGGTTTAGCCATCGTTCTCCCTCCCCCAATGTTCCAGCACCTGCCTTGCAGCATGTTGCTCCGCTTCTTTTTTGGTGCGGCCCACACCTTTGCCCATTAAGTTTCCTTGCAGAAAAACACCCGCCGTAAAGGATTTATTGTGATCAGGTCCTTCTTCCGCCAGGATCTGATAGTTTACTTCTATTTCTTCCCGTTGTGCTTTTTCCTGTAACACAGTTTTATAGTCCCCGTAATTCCCTTCGGCGACTTCGTAAATGGACGGTTTGAGCATCTCCAAAATAACCCGGCGGGCTTCTTGCAATCCATATTGCAAGTAAATCGCTCCAATAACTGATTCCCAGGCATCCGCCAAGATGGAGGGCCGTTCCCGTCCGCCGGATACCTGTTCGCCTTTACCCAACAAAAGCTCTTGCCCCAACCCGATTTCCTGCGCTTTGTGAGCCAGAGTCGTTTCATTCACGACAGCAGCCCGCATTTTTGTGAGTTCTCCTTCCGGCCGCTCAGGATAACTTAGATAAAGATACTCCGCAATCACAAAGTCCAAAATTGCATCACCCAAAAACTCAAGCCGTTGGTTTGTTTCTTTGCCAAACTGCGGATTTTCAAAGACATATGAAGGATGGGTCAAGGCCGTGCTAAACAGGCGATTCGGCGGAGTCTGAAGTCCCAATCGCTTTGCTAATTCAAGTCCCAGTTCTTGTTTCAGAGAAGTCACGACATATTTCTTTCGCCCTGATCTTCCCTCCGTCTTTATGAAATTCGGAGTCGCATTACGGCTCTTTTCAACCATTTAGTTTAGATCTCCTTACCTTAGGCACATTCAAGAAAATAACCGGTCAATCTTTGACTTGTTATTTTCTTTCATATGCCTTATGCAAATTTTTTTAAGACGATGGCGGCATTATGCCCGCCGAAACCTAAGGAATTGGACATTACCACCCTCACTTCTTGTTTGCGCGCTATATTAGGGACATAATCAAGATCACATTCCGGGTCCGGCTCTCCATAATTCGCCGTTGGCGGGATCGCTCCCCGTTTAATACTCAGCGCACAAATAATCGCCTCGATGGCTCCCGCAGCCCCCATCAAATGCCCGGTCATTGATTTGGTCGAACTAATCGCTAACTTCGACGCATAACTGCCAAACAAAGTTTTAATAGCGGAGGTTTCCACCGAATCGTTAGGCCCTGTGCTGGTTCCATGCGCATTGATATAGTCAACCTCTTCGACACTTAACCCCGCATCCTTTATGGCAAGCCGCATCGCTTGGACTGCACCGGCTCCGCCGGGCACCGGGCTCGTAATATGATAGGCATCTGATGTGCTTCCATAGCCGGCCAGTTCGGCATAAATGTGAGCACCCCGAGCCTCTGCATGTTCCAAGGATTCCAGGACCAAGACCCCTGCTCCTTCGCCCATAACAAAACCGCTCCGCCGCTTATCAAAGGGTCGCGACGCTTGTTCCGGGTTTTCCTTTTCAGTGGACATCGCCTTCGCAGCGCAAAAGCCGACAAAAGCCAACTTCGTAAGCGGCGCCTCGGTTCCTCCACTAAGCACGACATCGGCCTCCCCGCGTTGGATAATCCGTAACGCTTCTCCAATGGCGTTAGTGGCCGAAGCACAGGCTGTAACAACCGTCAGACTGGATCCCTTTAAACCAAACTCGATGGATAAATGTCCGGCTGCCATGTTGCCAATCAGCATTGGAACAAAAAACGGGGTAATCCGACCGCTCCCCTTACTCATGAGCACCTCTTTTTGTTCTTCAAACGTTATTACACCACCGATCCCACAACCCATAACGGTACCGGCACGTGCTTTGTCTACTTTCTCAAAATCAAGTCCCGAATCTTGCACCGCCAACTTGGCAGCTGCGATGGCAAATTGAACAAAGCGGTCCATGTGGCGACTTTCCTTTTTGTTAATCCATTCCGTCGGCTCGAAGTTTTTGACCTCAGCCGCAACCTTAGTCGGCAAATCGGCAGTATCAAAACGCGTTAATAGTCCGATTCCGGACTTTCCTCCGATTAAATTATTCCAGAATTCATCCAGATCGTTGCCGACGGGAGAGATGACACCCATTCCGGTAATTACTGCACGGTGTTTCAACATTCTTCCTCCTTAAAGCTGAGTATTCCGTTTTTGAGCTCCTCGAATATTTCATGCACGGACAAAATTTCTTTAATCTTATGGACATTAGCCCCAGAAAAGATAAGACCTTCCCGAATATCGCCCTGTTGAGCCTTAACTAAGCGACTGATAATACAAAAGTTACCCGCACACTGCTTAAGACAGCCTAGACATTTCTTCGGCTTGACATCCGCTTTTTCCTCGAGCAACTTGGTAAAGGGGTTCTTAATCCCCCGCGCCGGCATCCCCACCGGACTATGAATTAACAGCACGTCCTCTTTAGTAGCCTTGAGCATTGCCTCTTTCCAAGCGGGAGCTGCGCTGCACTCTTCGCTAAGCGCGAACCGGGTTCCCATTTGTACCCCATCTGCACCAAGTTTCAGGGTCTTGGCGACGTCTTCTCCATTGACGAAGCCTCCTGCACCTATGA
The DNA here is from genome assembly GCA_000770645.1 of Desulfosporosinus sp. Tol-M. Lineage (GTDB taxonomy): Bacteria > Bacillota > Desulfitobacteriia > Desulfitobacteriales > Desulfitobacteriaceae > Desulfosporosinus. The sequence continues at coordinate 9,054 of JQID01000112.1, forward strand.
CAGGAATACTGACGGCTGCTATTACTTCCGGGAGGATATCGTGGATCGAACGAAGCGTCCCTAAATGCCCGCCGGCCTCCGCCCCTTCGACAACCACGGCGGCCGCCCCAAGTTTTTCAGATAATTTAGCAAGTTTAGCTGATGAAACAATGGGCACAACCGGGATGCCCTTTTCTTTACCCCAGGTAAACATATCCCTGGAAAAACCGGCTCCTGAAATTAAAAGATCAATTTTCTCATTGAACGCGGCGTGAACCAGCTGCGCAAATTCGCGAACAGCAAACATAATGTTGACCCCGATAATCCCTTTCGTACGATGACGTGCTTCACGGATTTCTGCAACAAATTCTTCCACCGGCAAACCACTGCCTGCAATTATTCCGATCCCTCCCTCCTCGGCAACAGCTGCTGCGAGAGGAGCCATAGATATCCTAACAGCCATTCCTCCTTGGATAACAGGAATTTTGGCCACCAAATCGGCAATACGAAGCTCGGGTATTTTCACAATTGTTCCTCCTGTCGACCTCTAATCTATCGAGACGCAAGGCGCGATGTTCGAGGCTCGAAAGTCAAATATCGTGCTTCTCGCCTCACGCAGTTTAATATCGCGCTTCTCTATGAGCGTAAAATTCATTTAGTATGGAGGGAGATAATCTCTTAAAAGAAAGTCCCGCAGCTGAGTACGGGACCTTTTTGAGGTTATTTGTTCTCCTTAATGTAGCTGACAGCTTCTCCGACTGTCTTAATTTTTTCGGCTTCCTCATCCGGAATATCCAAGTCGAATGCCTCTTCCAGAGCCATAATTAGTTCAACAATATCCAATGAATCCGCATCCAGCTCTTTAAAGGAGGTCTCCGGGGTAACAAGCTCCTCGTCTACCCCAAGTTGTTCGACGACGATAGCCTTCACTTTCTCGAAAACTTCCATGCCGCTTCTTCACCTCCTTTCGCAGATAACTAAAGCCTATATTTCCATACCCCCATCGACACACAAGGTCTGTCCTGTTATATAAGATGCCGCCGGGGACACAAGGAAGCGAACCACTTGAGCAATGTCCTCGGGCTTACCCAGGCGACCGAGTGGGATGGCACGCAAGACTTCAGTTTGCAGCCCTTCTCCTAAGGTTTCCGTCATATCTGTAGAAATATACCCCGGAGCAATCGCATTGACCCGAATTCCCCGCGAGGCAAATTCCTTGGCGATGGATTTGGAAAATCCGATAATCCCGGCCTTCGATGCCGCATAATTAGCTTGTCCGGCATTGCCCGAAAGGCCCACGACGGAGGAAATATTAACAATAACACCTGATCGTTGTTTGAGCATTCCTTTGCTGACCGCTTTAGTGCAGAGGAAAACTCCTTTGAGATTAATAGCCAAGACCGCATCCCAATCCGCTTCTTTCATACGAAGCAGCAACGAATCCCGTGTAATTCCGGCATTATTAATCAGAATGTTGATCTTGCCAAACTGATCTAACGCTGTTTTTATTAATCGGTCAACATCAGCAGCTTTAGTCACATCCGCTTGAACGGCTAAGCCTTCTCCGCCGGCTGCACGGATCAATTCAACAGTTTCCTCAGCTTTATCGGAATTCACATCATTAACAACAACTTGCACACCGGCTGCTGCCAACTCCAGAGCTATGGCGCGTCCAATCCCTTGCCCACTCCCTGTAACAATGGCCACACTATCATTTAGCATCATTTTAACGACTCTCCTTCATATATGCAAGTGACTTTTTTAAGGACACCATATCCTCTACGTGGAGAAGATTAGCACCGGGGGCAATTTTTTTTACCAAACCCGTCAGGACTTTGCCTGGACCGCACTCTACGAAGGTATCTACCCCTAAGTCCAGAAGATGACGAACAGATTGCTCCCATCGCACAGCAGCACTAACTTGCTTAACCAACGTGCTCACCGTACGTTCTGAAGTGGTAACCTCGGCGGCATCAATGTTCGCAATAACTGGGCAACGTGGCGTATTCCAGGACACACCCTCTAAAACCGGTTGTAGTTCTTCCCCCACTCTCTCCATGAGACGGGAATGAAATGGTCCGCTCACGACGAGCGGTATCGCCCGTTTTGCTCCCAACTCCTTGGCGACCTTGATAGCGTAGTCTACGGCCGATACTTCTCCGGAAATAACCACTTGTCCCGGACAATTGTAATTCGCGGGTCCGACCACGCCGTGTTCTGCTGCTCGATAGCAAGCTTCTTCGACCAGTTCACCGGTAAGCCCCATGATGGCAGCCATCCCCCCGCCGGTCGGAACAGCTGCCTGCATGAGTTCTCCACGCTTTCTAACCACACGCAGTGCTTCCGCCAAGTCCAGACTGCCGGCTGCTACATGCGCCGAATACTCGCCGAGACTGTGCCCGGCAACATAATCCGGTTCAATCCCAGCCTCAGCAAGGTGCTGCCAAGCCGCAACACTTACAAGTAATATCGCCGGTTGGGTCCAAGCTGTTTGTCGAAGTTCTTCTTCCGGTCCCTCCAACAACAACGTAATAAACTTACTTCCTAGAATCTCACGGGCAGTCTCCTGCGCCCTCCCTCCGCTGGGAGTCTGAAATAGTTCTTTTCCCATGCCGACATACTGAGATCCTTGGCCAGGGAAAATAAAGGCCAGTTTACCCATATTCTAAGTCCTCCCCTCACTAAACCGTGCCGAAAGACGCTCAATTTCCCGTTCTGCAGATTGCATAATGTCCTGAATAATATGCGCTACAGGTTCAATACGCTTAACTGCTCCAGCGATTTGACCTGCCATAATTGAACCGTTCTCCATATCCCCATCGACAAAAGCTAAGCGCAATCTCCCCACGCCCAGTTTATCAATTTCTGCAGCCGGCATCCCTTCCCGTTCATATCGTGCAAATTCCCGGGTGAAGCGATTATCCAAACAACGCACCGGATGACCCGTTGACTGTCCCGTAATAACCGTAGCACGATCCTTGGCTTTAATAATTCTCTCTTTGATATGAGTCGGAATAGTACATTCTTCGGCACACATAAAACGTGTCCCCATTTGTACTCCTTCAGCCCCCAGGGCTAAAGCCGCAACTAAGCCTCGGCCATCCATGATACCACCTGCCGCAACGACCGGTATTTTCACGGCATCGACCACCTGGGGAACCAGAGGGAAGGTTCCAATTTCCCCGATATGTCCCCCGGACTCCATTCCTTCGGCAATGAGCGCATCCACCCCTACCTTCTCCAGTCGTCTAGCCAACGCAACGGAAGCAACCACGGGAATCACCTTCGTCCCTACTTCTTTAAGTTTAGGCACATACTTTCCAGGATTCCCTGCGCCTGTCGTAATCACTGGGACACGCTCTTCTAAAATCACCTGCATGACTTCATCCAAAAACGGGGACATAAGCATGACATTTACTCCATACGGCTTTTTCGTAATGGCTTTCACTTTTCGAACTTCCTGACGCAGCCAGTCTGCAGGGGCCTGTCCAGAACCAATAATACCTAAGCCGCCACTTTCCGAAACTGCGGCAACTAATTCTCCAGTGGAAACCCAAGCCATTCCGCCTTGAAAAATCGGGTATTCAATCCCGATCAGATCACCAATCCTTGTTTTAATCATTCTTTAACCCTGCTTTCGTCCATCTCAATACACACGCTCCCCAGGTCAGGCCTGCACCAAATCCTACCATAACAATGGTATCTCCCTCTGAAATGCGTCCCTCCTTAAAAGACTCATCTAAGGCTACGGGAATAGATGCGGCGGACATATTACCATACTTGTATAAATTTATGATTACTTTATGTGGGGAAATTCCCAAGCGCTTAACCGCCGCATCAATAATCCGTATATTGGCTTGATGGGGGATAAAAAGGTCCACTTCGTCTCTTCTTAAACCTACCTTCTCCAAGACCTTCAGCGTAACATCCCCAATAATCCGGACGGCGAATTTATAAACTCCTCTGCCCTCCATCTGAAGGGTATGTAAATTGTTCTTAACTGTTTCCAGACTCGCCGGGCATTGAGACCCCCCGGCCGGTTGACTGAGTAATTTACCTCCGGATCCGTCCGAACCTAATTCAAAACTCAAAAAGCCAAATCCCTCTTTAACCGGTTGTAACACCGCTGCTCCCGCACCATCACCAAAGAGAATACACGTTGAACGGTCTTCCCAGTTAAGTATTTTGCTCATCGTTTCCCCGCCGATAACGAGCACTGTTTTGTACATTCCTGTGGCCACAAACTGGCTGGCCGCCGCCGCCGCATAGATAAATCCAGTGCATGCCGTTTCCAGATCAAAAGCCGCTGCATTTTTTGTTCCTAACCGAGCGGCAACGAGACAGGCTGTCGCCGGAAATGCATAGTCAGGCGTCATCGTTGCTACGATAACGAGGTCAACCTCTTCCGGTGCAATCTGAGCATCCTCTATTGCCCTTAATCCCGCCTGGTAACACAGTTCCGAGACAGGTATATCCTTCGGGGCCATATGACGTTCCCTGATCCCTGTGCGTGAGGAAATCCATTCATCGTTTGTATCCACCATTTTTTCTAAGTCCACGTTGGTTATAACCTTTTCAGGAACATATGACCCCGTCCCCACAATTCCAACACTAAACATAGTCGCATGTCCTCTTTTCTCTTTTCTCTTTATCAAGTTTTCAAGACCCCCACTTCTATAAGTGGGAGTGTGGTTCTTCGTAACTTCAGGTGGGGTAGAGTCCCCATCTGAAGCCTCGATGTTCAGCTTTAGCGTAAGCGAGTTCACTCACTAACCTTCATACTTTACTGTGGGAGATCTTCTCGAATCTGTTTAATCAAACGCACTTGAACACATTCCTGGGCCACCCGTATAGCATTAAAGATCGCCTTTGCTTTCGAACTTCCGTGGCAGATAATGCTAATCCCATTAACACCCAACAAAGGAGCACCACCATACTCAGCATAGTCCATCATCTGAGCGAACTCATTTAAACCCGGTTTTACAACCAACGCACCAAGCTTACGGAGCATGGTTGAAGTAATTCTTTCCTTAATAAGCTGAACAAATACCCCAACCAATCCTTCAGCTGTTTTAAGCAAAACATTCCCGACAAACCCGTCACAGACAACCACATCAGCCCGCCCATAGGGTACATCCCGGCCCTCAATATTCCCAAGGAAATTAATCGGAGCCACTTTAAGCAAAGAATACGTTTTCTGGGTCAGTTCGTTTCCTTTTCCTTCTTCACTCCCTATATTCAGTAATCCAACGCGCGGATTTGGAATTCCTAAGATTTTTTTCGCGTAGATGCTACCCATCACTGCATATTGACAAAGGTGCTCCGGTGACGCATCCAGATTGGCTCCTACATCGAGAATAAGTGTTCCCCCTTCTGCAGTCGAGAAGATCGTTCCAATGGCCGGTCGCTCGATCCCCTTGATCCGCCCTAAGCCCAATAGGGCAGCAGCCATTTGAGCACCGGTATTCCCTGCACCAACGACGGCATCAGCCTCGCCAAGCTTAACCAATCTGGTCGCAACTACTATCGAGGCATCCTTCTTCTTTCGAACAGCATTCGCCGGGTGTTCGTCCATCCCAATCTCCTCGGACGCTTCAACAGATGATACATTAGCAGGTTTTGTACCTGAGAAAAAAGGTAGCATTCGCTCATGTTGCCCGACCAGGATAAGATGCAGATCAGGCCATGTTTCTGCGGCCATCAGCACCCCTTTTATTAACTCCTCCGGGGCATAATCCCCCCCCATCGCATCCACAGCAATTCTCATCTATTCCAGCTCCGTTTCCCGTACATCCAAGCGATCTATTGCAAATAGTATCCAATCCCCACGAAGCACTTCCTCCGTACCAACGCGAGCGGATACCTGGACCCAATAAATATTTTGCTTTCGTTTTTGTACCCTTCCCACAGCCACAACAACGTCCCCCAGCTGAACTGGCCGTATGAATTTCAACTTGACACTGCCGGTCAAGGCTATAGGCGCATCTACTAAGGCAATGGCCAGAGAATTAGCCTGGGCAAATAAAAAATGCCCCCGTGCAACCCTTGCCTTAGCCAAAACCATGCTCTCCTCAATCATCAACTCTGAACAGGCTCTCTCGCCAATAACAAGTTCCCGCAGTTACCCGATCAGTTCCTGGTCATCTAACGACTTTAACGTTGAATACGCTTCCTGTGCTACTGCCCGGGTTCGTTCCCGAAGTTCAGGGATCCCTAATTCTCCACGATCCAAACGAATGGTTGAGACGCTCACCTTAAATCTTTCCGCAAGCTCTTCATCGGTAAAGAAAGGATGTTTGGAGAGCTCTTCCCCTAATACCTTACGGCGTTCTTCTTTACTGTTACGGCCCATCTATATCACCATTTCTTACCCTACACGTAATTTCGAAGCTCGAGGCTCGATACGCGATGCCCGAATTGTAATTCGATTCTCCAACAAATTCGAGGCACGAGGTTCGATACCCGATGCCCGAACTGTGAATTCGATTCTGCGAACCGAGGTACGAATTAAATTTGAAACATTAATCATTCTACTCACTCTGTTCGCTTCGTGTCTCGCGCCTCGTATCTCGTATCTCGTATCTCGCGCCTCGAATTTAGTACCTGGTCGCAATTATAAACTATCTGAGTACACCTTTCAAGAAATAACCCTGTCGATTGTTGGCAACTTTTTATCACTTTTGAAATAAAAAACAAAGGAATCTTTTTAAAAAGAATCCTTTGTTATTATTAATAAACCTTATTCTCCGACTACAATAACTGCCTTGGAATTATAATACCCACAATTAGGGCATATATAATGCGGCATTTTTGGTTTATGGCATTGGGGGCATTCGATGTGGTTTGGTGCAGTTATTTTCCACATAGCCCGACGTTTGCGTACTCTGGATTTTGATTGGCGATGTTGCGGAACACCCATAAGATTACACCCCCTTTAGGTTCAACATTCATTATTATAGTTGGCACATTTTCCTTTGTCAAGGGAAACTCTAACTTCTAGGTCCCAGTATTCTTCCATATAAATTATGAAGGAAGGTGATATATTCATGTACACCATAGCCCAGGTCCTTGCCTTAAGTCTCCTGGCCCTTGGCATGTTTATCTATCCCCAGGAAGTTCTTAGCTCGGCGGGTGAAGGGTTGGCCTTATGGTGGCGTTTTGTCCTCCCTGCTTTGCTCCCTTTCTTTATTCTATCCGAGCTCCTAATGGCGGCAGGATTTGTTCATTTCCTGGGAATTCTTCTGGAATCGTTCATGCGCCCAGTTTTTCGCCTTCCCGGCAAGGCAGCCTTTGTTGTGGCTATGGGCTACACGTCCGGCTTTCCTATGGGTGCCGTACTAACCGCTCGACTTCGTCAAGCCGGAGAGATTACACGTGTAGAAGGGGAACGCCTCTTAGCCTTTACCAATAACCCCAGTCCAGGATTTATGTTTGGTGCTGTCGCCTCCGGCATGTTAGGTAAACCTACACTCGGTATAATCCTTTCAAGTTCTATTTATCTCGCCAATTTGTTGGTCGGTTTCCTCTTTCGTTTTTACCGTGTTACACCTTCTCCCCGACACCTGATCCTTTTCCCTTCGTTCAAGCGGGCATGGCAAGAGATGAAAGACACTCAATCCAAAGACAACCGTGCTTTCGGGCTAGTTCTTAGTGGCGCCATCAAACAGAGTATAACCACCGTGCTTATGGTCGCAGGCTTTATGGCCTTTTTTTCAGTGATCATCCGACTATTAAACATCTGGCATGTTACAGCCTATTTAGCAACCCTGCTCCATATCGTTATCAAGGTAATTCCGGTTCCTGTTCTGCAATCTTTTTTTAATGGTCTTTTTGAGATGACCTTAGGATGTCAGGGGACAATCCAAGCTTTTTCCGAGCTTAATCAGCAAGTGGCGCTTTTAGCCCTCCTCATGGGTTGGAGTGGTCTTTCAGTGTTTGCCCAAGTTGCCGGTTTTATCAGCGAAACCGATTTACGTTTCTTTCCATTCGTGGTTGCTCGAGCACTTCAAGGAATCATTGCCCTGGGACTAAGCCAATTCTTCCTCCTGTTTGCGAAGGTGCCCGCTTCGGCCCTTGCCCTTCAAGTTCCAAGTCCGTCAGTTCTTTTCTGGAATACTTGGCAAGCAAGTTCCTTTGTGTTTATAGGTATCATGACCCTTATTACTATACTCGTGTCAGTACGCCAACCCAGATCCAGGTGATAAAGAACACTGAAAGGTCCTGTAAAGTCGGGGTAATTGTTGACAATTATCATCTAAAGAGAGGTTACTCGCCTTTTTCTTTTTCAGACTTACCTGTTATTTCCTGATCCTCTTTGGCTAACCGCTTTAATTCCTCCCGATTTTTACGCAGGGATTGAAGCGTTTCGTGCAAACCCTGTTCGACATGCTCAAGCATTTCATCAGCATATTGAACGGCCCCAATTTTTACATCATGAGCAAATGTTTGCGCCTGCCTGACAATGTCTTCTCCATAGATCTGGGCCTGCTTAACTACTTCATTTTCTACGGCCATCTTATCGACGTAAGTTTTTCCTTGATCCACGAGTTTCTGAGCTTCCACTTGTGCTTCGTCCAAAATTCGTTGTCGTTCTTTCAAAACCCATTTAGCATTGGTTATTTCCTCAGGCATGGCTGCACGTACGCGATCCAGTAATTCAAAGATCACAGTATCATCAACCAATACTTTCCCCGTCATCGGGATCTTAGTCCCGTGATCGATAATTTCTTCCACTTCATTGAGCAAACCCGCAATATCTTTTTCCACTTATATCCTTCCTCTCCTCATACATCCATTCTCTGTAAATACCACACTTTAGTGTCACCATATTCCCCCGTTTTGCGAATTTCGAACGGATAAATATCACCATCCAGATCCTCGCCTTTAGCTGTTTCAACGACAATAACGCCGTCTGATGCTAAACAAGAGTGTTCCTTTAAAGTCGAGATAACCTTTAACGCAAGTCCCTCACGATAAGGAGGATCAAGAAAAATAAGGTCAAAAATTTCATCAGGGTATCTGTTTATATACTTAATAGCATCCAACAATAAAAGTTTGGTCTTATGGCTAACTCCCATTTGTTCAATGTTTTTCCGGATCACCTGATGTGCTTCACGACTCTTTTCGACCAGCACCGCATCATGCGAGCCACGAGAAAGTGCTTCGATCGCCAAGTTTCCGGTTCCGGCAAAAAGGTCTAATACGCGCGCATCCAAGACCTTATCCCCTAAAACATTAAAAATAGCACCCTTAACTTTATCCGAGGTCGGGCGCGTCTGCATTCCTTCTACCGTCTTTAGTTGACGGCCCCGCATCTTACCTGCAATAATCCGCATAAACCCTCCATGCTACATTATAGCAGAGCTTATTATGCTGTACAGCACAATAATTGAATAATTATCATATAATACCTATAAGTATACCACAACAATTAAAAAATCCCCCCTAAATTTTCCCTGTATATCATTTTTGTTTTAGCCAATACTAATTTTGCAACCGATGAACATAATATGAATCATCGAATGCCCTTCCCCCATCCAACTCTTCCTTTCGTTTCTCCTCTCTAATCACTGGAGCTTTTATTAGCACCAGTGACTTTTTAAATGCATTCAAAGGAGTAGAAAACATGAAAAAATCAGAACTATATCGCCACCTCAATGTTCAACTTGATCTGGCAGTTGAAGCCCATGAGCTTCTGCGTGGGGAAAGCGGGGAAGAAATTCCCGGCGTCCTAATGGATGAACAAATATGCGAACATGCTAAAGTCACCATAATTACCGTCCAAACTGATCAAGGAGCTGAAGCAATCAATAAACCCAAAGGCCAATACATTACCATTGATGCGCCTGAAATACGAACAAATAATCATATCGTCCATGACGATATTACCAACGTATTAGCAGACAAATTAATTGAACTTATGAATCTTAAAGAAGATGCCGGCATTTTAATAATCGGATTGGGCAATTGGAATGCTACACCCGATGCCTTAGGTCCGCAAGTCATAAATAAAACTATGGTAACCCGTCATCTTTTTCAACTCACCCCCGATGAATTAAAAGGTAATATGCGCAAAATAAGCGCCCTTGCCCCAGGCGTTTTAGGAATCACAGGAATTGAAACCGCTGAAATCATACGTGGTATCGTCGAACATGTTAAGCCGGATTTGGTCATTGCCATTGATGCCCTTGCAGCAGGTTCACTCGAACGTGTTGGGACAAGTATTCAACTCGCTGATACCGGTATTCATCCTGGTTCGGGCGTAGGAAATTCACGGGTCGGCATTAACGAAGAAACGGTGGGCTGTAAAGTGATTGCCATCGGACTCCCCACTGTTGTCAATGCATCCGTGATTGCCCATGATGTGGTCGAAGGGGTTTTTCAACAATTCATAACCAGCCCGTCGTTATATAAACTTTATAAGGGCATTAAACCGGAAACATTTAGTAAAATTATCGATGATGTGCTTTCCCCTTTCCAAGGAAACCTGATGGTTACCCCAAAAGAAATCGATGATCTCATCAAGACATCAGCTAAAATTATTGCCGGCGCCTTGGCAATCAGCCTACACCCTGGAATTGATCGTAAAGATTATGAACATTATTTGCAATAGACGGCTGGGAACGGAATGAATGCACATGAAATTGCACGGTCACCAAAGCTTTCAAGGTGTGATTCTTTGGGGTTGGCTTAAACGGTTCCCTTTGCAATTTCATTTCATTCATTGGTTGGGCTGCGCTTTGGCTTGATTTACGACGAGGTAGGAACGAAATGAATGCGAGTGAACTCGTTCAGCTAAAGCTGAACATCGAGGCTTCAGATGGGGACTCTACCCCACCTGAAGTACCCACCCGCACTTATAGAAGTGGGGTCTCATTGAAACGAAGTAGGTACGACGAGGTAAGAAACGCTGAAGACGGCACAGGGATGTTCTAGTAAACGCTGAAGACAGCATAGGGATGTTCTGATTACGAACAGAAGTGGGTCAGGTTAAACCTGACCCACTTCCGTATAGATTATTGTTGCGGCGAGTTGGGGAAGCCTTTGTGTTTTCGATTAGCAATCCCAATCTCTTGAGCTACCTCATACTTGAATTTTTCTAATTCTGGTGTAAGTTGGACCATTGGTTTTGTTGTCTTAGCCAAAGCTTAAACCTCCTTAGAGATTATTTTGTAAAGACAGCAGACCTGCTTCGCCGCTGTCGGCATAAGATTTTATTACGCTTCAATCTGGTAATATTATTCGATCTTTTGCGCACAAGCATACCCTGCAAATCCTGCCAGAGAAATCACTATTTGGGTCTCAATAATTCCACTGCAAAAAATAATCAAAGTACGATAAGCCTTATGCTTTTGTTAATCCGTTAGAACTTGGAAAATTTCGATGAGATTTATGATCAGGCCGGGTAGAACTTTTACGGGAAGCTGGTCGTTAGAGGTATAGACATTAGGACGTCCGTATTTGCCATCTGAACCTAGGGCATAAACAACGATCGTTTTTCCCTCAGGATGAACGATCCAATATTCTTTAACCCCAGCCATTTCATAACAATGAAATTTTATTTTCAGATCTATCTGCATCGTGGAGGGTGAGGTAACTTCGATGACTAGGTCAGGGCAGCCTTTGCAGCCATGTTGATCAATCAAGTGCTTATTACAGATTAGAGAAAGATCAGGTTGTACTACAGTCCTAGCGAGATGTTCATCCTCGCCTTGATAAGGGAGACGAACATCAAAGGGTGCTGGGAAAATCTCGCATGTTTTTCCTTTCAGGAAGTTATTAAAGCTTGTGGCAAGTTCCCTAACAATCCTCTGATGGTTCGACGATGGAGCGGGTGTCATGTTGTAAGCAATGCCGTCAATTATTTCCCATCGTTCATTTGAAGGCCAACTTAAGTAGTCTTGATAGGTGTAAAGAAAATTAAAAGGTAGGATATTTTCCATAAGCCACCCCCCTTTTCCTTATGGTTTTCCCAAAATATGTTACAAATTAATAATATCATACCTGATTCTGTCTTACAACCGGAAGGTGTTGACACGCTGCCCACAGTATGACAAACGCAAATATATTCTATTTACACAGAACACATGTTCTGGTAAAATCAGAGTACACTATCTCCGGGCGGTGAAAAATCATGGCTAAACGATACATTTTTCATATTGATGCAAATACTGCTTTCCTCTCTTGGGAAGCTGTATACCGGCTCCAACATGGCGATCCACTCGATTTGCGGACCGTTCCGTCGGTTGTCGGCGGTGATCCAACCACACGGCATGGTATAGTGCTGACGAAATCAATCCCTGCTAAGAAATTTAAAATAGTGACAGGCGAAACACTTTACTCGGCATGCCAAAAGTGTCCCAGCCTTATAATTGTTCACCCGCATTATGATCTTTATCGTCAGTGCAGCGATGCCATGGTTGAGATTATTAAGGAATATAGCCCATCTGTTCAACGTTTTTCCGTTGATGAGTGTTTTCTGGACTTTTCTGGAATGGAGTTGCTTTCAAACGATCCAGGTAAAACTGCCCACGAGATAAAAGAGCGCATAAAAGATGAACTGGGCTTTACTGTGAATATTGGAATCTCAACGAATAAACTATTAGCCAAAATGGCTGGAGAGCTTAAAAAACCAGATATGGTACATACTATCTTTCCTGAAGAAATACCGGCAAAAATGTGGCCCCTACCTATTGAGGAACTTTTTATGGTCGGAAGGGCAACCTCTAAAAAGCTGAGATCCAGAGGTATTAAAACGATTGGAGAACTCGCAAATTTTAACTTAAAGATAATTAAACTATTTTTAAAATCACATGGCGTGTTAGTCTGGAACTATGCCAACGGCATAGACTATTCTCCGGTTCGACCCGGTGGCACCATTGAAGTAAAGGGTATGGGGAATTCTACGACCATGCCCTTTGACGTGGAGGATCGCAATAATGCCCACCTCGTACTGCTTTCCCTCGTCGAATCTGTAGGTACCCGGCTGCGTCAGGCTAATGTGTTAGCTCGTTTAGTATCCGTCTCCTTTCGAACGAATGAATTTCACGATTGCTCCCACCAAAGAAAGCTCTTTAACTCGACTGATTGTACGGATGAAATTTGGGAAATCGCCTGTGAGCTATTCGATGAACTCTGGCAGGGTCAACCGCTAAGACATATGGGACTGCGCGTATCTGAACTCTGCCGGAATGATTTCTTTCAAACCTCTCTCTTTGGTAAGGACTACGATAAACGACGTAAGGTTGACAGTGCAGTCGATATAATTCGGGAAAAGTACGGTTCTTCGGCTATTTTTAGATCGGCGTTTCTTAATAGCGGTCTCCATTCTATTACCGGCGGTCTTGTCGAAAACGAAGATTATCCAATGATGACTAGCCTACTGTAATCTTTTAAGAACAACTGATTAATTTGGACTACTTTATTTTACATGCCCGCTCAAAGTTGAGATAAGTTTCCTACCTTGCGCAGATAAATAAAAAAGCGACCTATTGTTTTTGTTCAATTGACCTACATAACCTAATGATTCCAATTCCGTCAATAATTTGAGAGTAGATGGTGAACTCATTCCTATAGCTTGACTTAAGCCGGCAAGGGTTCTGTAAGTATATTTCCCTTCATTAAATACATGAAGAACAGCTTTTTCCTGTTCACCTATAGCTTCAATATCAGGTAATTCATCTTTTAGTGATTCAATACTAAATAATCCAATTTCATCAGTAGTCTGCTCTCCAGCATAATCCTGCTCAGTTTCTTTATTTGCAATAGGATCGACAATTTCTTTAACTTTTTGGATTTGCTCCTTTGCCTCTATAGCTTTGTTTTCGGCTTGCTTGGCTACCTCCATTACCTTATCAGAAATAGTTCCGATAAATGCTTTTGAAGAAATTGCTGCTATCAAGCAAAATCCCATAAAGATAAAGATTTTATACGGATCTTCCTTACTATCTACTAACAAGGAACTAGATATCATGTTAAGAAACAGCGGAACTAAAAATGAAGCCCCTAAGCCCAAGATTACCGACTTCCATATAGTCGCCTTTTCATCATTACTATAAAAATAATTTACTAGCCCCCCAAAACATCCGGCCGCAATCATAACGGCTATAAGGTTCAATAGGTGCCAATCCATACCCCTCTGACTCCTCTCTAATTCATTTCATGTTAGGCTTATATCCGATAATCCATTATTAATACAACGCAGCCATATTATCTCACAACTCCCCAGCGAAATAAGGGGAAATTTGTCTTATAAAAATATAAAGGCCCCTGCTACAAGACTCTGGACCTTAGCTTTATCCCAGCAACTTTTCAATCGACACCCCGAGCCCCGCTGCTATCCGCGCAAGGACAGTAGCTGGGATACCTTCTTTAGGATCCTCCATAAAGGAGAATTGAGATTATTGTTGAATTATACTCTATTGGGTGAGGTAATTTTGATGAATTACAAAATGCCGTTAGATGCAGATACTTTAAAACCCTGGGGCCATTGGTACAGGCGTGTAATGGCTTACCGTTTTCAGTTACTCCTTTTATCACGCCTTATTTCCTTTCAATGAAATAGAGGTTAATAATGAAAATCTACAAAATTTCTACAACAGCGCTTAGCACTAATTTCCCAGCCTTAACCCATAAGAATTTCAGAATTTATTGGTTGGGACAATGCGTTTCTTTGATCGGAACATGGGCGCAGAGTATAGGACAAGCATGGCTCGTGCTTTCTCTAACTGGCTCGCCACTCCTCTTAGGCATTTTAGGAGCAACTCAATTTTTACCGATTACCATTTTCTCATTATTCGCCGGTGTTATTGTTGACAGATACCCAAAGAAACAAATAGTCTTAATTTCTCAATTTACTTCAATGATTTTAGCATTTACCTTATCCGCACTTGTTTTCACTAACACGGTTAGCTATGCATATATTCTTATCCTAGCGTTAATCTTAGGTTTCTCGAATACCCTTGATATACCTTCAAGGCAAGCTTTTACAATAGAATTGGCCGGCAAAAAAGATTTGATGAACGCTATTGCCTTGAATTCGGCCACATTTAATTTAGCCCGCATAATAGGGCCTGCTATAGGCGCCTTAATAATGGCCTCTTTTGGCGCTGCTTGGTGCTTCTTATTAAATGGATTGAGTTTTATGGCCGTAATCGCTAGTTTGCTTAAAGTTGAAGTGCCGCCCCATGTAAAAAAGAACGTCTCCGATAATAATATGCTCAAAGAAATAAAGGACGGCTTAAAATATATGGTCGGGGAACCTGCCCTTCTCCAAACAATTTTGATGGTTTTTATTATTGGGATTTTTGTCTTTAATTTTAATATCTTAATTCCGGTTTTTACTAAAAATATACTTCATCAAGAGGCACAAATATACGGTTTTTTAATGTCAGCTTTAGGAGTAGGATCATTAGTCGGAGCATTAATGGTTTCAGTAAAAAGCAAATCCGGTCCTAATATGAAAATTCTATTAAGAAGTTCCATAATGGTTTCCTTAATGTTAATCCTAATTAGTTTTACAAGAACCTATTATTATACGGCAATTTTGTTAGTTATTACCGGAGTATTCAATCTCTGGTTTACCACAACTGCAAATTCAACCTTACAGATTACTACAAAAAATGAATACCGGGGCAGAGTCATGAGCGTATATTCCTTAGTCTTCGTAGGAGCAACTCCAATTGGAAACCTGTTTGCGGGTTTAACAACGGATATGTTTGGAGCTAACACATCTTTTTTACTAAGCGGTGTTTCGACCATTGTTTTAATTACTTTATTAAGGTTATTTTTCAAGCTGCGACAAGCTCCGGGTTAAACCACAACTTTATTCAACTTGAGGTATCCTATCTTCCCCTTTATGGCATAATACAAAAAGCTTATTATTTTGATAGGGGGTAGAGGCTGATACTATGAGTATACAACAACTTTATAACACCAAGGACACGTCAATTCCTACGCTTCAATTTCCCGAGCTGCTATTTGTTGAGGATAAGCTGCAAATCGTACTCAGTAAAGCCGATGGTCTTATTCAACAAACCTGCGTTGGTTTTTTACAATCTGGCGGTAAAAGGATTCGTCCCCTCCTTACTCTTTATAGTGGTATGTGTTTTGCCCCCTTAAATCCGCCAATGATCCAAACAGCCGTTGCAGCTGAACTTATTCACATGGCCTCCCTTATTCATGACGATGTGATCGACGAATCAGCTACCCGGCGTGGAAAACCAACCGTAAACTCCCTCTATGGGAATCATGCGGCCATTCTGACAGGAGATTACCTCTTTGCCGAAGCCTTCAATATTCTTTCTACACATCAATTACTTTCCAGTATGACCTACCTTGTCGAAGCAATCCAAGCCATGTGTGAGGGAGAAGTCAATCAAGCGAATGAGCAATTCTCAAGTTCGATCAGCCTACAGCATTATTTTCAACGAATTACCAAGAAAACAGGAAAGCTTCTGGCTGCCTGCTGTCAATCAGGGGCTTACCTGGCTGGGGCCTCTTCAGAAGAATTGTTGACCCAGCTGCGAGAATACGGACTAAACATTGGTTACGCCTATCAAATCACCGATGACATTTTGGATATCAGTGGAAATGCAGACTCTCTCGGCAAACCGGTTGGCACAGATCTCCTTAATGGCAACCTAACACTTCCGTTCCTTTATCTCATGGATAACCCCATCTATGGAAAGTGTCTTACGGAAATCATTAAAACCCGTAAGGTTACACGTCAAGGCCTTCAAAGCATCCAAGAAGCCCTTGTTTCCTCAGGGTGCATCGCTCAAGCTTATGCAACAGCCACTGAATGTATCTGCAAAGCAAAAGCTAGCCTAGCTAAAATCCCTGGAAGTCCTTATCGAACTACCCTTGTTGATTTGGCGGATTCCATCTTACTGCGTACAACTTAAAGAACCTTCATCCTTCGCAATTGGCAGCACAACCGGTAGAGGAGCTTAACTCCCGGACCGCTACCCCCTAACAGTTTCTGCGTGACGGACCGAATATCGCTGTCCCTGCTCTTTTCATCGGACAGATACATAGCCAGAAGCCCTTGGACAACCGCTCGATGGAATTTGGGATAATCCAACTGCAGCGTTTTTTCTAAAGAATTCTTCACAAACAGTAGGAGACGTTCACTAATCATCTCAGTATCTTCATAATACCCCACAAAATTCAGTTGCTTCGTCTCTCTATCTTCACGTAAATCAATGAAATAGTCCAATAAAATATGGCAGCCGCAGATCCACGGAAAATAAGCCTGCCTAATCTTTTGCCCTTGCCAATACGTCAATTGGGGATCGAAAGCAACAGCATAAAGACAGAAAATTCCCAAGGTTGACCCTGTCGCAGCGGCAAATTCCCAGGCAGTTATCTCCGGATAATCCCTTAAGTATGGGTTAAGCCAGTTTAACATTTTCGCTTCCCGTTCTTCCGCTGCCAAGTGTTTGTAGGTTTGCAGGTGGGAATAGAGTTTGGCTAATTTAATAGCCTCTTCTTGAACCATTTTGTAAGCCGACAGCTTGTTAAGACCTTCCTGGCAGGTTGTGACCAACCTTTCCAGATATCCTCCATCTTCCCGATAAGGATAATACATATAGTAATCCGATCTGGCGGCGTTAGGATCCAAGGCTTCTTGCATAGCCAAATGCAACTGAGAAAACGCTAATTCATCCTGAACCTCAAGGCTATCGACCAGATTATCAAGATAATCGCTCATGGTTTGATAAGCGACGATAAAGCGAACTGCATCAACTCGACTCACACCAGGATAAAGTGCATAGATACTGCCTCCTTGGCAGTGAAAAGCTTTTGTTCGAATACTCTCAGCAGCTTGCCGGCGCAGACGGGGATCAGGAGATCGCGCTGCTATCTGCTGCCAGCCATTAAGTTCTTGTTTGACAATTGGAAAAATAGTGGATACAAACTGATAAATTAGCCTGACGCGATTCATTGGCTTCACAACCGATGTATTCATTAACTTTTTCTCCTTCATAATAAAAGTGAACTCGTTCAACTAAAGTTGAACATCGAGTCTTCGGTGGGGGACTCTACCCCCACCGAAGCAGAATAAGGTATACCAATCCCACTTGTAGAAGTGGGAGTCTTACGATTTGGATAAAGGGTTTTTATGCTTATAAAATAGTGTTGCCAATTAGCACTTTGCTTCAACCCATTATATTACTTACTTTAAATCTTACTCAATGGGTAAGATTATTTTAGATAATTGAACATCCAACATACATATTTCTCCGTATTTTGTGCATTCTATATATGTGTTAAATAGCACCGAAAGGAGAATTATCATGAACACATCTAAATCTGAATTAACTGCCAGGAATTTGGCCATTTTGAATGACCAACTCGGATCGGAAGCTTTGCTGGTCCACAAGTTCGCTCAAGCAGCGCAATCGATCCAAGATCAAAAAATCAGCTCCGAACTTTCAGCTATTTCTAACCTGCATCGTAAGCATTATGATACCCTACTTAATTATTTAAATTCACATCAATAAATAAAGAAAGGACGGGATGAAGATTGAATACGCAAAATATAATGACTGAACAGGAAATTGTAACTGATTTACTGGCCAGTGAAAAACATGTTACTTCCGCAGTGAATACGTTCATTACCGAATCGACTTGTGTTAATTTAAGACAGAACCTGAAAACTATTCTCGACGAAGAACATAGTATTCATGAAAACCTTTATAATATTATGAACTCAAAGGGCTGGTATCCGACTAGCGATGCACCAGCTCAAGAAGTTCAAAAAGCCAAGGACAAATTTAATCCTTTACAAGTTTAAGTAAGGTTCACCAATTAATTTACCCGCTTCAAAAAAAATACAGGGCCGAAGGCATAGTTTAATAGGGAAACTTATTAAACCATACTCCAAACCGATACGAAAAAGCAAAAGAGAGGTATTATCCCGCAAGGGATAGTGCCTCTCTTTTAAAAAAGCCAGAGTGTTCAGATGAACTGCTGAATACGCTGACCGTTATTTGACCACAAACTCTGAAAGAACTTAGTAGTCGTTAAATATTCCTTGTGGTTGGTGGCTGACCTGGTCAATTTGAGTTAGGCCCTCCTTCGAAGGGCTTTAGTAACCCATAAAGGGTGCGCACCGTCGGAACGTCCAAACCATGTTTGGCACTAAGCCGAAGAGCTGCACCTTGGAGACTTTCAACCTCCAGAGGCAGACCTTTACAAAAATCCTGATGCATCGAGGATGTGGAACCTGCAGGGTATTTCGGAATGCTCCGAACATTTTGTTGCACAAAATCATCAGGCAGCAAAACTCCGCTTTCTCTGGCCAATGTCCACATTTCTTGCAGCGAACGTGAAAAGACTTCCTTCGTAGCCTCATACTTGGCAATCTGGTCAATCGACAAACGACTTGCTGTTGTAGTCCCTGAATATGCTGTGATAAAAGCGTACTTCAACCATATATCAACCTTTATGTTATTGCTAAGTATGATCTTGAGCATAGAATTTCCAAGAGCTTGCTTCACTCTCAGACAGAAATCGGCCTGGGAGGGTTGCAGTGCCCCTAAGGTAATTTCGTGTAGCTTGCCGGTATGGTGGATTACTCCTTCGGTGTCGACAGTTGAGATTATTCTGCATAAACCGCCCAGAATATTGTCGGGACCAAATTCATTAGCCAGAAGCTCAAAATGTTCAACCCCGTTTAATAAGGGCAATACCTTGGCTCCTAAATTAACCAGCGGCCTTATTTGGGGCAGGGCCTCTACTAATTGATAGTTTTTTACGCTGAGAATGACTAAATCACAGTCTTTGATTTCCTGGACATCCTGAACTATTGGGGGCGGGATAGTCAAATCTCCACAAAGACTTTTAATTATCAGACCGGAATTGGTCAACTGCCTGGCCCTATTCGCCCGTACTAAAAAACTTACGTCCAAGCCGGCCTCGGCTAATCTCCCGCCAAAATACCCGCCGACAGCCCCTGCTCCTACTACAGTAATTTTCATTCAGTGATCACTCCTTCATTTATTTTAGCATAGTAACCCATAGATCGGCACGACTTCCCGTTTGGGATCGTATCAAACATATGTTCGTTGCGCAACATGTGTTCTTAATATTTTTCTGACCATATAGTTGTCTGTATATGTATTTCAGTTATCTGTCAGCTTTTTGGGGCATAAAACAAGGACAGATTTATTTACAGAAGAAGCGGCTAAAAATAACCGGTTAACGGCAAAGGCAAACAGCCAAATCTGCTGTCTGCCTTCCCAAACAATCCATAGTTCAAATCATGTCCCTATGGGTACGAACCTAACCGGCCCCGTATCCTCCTTATTTCCATTACTATTTTTCTACTTTTTCAACCTTAACTTCTTCCTTTTTCTCTTCTCCCTCAGTAGCAGATTTAAATTCTTTTATCCCTCTACCCAATGATTTTCCTAATTCGGGCAACTTTCCTGGTCCAAAAATAACCAAAGCAACGACAAGAATTATACCTGCTGTCATAGGCGTAATAAATCCAAACGTTGTTAGCATGATTGTCCACCTCCATTATTATAACTACCTATTTTATTAGCTAATGTATTATAGATAGTAAAACATGCACAGACTTATCCTACCGTATTATGGGACAACACGCAATATATTTTTATTGGAAATAAAGAAAACTTGGCTGGCGCCCACACACGAAGACACTGTCTTCGTACGAATTAGCCCTTCTTGCAGACACTGTCTTCGCACGTATTATTCATTCTGTCAGCCTCAGCGAAGGCGACCGCCTAGTTGCGCTTTTACTACAGAAAGTATTATCTGAAAGTTATGCTTTCTCGTAAGTACCAAAAAGACTGCTTAGAGGCGAGTCTTTTTTGAGTGCCTCCAGTAAACCTCTGGAGTTTATTCACTTGCTTCCTCTTGCTTTTTCTTAAATAGTTCTTCGTAAACCAGATATAATTTCCAGATTAATTCCCATAACTCTCCATGCGCTTCAGTCACTATAAGCCCTAAGTCTTTGGCCTCCCGGCGACCAATCGGGTACCCATGTGAAAAGTACCCCTCAGTTAAGACCTGTGTTACGTTCGGAACCCGTTCTGGGTTATTTTTTAACATGTAGCGCGATAATAACGTTTCGGCATATTGCTGAGAAGCCTTGATGGTTTTTTCGTAGTCCCCGATAAGCCACGGGTCAAGCTTGTCGAGTAAAGGAGTTACCATAAAGGAGGCAACTTCGGGATCTGAACTATTGATAATGGACCGTTGCAAGTAATCTAAACAATGCCATACTGCTTGAACAGGTACTAAGATGTCTTTATAAACCGGATGCTTGACCAGAGGATCGATGGGGCCAAGTTCGGAGATTGGTCCCATGACAACTTCATCCGCACCGAGGACAAGCATCGAAGCAGCTGATTTGGCAACAAAAGGAACTATAACGGCAAATTCTTCGCAAAACTCACGGATCAGCATCACAACTTTATAAGGTGTATCCACCGCTCCCCCATAACTGTGCAAAACCAGATCAATCTTTTTAGTGTGACCAATTTCCTTCAATTCTCTGTAGAGAGGAACTAAGATAGTGTCGTCAAGAGGTGTATAAGAAAAATAAACCAGTACTTTGGAATTCCTCAATTGTTCTAAACGCTCAATTATGCTTGCCCGTTCATCTGCTTTCAAACCGAGTTCCCCCCAGTCTAATCCTTACATCCCATAATATTCCAGTTTTACTATCATGGTGAGTACTGGGAGACCTTTTTCTTACAAGGTTTTTTATATAACCAGAGGGGTATCCCTTTGGAATTACGGTTTTCCGCTGTTCCGATCTAGGAGAACAGATAAAATACTGCCTTTACATTGTTTTCGTCTGAAAACATACAAATTCGAGCATCGAACCTGCTTCGAACTTCGCTAAAGGGTCCTCAGGACCATTCGAGCCTGTTCCAACGCTTGGTCAATGTCTGCTTCCGTATGTGCCGTTGATAAAAAAACTGCTTCATATTGGCTGGGGGCTAAATAAATGCCCCGTTCTAACATTCCTCGATAATACTTGGCAAACCTTTCCACATCCGACGTACAAGCACCGGTATAATCCTTAACCGGAACGTCAGTGAAAAATGCCGAAAACATCGCTCCGATGGCATTAACCCAAATGGCCAGCCCAGCTTCTAAGGCAAGTTGCTTGAGGCCTTCCGCCAGACGAGTTGTCATACCTGCTAAAACCTCATACGTTCCTGGTTGTTGTAACAATTTTATGGTGATTAACCCGGCGTTCATCGCCAACGGATTGCCGGAGAGGGTTCCTGCCTGATAAATCGGACCACTGGGAGCAATTTGTTCCATAAAACGACGTTTTCCGCCGTACGCCCCTACCGGAAGTCCCCCGCCAATCACTTTGCCCAGGCAGGTCAAATCCGGATCAATCCCATAAAAGCCCTGGGCACCTCCATAACTAACCCTAAATCCGGTCATCACTTCGTCAAAGATCAGTAAGGCCCCGTACTCCTCCGTTAAACGGCGAATCCCTTGTAAAAACCCATCCTCGGGTAAGACCACCCCCATATTTCCCGCGACAGGTTCGAGAATCACACAGGCAATCTCCTCCCCTTCGCGCTGAAAAATTTCTCTTAACTCTGCCAAATCATTAAAACGTGCGGAAATAGCGGCGGCCGCAACTTGAGCCGGAACACCCGGAGATGTTGGCACACCAAACGTCAGCGCTCCGCTCCCCGCCTTAATCAGGAGTTGGTCTGCATGCCCATGGTAGCAGCCCTCAAACTTAACAATTTTTGTCCTGCCTGTGACGCCGCGCGCTAAACGTAAAGCACTCATCGTGGCTTCCGTGCCGGAGTTCACCATGCGGATCATCTCCATAGAGGGATACGCCTTGAGAACTTCTTCGGCTAAGACTGTTTCAACTTCGGTTGGTGCGCCGTAACTGGTTCCTCGCTCGGCCACTCGTTTAAGCACGGCAACCACGTCCGGGTGAGCATGTCCGACAATCAATGGGCCCCAGGAACCGACAAAGTCCAGGTAACGGTTACCATCAATATCCCAGATATGGGCACCTTCACCCCTGTCTATGAAGACTGGGTCACGCCCAACAGACTTAAAGGCTCTTACTGGCGAATTTACACCGCCAGGAATGAATTTTTGGGCCTTGGCAAAGGCCAGACGGCTTTTTTCATCCACGAAATTCAACCGGATTTCCCCTTTCTAGTTTGTCTCTTCTTCCAGAAAATATTGCATGCTGGTCTTTTTTAATTCAGCGGTACTAAAGAGCATGGCATACGTTTGTACTCCGGTTGCCAAAGATATTCTTTTCATGACATCTCCGCAATCCTGGGCAGTTCGGCCATGGATCATGGTAAAGAGGGAATACGGCCAATCGGGTAAGGTTGGTCTTTGGTAACAGTGGCTGACTTCCTTGAAGCGGGCCATTACTTTCCCGATCCCTGCCGCCTTTTCAGGCTCAACCTGCCAAACCCCCATAGCATTGGCCGCAAAACCTGCTTTCTGATGTCGCAGAACCGCCCCAAAACGGCGCATGACTTTTTCCTCCAAGAGACGATTGGCGCTGAAAATAAGATCATTAACCTGCCAATGAAGATTTTCGGCAAGGACGTTATAGGGAGTGATGGAGTCCGGCAGGTTTCCCTGAAGTACTCGAATAAGTGCTATATCTTCGCTGTTTAATTCATAAGGAGAACTATCTTTCGGTTTTGGCCTATCCAAATCAGTGTCCTCCAGGGAAGCGTCCACAACGGAGGCTTTTTCAACGTCTTGGGACCTGTCTTTATCCAACAAATCAAAATCCAAATTTACATTTATCTTAAAAAGTCGAATCGCCGGCAAACTATAGATTTCCGGCACTGCCAAGCCGACACGAATATTTTGCAGTATGCTCTCCGCAACTGCCTGTGAGCGAGCAATCAACGTGAACCAAACATTATATTCATGGTTGCGAATATAGTTATGGGTAACACCGGGAATTCCCTCTAATAGTTTAGCCAAGGTTGGGATCTTATTTTCTGGAACCTTGGCTGTACACAAGGTACTATAGTACCCTAAACGCCGGGAATCAAAGACCCCGCCTAAGCGACGAATAATACCTTCTTGCCGGAAACGTTGAATCCGTCGGAAAACATCTTCCTCCGTCGTTCCCACAGCCTTCCCAAGGATCTGATAAGGATGAACCGCGATTGGAAAATGGTTTTGGATAGCATTCAGCAGGGCTCGATCAGTTGAATCCATACTAAGTCCCTTTCCTGCCATGGTATAAGCACCACGGCTCCTCCGCCATGTAATCCCCTTCATTATAATAGGCGGCGCGTGCCCGGCAACCGCCACAAACGCGCTTGAACTCACAAGAGCCGCATTCCCCTTTATAATCGAGGGTCCGTAAATTCTTCAGCACTTCATGCTGTCGCCAGATTTCGTCAAACGGAGTTTCCCGCACATCCCCTAACGGGATATTGAGATAAGCACAGGGTTGAACTTGACCCTTCGGACCGATGATGCAATATGCTGTTCCCGCCAAACAACCACGGCTAAAGCGCATATCAACGCCCATTTGTTTAGCTATCCGCATAAACTGCGGGGCACAGGTTGGCTTGAGTTCTATATTGACGGTTTGCTGTTTCTTCATAATTCGCGTGAGGATTTCCTCATAGGCCTCCGCCTTGAGGGACTCTTCTTCAATCGAAACTGCACGGCCTGTTGGAACCAGAAAAAAGAAATGGTGGGCAACTGCGCCCAGCTCGACTGCAAAATCTGTAATCGCCTCCACTTCATGCGCATTCCAATCCATGATCGTCGTGTGAATTTGGAACGGAAGCCCCACTTCTTTACAGATTTTCATTCCCCGGACCGCCCCATCCCAGGCACCCGGAAATTTGCGGAATTCATCGTGTTTATGCTTGTCCAGAGAGTCCAGCGAAATACCCATACCCATAGCACCGGCACTTTTCAGCTGCTGGGCTAATTCACGGGTTATGAGAGTACCGTTAGTCCCAAACACCGGACGCAATCCCAGGGACTTTGCATAAGCCACTAATTCTACGATATCCGTCCTCATCAGGGGCTCTCCCCCACTAAAAATCATGATCTTAAAACCTGCTTTAGCAATCTGTTCCAGCAAGGTCCTTGCTTCAGAGGTACTGAGTTCATCTTCCGCTTTACAGCCGGCATCACGGTAGCAATGGTCACAGTACATGTTGCAGGCGTTGGTCGTATTCCAGGAAACTATCATGCCGGTCCCTCCTCTCTAAGCCAACTCGCCACGTCTAAGGCATGATAGGTGATTATCAAATCTGCTCCCGCCCGTTTCATGCCGACCAAGGCCTCCAGGACAATTCGTTTCTCCTCAATCCAGCCGTTCGCTGCCGCCGCTTTGACCATCGCATACTCCCCGCTGACGTTATAGGCGGCAACCGGCACGCCAAATCTCTCTTTGGTACGATAAATAATATCTCCGTAGGCCAAAGCGGGCTTCACAATAATTAAATCTGCACCCTCTTCAAGATCCAGAGCTGTTTCCAGCATGGCTTCATTGCCATTCGGAGGATCCATCTGATACGTTCGGCGATCTCCAAACTGAGGTGCCGATCCCGCAGCATCACGGAAGGGTCCATAAAACCCCGAGGCAAACTTAGCTGCATAGGCCATAATTGGGATGTGCGAAAATCCTTCACGATCCAACACTTCCCGAATAGCCCCAACCCGCCCATCCATCATATCCGACGGGGCAACCATATCCGCGCCGGCACGCGCCTGAGATAGAGCGGTCTGGGCAAGCAGGTGGAGGGTAGGGTCGTTAAGGACTTGTCCATCCTCAATCAAGCCGCAATGCCCGTGATCGGTATATTCGCACAGGCATACATCGGTGATGACGTATAGTTTTGGGAAATTCTTTTTGGCTAAGCGGACAGCTTCCTGAACAATCCCCTGCTCATGGTAAGCTCCCGACCCCACGCTATCTTTGCTCTCCGGAATCCCGAATAACAAGACTGCAGGGATCCCCAGCTTCACAACCTCCCCAAGTGCTAAGACAAACTCATCAAGCGAATAATTATATACGCCGGGCATGGAGGAAATCCCGACTTTTTTGTTCTCTCCCGGCATGACAAACATGGGGTAAATCAAATCCTCAACCCGGATATGGTGTTCCCGCACCATGCAACGTATCGCTTCATTAGCCCGTAAACGGCGCGGGCGACTTTTAAGTTCCATAATAAGTAGCCTCCTCTACCCATTTTCTCCTCGTCGTAACCAAGCCCATGAATGAAATTATATTGCAAAGAGAACCATCAAGCGGGAGGAGCGTGTCGAGTGCAGTTGGCGAAGCGTTAAGACGCACATCGGCCGCACATTCAGATAATCCCAAGGGTTATGTGCGTTAGCTTCGAAGACAAACGAGCCGCTCCGGAGCTTTGGTGAACGTGCAATTCATTTCCGTTCACTAATCTCTTCGTCCGTCAAATAGCAAGCCGGATCAGACTCCCAGAAATCTCCGGTGACGGCTTCCGCACGTGTCCGGAAATTACCGTTACACATGTCCAGGTATTGACAAGCCGCGCACCGTCCTTTGAGCAAGGGTTTGCGGTCTTTTAGTCCGGCCATAATGGGGTGTGAAACATCTGTCCAGATCTCCCCGATTTTACGTTCCCGGATATTTCCAAACGAGATATGCTGGGTAAACTGATCAGGGTGCACATTTCCTTGCGGATCAACTTCTCCAAAGGCAATACCCGAACGGTTTCCCCCATTGAATCCGATAAGACCCTTGATCTTCTCAGCCCTGGCCGGATCTTCTTTTAAAGCTTGGATATACATGTACACTCCATCGCAATGGTTATCGACGGTCAGGATTTCCTTTTTCAAGCCGCGCGCTTCAAAATCCCGGGTTCGGCGAATAATCGTATCCATCGCCAGCCGTGATTCTTCCAACGTCACATCTTCAGCAATCATGCGGTTACCCCGGCCCGAATAGACCAGATGGTAAAAGCAAACGCGATCAATATCCTCTGTTTCGATGAAATCAAATATCCTGTCCAGTTCTTGAATATTATGGTGATTAATTGTAAAACGCAGTCCTACCCGTTGGTCTACGGCTATACAGTTTTGAATTCCTTTCATGGCCGCCTTAAAGGCTCCCTTTTTACCCCGGAACTTGTCATTGACATCTTCCAGCCCATCAAGTGAGATCCCGACATAGGAGATCCCCATGTCTTTTATGCGCCTGGCAACTTCAGGCGTAATCAGTGTACCATTGGTCGAAAGCGTGACCCGTAGCCCTTTCGAAATTGAATACTCGGCAAGTTCAAAAAAGTCGGGTCGCATCAGCGGCTCGCCTCCGGAGAAAAGAAGAACCGGTGATTTAAACTCCGCCAGGTCATCGATAAAACGCTTCGCTTCCTCCGTGGTCATTTCCCCTTGATATTTTTGAGAGTCTGACTCCATATAACAGTGGACACATTTTAAGTTACACGTCTTGGTCGAATTCCAGACGACAACAGGACCTGAATCTATAGTCGTTCCGTTCCGTGCACCGTGAGAGTGTTTGTTATAGCGCAAAGAGTCTCCGAAATATTCGGTATCAAATAAAAGCTTGGTGACACTAATCATGATTATTTCCCTCCAGTAAGGCTTCGACCAATCCACTGATTGTGTACTCTGCTGCTTCTTTGAAAATCTGCAGACCAAGTTCCCGGGCTGTCGCACTGGTGATCGGTCCGATAGAATAGAGCAGGACACCCTCCAGCAAGGAAAGATCTCCATCCAAGAGCGTGACAAAATTGCGCACGGTTGAAGAACTGGTAAAGGTAACCGCATGGATCTCCTTAGCGCGCAGCATATGCTGCAATTCTTCACGGTTAGCTCCGCCGGTTACCGTCTTATAAACCGGCACATCCCAAACTTCCACACCCATAGCCTTTAGGGATTCCGGCAAAATATTTCTTGCCTCTTCAGCCCTTGCCAGCAATACTCTTTGCCCAGATACCACCCGCTTTGCTAAACCTTCAACAATTTTTTCCGCGCGGTATTCTTCCGGCATATAGCCAATATGTATCCCTCTTTTTTCCAGGGCAGCTTGTGTTGCCGGACCAATCGCAACAATTTCTGCGCCCACCAGATCGCGGACATCCAGTTCTTGCTTCTTAAGTTCGGCGAAAAACGCTTCCACCCCATTAACGCTCGTGAAGATAAGCCATTGAAAAACTGGCAGGTTATAAATCGCATTCAATAAATTAGAGCTATCCGTTGGAGGAGCAATTTCAATGGTTGGAAATTCCCAGGCTTCTCCTCCCAACGCTTCAATCGCCTGAGACAACTCACTCGCCTGATGGCGTGCGCGTGTCACTACTATCCGCTGCCCAAACAGTGGTTTCTTTTCAAACCACCGGAGTTTTTCCCGCAAAGAGACTACTTCCCCCACGATAATTATGGCTGGATTCGAAAATCCCTGTTCCTGAACCTCTCTGGCAATAGTATCCAGTTGACCGACAAGCGTAGATTGTTCCGGCCTGGTGCCCCACTGAATTATGGCCACCGGGGTCGCAGGCTTTTGCCCATTTTCCAGCAGCTTTTGCGCAATTAGGGGAAGGTTTTGCATACCCATAAGGAAAACCAGCGTCCCTTGCAATTGCGCGAGATGGTCCCAGTGAATGGTTGATTCATTTTTTTGGGGATCTTCATGTCCCGTGATCACCGCAAACGAAGTTGTTAAATCCCGATGCGTCACCGGGATACCGGCGTAGGCTGGAACGGCTATCGCTGAGCTGATGCCCGGTACAACTTCAAACTGAACGCCTGCTTCCACTAATGCCTCCGCTTCCTCGCCTCCCCGACCAAAAACAAAAGGATCCCCGCCCTTGAGGCGGGTAACGATTTTTCCTTCCAGGCCTTTAGCCACAAGTAATTGGTTGATTTCTTCTTGTCGAAGCGTGTGGCGATCCGGTGATTTTCCCACATAGATCAGTTCACACTCCGGGCGGGCTAACATTAAGAGGCGCCGTGAAACTAAACGATCATAGACTAGAACATCCGCTTTCGCAATACACTCTGACCCTTTAATGGTTATCAACTTCGGGTCTCCCGGACCGGCACCCACTAAATATACATATCCCTTAATCAAACCGAACACTCCTATCAATCATCTGATCTCAGCTAATATCTCGGCAGCCCCAAGCTCAACCAGCCGATTGGCAAGCTCGCTGCCCACCGCTTCAGGATCAGTACCTACGGCTTCTGCTTTAATCAAGCGAACCCCATCTAAACTCGCTACCATCCCTCGAAGAATAATCTGTCCCTTTACCACTTGGGCTAAAGCACCAATGGGGACCTGACAGCCGCCTTCAAGTTGGCGCATGAGAGCACGTTCCGCACGCACCGCTTGTTCAGTCTCCAAATGATTTAGCTGAGATAATAACTCCTGAATATCCGTTCGCTGCGCAACTATTTCAATAGCAATCGACCCCTGGCCAACTGCCGAAAGCATCAAATTTTCTGACAGAATTTGAGTGATTCGATCCTCCCACCCCAGCCGTTTCACACCGGCAGCAGCAAGTACAATCCCATCCATATTGGACTCAGTTAACTTCTTCCAGCGCGTTTGAAGATTCCCACGCAAATCCATAAAGTCAAAATCCGGGCGATAATGTTTAAGCTGTGATTTGCGACGTAGACTACTTGTGCCTATGATCGCCCCGGCGGGCAATTCTTCAAGAGGAATTCCATTTTTACTGAGAAAGACATCCCTTGGCTCCTCCCTTTGACAATAGGAGCTAATCGTCAACCCACTTGGTAACAAGGTTGGCATATCCTTGAGACTATGGACTGCCATATCAAGCTCATGCGATAAAAGTCCCTGTTCTAATTCCTTCGTAAATAATCCTTTGTCCCCAATCTTAGAAAGGGGAACATCCATAATTTTATCCCCTTTAGTTTTTATCGGAACAAGTTTAAATTCAAGGTTAGGGTATAACAAATGAAGTTGAGTTTTTACCCACTTAGCTTGCCACATCGCCAATTGACTGTCACGAGTTCCAATCCTGATGGTCCTCATTTTTACTTATGCCCTCCCGTGATGCACGTATCCCAAATGCTGGTCTAATATTTTAGCCGGTCGCTTAGTTTCTTCTTCAACATCCAAATCAAAAAGGTTTTGCAAGATTTCAGTATAAAGATGTCCTTGGGTCGTCGTAGCATACTCCTTAAGATTTGTGATGGGTATGTACAAGAGCTGATTGACGATGGAATTGGCCATAGAACGGACGATCTTTTCCTGTTTTGGAGTTAACCCCTTTAAATGTTCTAACGCTCGCTCAAGTTGCAACTCTTTAATTTTTTGCCCTTGTTGCTGTAAAGCCAGAATCGTTGGCACAACAAACAAGGAATTATGCCATTTAAGGAAAATCAGCATTTCCTCTTCAATAATTTTTTCCGCGTTTACTGCTGCTATTTCTCGTTCTTGATGATGGCGGTCAACTACTCCACGCAAATCATCAATGTCAAATAGGGTTATAAAAGGTATTTTACCTGCATCAGGGTGAATATCGCGCGGCACCGCAATATCAATTAGAAGCATAGGGCGTTCCTTACGTGTTTTCATTATCTCCTGTATGCGTTCCGGCCTTAACATAAAATGAGGCGAAGCCGTTGCAGAAATAACTATATCCACTTCTTGAAGGTACTGATCCAGATCATCAAAACGTACCGCTTGCCCGGAACATTCCTTGGCCAGGAGTGCAGCTTTTTCATAGGAGCGATTCGACACCAAAACGGTGTTAGCTCCTGCGGCAACTAAGTGTTTGACAGTGAGGGTGCTCATCTCTCCGGCACCCATAATTAAAATCCTTTTACCTTGGAGTTCTCCAAATTGTTGTTTGGCAAGTTCTACTGCCGTATAACTGATGGAAACCGGGTGCTGATCAATCCGGGTATCGGTGCGTACACGTTTTCCCACAGCTAAAGCGTTCTGGAAAAGTATATTCATCGCTTTGTTCGTCACCTCCGCCTCACACGCTTGTTGATAAGCGTTAGCAACCTGTCCAAGAATTTCAGTCTCTCCCAGCACCATCGAGTCCAACCCTGAGGCGACACGATACAAGTGGCGCACTGCGTCATACAAGGTGTGCGCATACAGGTATTGTTCAAGAACGTTTTCCTCGATTCCATGGTGGCTGGCTAAAAATTTCTTGATGGAATATATTCCAATTTCCACATCTGTTGTTGCCGCATAGACCTCCGTACGATTGCAGGTACTGAGAACTACAACCCCTTGAAGTCCGGGATAGCTTTTGAGTTTTCTTAAAACCTCCGGCATTCGGGAGGGATGACAGCTCATTATTTCGCGTATTTCAACTGGCGCGCTTCGATGATTTAGTCCAATAGCGACTGGAAACACTTTTCAATCACTCCTTCCGCTTCGGTTAACCGCTGAGCTTTAATGAGTTCCCTCACTTCGCCATCCGTGACCCGTCGCCAAAAGATACTCCGTTTTTCGGACGGTAAACTGCGCTTAACAAGGCTTCGCCAGGTTTTAAGTAGGGTAAGATACTCAGCCATCTCCTGACCGTACAGAGCTTGCAACTCTACGCGGACCTGCCGCGCTACGATGGGGCTGCTTCCTCCTGTCGACACAGCTATTTTCAAATCCCCCCGTTCCATAATTGACGGAACAATAAAACTGCATTTTTCCGGGTCATCCACGACATTTACCGGTCGATGCTGAGCGTTGGCATCATTAGCAACTTGAACATTAACTTCCTCTTTTTCAGTGCATGAAAACACAAGAATTGCCTCTTGTATATCTTCTGTCGAATAGTCTTTCTTTAACCAAAAACATGTCTTATCGTCAATCAATTCTTTAAGCTCAGGAACCAGCCGGGGGGAGACAACACGCACATAAGCGCCATGCTGCAGGAGGGTTTGAACTTTGCGTAAAGCCACGGTCCCTCCTCCGACTACCAGAACCGGCTGGGCTGTTAAGTCTATAAATATTGGATAATACTGCGCCATTGTCTTATATTTTCCTTTCCAGTCGTACATCAACCTGGCAGCAAATAACCTGCATAAATAATCAGATAATCAATGATCATGTTTCTTCCAGGGTCCCATGATCAATAAGTGCCCAAGTATAATTTGTTCATATTGCCTGCATGACCATTATAGCACAACTCAAATTGTTTGGATGAAACGAAATAAAACAACACACGGGGCAATAACCCTCATTTACAGGAAATCGATCTTACCTTAATGTTTTCTTTAGCCCTTATGGAGTTTTATCGCGGCCACTCCCGTATCGTCTTTTTTCCTTTTTTGGAGCACTCTTGCCCTGTGCCCCATTATTCTGTACATCCGTATACGCCGCATCTTTGCTCCGTACGCCTATATTCTGCGCCTCTTTGCCGACGATACCCCTGCTCTTTATGCCTGATCTTCTCACTCGTCCCTTACTTGGCTTACTTTCCTTTTCTAACGGGTCTGCGCGCACATATTTTCTCGGTCGAATAAGACATTTAGGCCCATACCCAATTAGATCCTCACGATGAGCTAAACGTAAGGCTTCTTCCACTAACTCATGATTTCCAGGACTCCGGTACTGAATTAACGCCCTCTGCATAGTCTTCTCACGTATGCTGCGTGGAATATAGACCGGCTTCATGGTCCGGGGGTCTAAACCGGTGTAATACATACAGGTCGAGAGTGTTCCCGGCGTTGGGATAAAATCCTGGACTTGTTTTGGATTAACACCCATGTCTCGAACATATTCCGCCAACTCAACGGCTTCTTTCATAGTACTGCCAGGGTGAGAAGACATCAAATAGGGGACGAGATATTGTTCTTTCCCCAGTTCTTCATTGGCCGCACGGAACTGCCGCACAAATTTTTCGTACACGGCTTTCCCGGGTTTGCCCATGAGACGCAGAACTTTCTCACTGACATGTTCCGGAGCGACTTTCAATTGGCCGCTGACATGGTGCTCACAGAGCTCACGTATAAAACCAGACTTGCGGTCCGCTAATACGGTATCATAACGGATACCGGAACGAACGAACACCTTCTTTACCTTCGGCAAACTACGCAAACGGCGTAAAAGATCCAGGTATTCCTCAAGATCATTTTCAAGTTGATCACACGGCTTAGGAAAAAGACATTGTTTATGTGAACAAGCTCCCCTAGTTAATTGCTCCTTGCACGCCGGTCGACGAAAATTGGCTGTGGGACCCCCTACATCGTGAATATATCCTTTGAAACGATCATTCCCAGTCATCTTCTTAGCTTCCCGAATAATCGATTCGGCACTTCGGCTTTGCACAATTCGCCCCTGATGAAATGTTAATGCACAAAATGAGCATGCTCCATAACATCCTCTGACGCTGGTAAGGCTAAATTCCACTTCTTCAATAGCAGGGACTCCTCCTTGGGCTTCATAAAACGGATGATACGTTCCCACGAAAGGCAGGGCATAAACTGTATCCATTTCCGCGTGTGTTAAAGGAAGAGCAGGCCGGTTTTGCAACACACCTTTGCGCCCGTGTGCTTGATACATGGCCCTGCCATGAATAGCGTCCTGCTGCTGATATTGCACCCAAAAAGCCTGCGCATATTTTCCCTTATCTGAAACAACGTCCTCATAGCTTGGCAGAATAAGCGTATCTTGCGGCACACTTTCCCCAGTCAAAGGCACCATAGTCCCCCTGACATCTGTGATCTGCTCTATCGCTTCCCCGTTATTCAGACGTTCGGCGACCTCAACAATCGCCTTTTCTCCCATCCCAAAGACAAGTAAGTCTGCTTGACTATCGAGTAGAATGGAGCGCCTAACGTCATTACTCCAGTAATCATAATGGGCAAAACGCCTCAAGGAAGCCTCAATTCCCCCGATAATTACAGGAACACCCGGCAGCGCTTCCCGTACGCGGTTTGAATAAACTATTGTTGTTCGGTCAGGACGAAGCCCTGGCTTTCCTCCAGGAGAATAGGCGTCCTTATGCCGCTTCTTTTTGGTCGCCGTATAGTGATTAACCATGGAATCGAGATTCCCTCCGGATATCAAACACGCCAGACGAGGTTTCCCCATGACTCGAAAAGCCCGGAGATCCTTCCAAACGGGCTGAGCCAAAATCCCCACCCGGAAACCATGTTTTTCCAGGACACGAGCAATAATGGCTATGCCAAAGCTCGGATGATCTACATAGGCGTCGCCGGTAATTAGGAGAAAATCCAGTTCATCCCATCCTCGCGCCTCCATATCCGTTCGATTTATGGGCATATATTTCGCGAACGCAGATTCCAATATTCTCACCTTTCTGTTTAAACACAACGCGAATCTTATCCGCCGGCTAACCGCCACTAAGAGTCCTCTTCTATAAGTGAGGGATAAGTGGGGATAAGCGAAAAGAGGGGCAACCCCTCTTTATCGATAGTTGATAAATTGTAGTTCGATACCGAAGTCTTCCTTCCGAAGTAAGGTAATAACCGCTTGAAGGTCATCTTTGTTTTTACCGGTCACCCGAATCTCATCGCCTTGTATGGAACTAACTACTTTTATTTTACTGTCTTTAAGGACCTTGATCATCAACTTTGACTTTTCTTGGGTAATCCCCTGCAGCAGTTTAATTTCCTGCTTAACTGTGTCCCCTGCCGCCTTTTGTGCCTTTCCGTACTCCAAAGCTCTCAAGGAAACCCCGCGCTTAACCAGTTTACCTTCCAGAATGTCGACAACGTTACTCAATTTGAAGTCGTCATCGGAGATTAGAACTATCTTATCTGCCTCAAGCTTAATGGATGATTTGCTGTTCTTAAAATCGAACCGATTGGCGACTTCTTTCTGAGCCTGCTGAACGGCATTATTTACTTCCGGCATATCAACCTTGGAAACAATATCAAATGAACTATCTTTAGCCAAAATAAACGCTCCTTTATATAAAACTTATTGCGTCTTTATAGTATCATGAGTTAGAACAATATTATTAACAACTTTACCCCCGTCCTGAAAACTTGATAGTATCTGGCCGTTTAATGTTACCGAAAGGCCTGCTGCGTTTCCTATTCGAACAAATTCGATTTTGTTTGTACCTTTGAGTTCTTTAGTTGCACCGGCACGGAACAGTTCCTGAAAAGGAAGCTGCTCGTCTATTCTGATCTCCATCCAACAATCTTGGGTGAAAACCAACTGTGCGGTTAAGCCATCCAATGTCGGGTCTGCAACGTTTTCTGGTTCTGGGGCAGCAACTGCCGGGACACTTGGTGATGGCGTATTCTCCTCAGTTTGCGGTGCACTTGGCAAAGCTGGCGGAGCGTACGGATCTACGGGATTGTTCCCAGACTTGCTTAAAGCAAAAGCGATTACCAACACAATAATCAAAACCGCCATACTCCCCAGGAATGCCGGCTTGACCCAAAGAGGACGAACCTTTACCAGTGTATTAGGTGATTCAAAAACAGGGACAGGCTCAGGCGTCGCTGAAGAGTTATAGAGTGCGATAATTTCATCCGGATTTAAGCCCAATTGTTTTGCATAGGTTCGTAAATACCCCCTGGCATAAGTTGTTCCGGGGAGTATTTCATATTTTTCCTCTTCAAGGGCCTGAATATAACGCACACGGATCTTAGTTATTTCCTCAGTATCCGTAAAACTCCATTGTTTTTCTTCTCTAGCGGCCTGGAGTATTTTTCCTTCTCCTGCCATTGATAAGACCCCCTTTTCTCACCATCAGCTCAAACCAAATACCCTGAAACTCATGGAATCAAGATAGCCTCCCAACTCCCTTAATGCCTTCTCCGGTTCCAGATAATTCAAATAAAACGCATAATCTGAACTTGGTTCATTTGAATAGGCATATAGTTTGTCATAATACTCGACAAGTAATCGCTCGGTAAAGAAGTCCAAACAGCCTGTTTCCAACAAGGTACGTAATTCTCGAACTTTCACATGGCCCAACGTTCTAATCAGTCTCTCCAACGCAACCCCGATCTCATGAAGTGCATTGGGCACTGAGGTATACTCCGTTAACAAGCGTTGGATGCGATTTTCCAAAGAATCATATTGGAGGACTTGTTTTCCCTCTTGCATAGCTGTATTTAAATTAATGGGTAGGGTTACTCTACCAATTCTTTTACTCTCACATTCTAAAATAATATACGAAAATTTGCTTAACGCTATAAGTTCCTCATATAATAATCCTTCGAATTTTTTTTGGGACGGGGGATTTCCCAGTCCAATTTCGCCAAAGACGGACCCGCGATTATTGGCGAGTTTCTCAAGGTCAATCGCAGGATATCCTTCTCTCCGCAGCTTTCCCAAAAGTTCGGTTTTTCCCACTCCTGTATTTCCACAAAGTACCACAACCTGAAAGGGAAGTTTAGTTTGAAAATACTCAAGTACTTGCTTGCGATATGCTTTATACCCCCCCAGCAAACGGTATACTGGGATGCCCATTAAGTCAACAACCGTCGCCAGCGACTTACTTCGCGTTCCGCCTCGCCAACAGAAAAGTACAAGAGGCCCACTTTTCGATAGCTTCTCCAGCTTTTTGACTAATTGCGGAAGTTTTGGGCTAATTATCCTTAAGCCCAGTTCACGGGCCAAACCAGGTGTAGTTTGTGTATATGTTGTGCCAATTTGAGCACGTTCCAGGTTATCAAACAAAGGAAGATTGACCGCACCCGGAAGTGTTGCTTCGGCAAATTCCCCCTCTGAGCGCACATCGACAAGAATCGGGTGATCCAGGGTCTTCAGGTCTTGAACATTAATCTCCTTTATCATGCTAAATTCCTTCCAAATTTGACAACATTCTGCCTATCTAATCATAAATGCTAACGCCGTATAATGCAACTAGTGTGCAAGTTCATCTCTCCATTGGCCAAACTTCAACTCGAACTGTCCTCTTGTCATGAGAACCTCCCGCGGTTTTGAGCCTTCATATCCCCCGACAACCCCTTTCTCCTCGAGAAAGTCCATTAAGCGAGCCGCCCGCGTATACCCAATACGTAAACGGCGCTGTAAAAGAGAGACCGAAGCGGTTCCGCCTTCTATAAAAAGCTGCGCCGCCTGATAAAAGAGTTCATCTTCCGGATCTTCTGTTTTAGCATTCCCTATATCCATGTTAGGGATTTCCTGATACTCAGGTTTAGCCTGATTTTGTAAAAATGTAACAACATTTTCCACTTCTTTATCGCCCAAATAACATCCCTGTACGCGCAGCGGCTTACTCGCGCCCATGGGATAATAGAGCATATCTCCACGACCTAATAGTTTTTCTGCGCCGTTCATATCCAGAATGGTCCTTGAATCCGTTTGAGACGAAACCCCAAAGGCAATTCGGGAAGGTATGTTTGCTTTAATTATCCCTGTGATCACGTCAACTGAAGGGCGCTGCGTCGCAATAATCAGATGAATCCCTGCAGCACGAGCCATTTGAGCCAAGCGGCATATCGCATCCTCGACATCACCGGGTGCAACCATCATTAAATCAGCTAACTCATCAATGATCACCACTACATATGGTAACGGGGGATGCTCCTCCTTCTTATCCTGAGAACGCAGGAAGTTGTAACGGACGATGTCTCTAACTGCGGCAGCTGCAAACAGTTCATAACGAGTCTCCATTTCAGTCACGATCCACTTTAATGCCCCGGCTGCTTTCCTGGGATCCGTCACAACAGGTGCTATCAGATGAGGAATCCCGTTATAGTTAGCCAATTCAACCCTTTTAGGATCAACCAATAAAAACTTTACTTCATCCGGGCGAGCCTTAAATAGGATACTGTGAATTAGAGTATTAATACACACAGATTTTCCGGAGCCTGTAGCCCCCGCAATCAAAAGATGGGGCATTCTCGTTAAATCTACAATTACTGGCGTCCCCGTAATATCTTTACCTAAACACAACGCCAACTTACTCGTAGCACCTAGATATTCCGGTGTTTCCAGGACTTCTCGAAAATGAACCATAGCTATTTCTATATTAGGCACCTCAATACCTACGACTGATTTCCCGGGAATGGGTGCTTCAATACGTACATCAGCAGATGCTAAGCTTAGCGCAATATCATCGGCCAGATTTGTTATTCTACTAACTTTTATACCCGGAGCAGGTTGTGCTTCATACCGTGTAATGGTAGGTCCTTGCGTAACCTGGGTCACTTTTATCTTCACACCGAAGCTCCCCAGCGTTTCTTCCAGGATTTTCACATTATCGGCTAAGTCCTTATTAAGTCTGGGATTTTTAACTTTTAAAGCTTTATCTAATAACGTGGCCTGAGGAAGCTGAAAATTCCCATCTTCACGTGTCTGGCGAGAAATAGGTGTACTAGTCACCTTCCCGGGTGGAATAATCGTATCGTGCACTCCTCTGTGCATTTTTTCAAACCCTAACTGTCCCTTCGGTACGTTAGGATCGATAGGAAGATCATCTTGGTCTTCAAGAGTTTTGATGACAAGTGGTCGATCGACAACATCAGGGTCCAGAGCAAGTGTTAGTTGCTTTGGCGGAGTCCCTTTTTTCTTTGGCGTTTTATCCTCTGCTTCCAGATTAACCTGCGAAACAGAATCCTTGTCTCCGGAATTCTCGCCTCCAGAATTCTTCACCACGTTAATAAAATCGTGCATTTGGTGTTTCATCCATAGCCCTAATTCTTTTCCCACTTGATTAACTTCCTGTACTCCGCGGATCAAAGAGCGGTTTGTGATCAGTAGAGCCCCCATAAAAGCACCCATAATTAAAACGACGTAACCCCCGGGTATACCGATCGATGTAATTAACAGGGCCGTAACCCCGGCGCCGACAATCCCGCCACCGTGTCCACGCTTCCCTTCATTAATAAGATCAGTCCTGGAAAATGCCTCTATGCCCTGTAACTGCAGGTGAAGGAGCCCAAGAAAAACAAGCCATAGAAGGATTGCCCCTACGACTTTGGCTCCCAAACGGGGAATACGCTGGTTCATATAAGCAAGACCCCAGGCTCCCACCATTATGGGAATCCAGACCCGTCCGCCCCCAGCCAGAACTTTTAGAAGCTGTTCAATTTCTCTACCGACCACGCCGCTCCTTTCGGAGAATAGCGCGACAAGTCCTAAGCAAGCCATTCCAACCACAAAAACTCCAATGACTTCATTGCGTATTGTCTCTTTTAAGGTGCTTGCTCTCGTGTTCACCAGCGTATTCTTATTGCGGCGTTTTTTTGTGATCGCCACAGTACAATCCTCCAAACTTGTTTATTTGTTACACTCACACTGTATGAATTCCACAAAGGAAAACGTTTTCCTTTTTTTTCATGATATATACTTAACTAGGGCCAGTCCATAGTAAACATTCGAAACCCTTTCACATACTTGTGTATTATGCGGTCAAAAACTCGGGTCATGCAAAATTTGTCGCAAAACCATTATTATTGGAATCGAAAGGGATTGAAGGATAAGTATAGAAGGCTACTTCATTACTACATTTTTTAAGAGAGGAGGTTTTATCTGGGAATTGACAAGTGATATTCCATGTACCCAAGGTAATAATCAAATGGACAATGATAGATTTTTCATAATAGCAAGAAATATAACCGTATTTATAGTAATAGGTCTAGTCATAGCAGGCGTAATATTGAATAGTTCAATACTACGAACAATGTCTATTTCCGCATTAGGATTAGCACAAGTCTTTGGGTCTCGCGTGGACTCAGAGGAAATTAGTAAACTAAATAGAAAAATAGGTCCTTGGCTAGGTGGGCTATTAAGTGTACTTGGAATATGTTATATAATATTTCAAATAAGTAGAGGGCATCAGTGAACTCGCTTACGCTAAAGCTGAACATCGAGGCTTCAGATGGGGACTCTACCCCACCTGAAGTTACGAAGAACCCACCCACTTATAGAAGTGGGGGTCTTGAAACTTAATAAACTATAAATGATAAACTAAATTTAGGAAACCTCCAAAGTGCTGGTATTATCGGGTTTGTTGCTATTTCTACTATACCATTTTTGGCGGTTTTCTTGTTGTTTAAAGCCTCATTTTCTGTGATTTACTGTGGTTTTATTCCCTAAAAAGACACCCATGCCGCCCGGCGGCACCATCAAAGGATGAAAATAGATTGTATTTTCAGGATAGAGGCTGGGAAAGTTGAGTTATTAAGTTGTTGAGTTCTTTAAATGCTTCCTTCACTCCTCCTACAGCCTGAATTAATCCAGAATCAACGGCTTCTTGTCCTATTAGAATTGTTCCAATATCTTGGGCTAATTCGCCAGTGTTGAACATAAAATGTTCTAATTTTTCTTTGCTTATTTGCGAATGTGAATAAATAAATTGATCAATCCGTTGTTGCATTTTTTGCAAATAATCAAACTGCTGATGCCCGTTAATTACTAAACCAGTATACCGAATCGGGTGAATAGTCATTGTTCCGGTTGGCGCTATAAAGCTTTTTGTACAACTGACTGCAATAGGGATTCCAATACTGTGACCGCCACCAAGAACTAGTGAAACAGAAGGTTTATTTAAACTACAGAGCATTTCAGCAATCGCCAATCCTGCCTCGACATCGCCACCTGCCGTATTCAAAATGACAAATATCCCTTCAACCTTAGGATTTTGCTCAACCGCCAACAACTGGGGGATAACATGCTCATATTTAGTAGTCTTGGATTGGGCAGGCAGAATTAGATGGCCTTCGATTTGTCCAATGATAGTCAAACAAAAAATCCTTTCATCCACACCAGGCATTTTAATTTGTCCTATGTCTTTTAGATTAGATAAAGAACCATTATTATTTTCCTCAGGGGAAGTCGTTTCATCAGAACGCACCGGCTAAACCTCCTTTATAATAAGCCAAGAACCCCAATCCGTTAACCTTTTCCTCAAAAGGTCAACTCTGAATTTGAATATATGAGAGGTTCTCTTTTAATATGGATGTTTAGCACAGAAAACATACGAACAATGATCACAACGGCTATAATTAAACACAGTCACAGTATCCCTAACACAA